>JARGFU010000001.1:6991-306991 GCA_029210625.1 Deltaproteobacteria bacterium | reverse complement strand
CGCCGCCTGGACTGGCAGGGGCTCTCCTTCGGGCTCGCCCTCCGCCTCCAGACCCCCTCCCTGCGCGGCCTGCGCTGGCAGGCGCAGCTGATCGGCGGCGCCGCCTTCCTCTCGGCGAGCACGGCGGGGCGCTCGGCCTCGGGCATCACGCCGGCGCTCGGCGTCTCCCTCGGCCCCTCCTTCGCGCTGGGGCCGGGGGCCGTCACCCTCGAGGCGCAGACGACGATCCTCTTCGGCGGCCCCGAGGACGACACCGGTGCGCTCTCCGCGAGCTCCCTCCTCGGCGGCCTCGGCCTGACCGTGGGCTACCAGCTCGCCCTCTAGCCAGCCGATGCGATCGCCGACGAGAGGCTCCCTGCTCCTCGCGCTCCTGCTCGCCTCGGCCTGCGGCACGCTCCCCGGGCGCGGGCGGGTCGCCCCCCTGGGACGCCACGCCGGGATCCGCAACGTCCGGGCGACCGGGGAGGGCCCGGTGGCCGGGCCGATCGCCGCGGCGGCCGGGCCGGCGCTCGCCGAGGCCGCCGGCCTCACGAGCGAGGCAGGGGAGCCGGCCTTCCGGCTGGAGATCCGGATCCTGGAGGCGCGCTCGGTCCTCACCGGCTCGCGCTCCGACACCGTGGACCTCGTCGGCCGGATGGTGGATCACTCGCGCTCCGGCCGCCTCATCGTCGAGGGCCTCCTCGCGCTCCCCGACGGCACCCTGGTCGGCCGCAGCCGCTGGGGTGCGCCGGGCGCGCCCCCCGGCCAGGAGGCGGCGCTCCACGAGCGCGCCGGCCGGGAGCTCGGAAGGCAGCTCGGCCTGCGGGTCGGTCACGCCCGGACCCGCTTTGTCGCCCGCGACACCGGCGACGAGCGGATCCTCCTCTCGCCCTCGGAGCTCACCCTGCGCCCCGGCCACCTGCTCGTCTCCAACGACGAGCTCCTCCTCTTCCGGATGGCGATGGGCCTCTCGGATCGGGTTCAGCTCCAGCTCTGGCTCGGCGGCTTCCCCGTGCCCGGCGCCATCGGCGGGGCGGTGCCGGCGGGCGGGCTCATCGCCGGCGGCGCCGGCGGGCTGGCGATCTTCGGCTTCTTCGATCTGGGTCTGAAGGTAAAGATCCTCGACGAGCAGGCGAAGCTCCCGGGCGTGGCGCTGGCCTACGACCTCCTCGACCTCTTCGGCGCCGGCATCGGCGGCGGGGGCGTGGCCTTCCTCGGCAACGGGGTCGCGGGCGCGGGCTTCGTGGCCGTGGGCGGCGCGAACATGCAGTTCAACCTCTTCACCCTGACGGTGGGCAAGCACTTCGGCCCCCGCCGGCGCACCCACCTGGTGGCGGGCGCCTACCTCCTCGACAACCACCACCTCCTGCCCCAGTCCTTCTCCTTCCGCTCCGCCTGCGGCGCGGGGGGGCTGGGCGCGCCGGGCGTGGGGGGCGGCGTGGACGTCTGCGCCGGGGACGACCGGGTGATCGAGCGCATCCCCGTGCAGCTGCTCCCCTTCTTCGCGGCCGAGCAGCGGGTCGGGCAGCGCTGGAGCTTCGCGACCGAGCTGCTGCCCCGCGCCCCGTTTCGGGACACGATGCTCACCACGGGCTTGCGCCTGCAGATCGGCCCGGGCAGCGGCAAGGGCCTGATGGGCCCCGAGGCCTTCCGCCTGCGCCTGGGCTTCGCCCTGCTCTGGGTCTGGGCCCAGGACGCGGACACCGGCGAGGGCGGCAAGATCCTCCCGCTGCCCTGGCTCTCCCTCGGCGTCCACCTCCAGAGCGGAAGCTAAACCAGAGATCATGATTCCCGAACAGCGGATGGCGCCGCGGACGTGCCCGGATGCAAGGAAGGGTGAGGGAGCCTAGCCTTAGCTAGGTGACCGAGGCCTGACGCCGCAGGCGGGTGCGGCCTGCAAGCCAGGCGTGATCGGGAATCGTGATTTCTGGTTTAGCTACATCAGGCGCGACCAGAGGGGCCGCGTGCGCCAGAGCAGGAAGAAGGTCGCCGCCGGCGCCCACTTCTTCTTGCTCTTGAGGAAGCGGTACTGACCCTTCAGGAAGGGCGCGGAGAGGAAGGAGTCGGCCACCTGCACCGACTCCCGGGCGTTCACCGCCAGCAGCTCCTCCCGGCTCGTCCCGCCGCGGTAGCCGCGCTCGCGGCCCTCTTCGATCCACCCCTCGGCGATCTTCCGCGCCTCGGCCAGCAGCTCGCCGTGGGGCACCACCCACTGCACCAGGCCGATCTCCTTCGCCTCGGTGCCGGTGGGCTTCCAGCCCTCCTTCCCCAGGATGCGCTCGGCGGTCGCCGCGCCCATCAGCTTCTCGAAGAGCACGCTGGAGCAGCCCTCCGGGGGGACGCCCAGGGCGGCGAAGGGGGTGGAGAAGGTCGCCTCCTCCGAGGCGATGATCCCGTCGCAGAGGGTGGCCGAGGTGACGCTGGCGCCGATGGCCGGCCCGTTCGCCGCCACCAGGATCGGCTTTCCGAACTCGATGAAGCCGTCGAAGAGGGCCTGGTTGTGCTTCACGATCTGCGCGTGTAGCTCGCGGGGGTGACCCAGCTTCAGGGTGCCGCCGAGGTTCACCCCGGCGCTGTAGTAGGGGTCGGTGCCGGTGAGGATGACGACCTTCGTCGCGGCGTCCCCGGCGGCGCGCTCGAGCGCGGCGCGCAGCGCCTCCATCATCTCCATCGTCCAGCCGTTGAGGCGACGCGGGAGGTTCATCCGCAGGACGGTGACGCCGTCCCGGCTCTCGAAGACGACGAGCTCGTTCATGGGGTCTCGGAGGCGGCGGGCCGGGGGGCGAGGGCGTCGAGGGTCGCCTTGCCCACGGGCATGGCCCAGCCCCGCTGCAGCGTCCGCGCGGTGTCGTAGAAGCAGGTGGTGGGGATCCGCAGGGCCTCGCCGCGCCGCTCGACGGCGCCGCTCTTCAGGCGGGTGACCTTCACCCCGGGCGCGAGCTTGCCGGCCATCTTCGCGATGGCGGGGGGCGTGCCGTCGACGGCCAGCAGCCGCACCTCGACCTCGGGGTGCTGCTTCGCGAAGCGAGCGAGCAGCGGCAGCTCCTTGCGGCAGGGCTGGCACCAGGGCGCCCAGAGGTTGAGCAGCAGGGGTCGGCGCTCCTCGCCGGCCTCGACCAGCTCCGCCTCCTCCTCGGGCAGATCCTCCTTCAGGGCCGCCAGGTCGCAGGTGGCCGGCGCGGTCTCGACGGCGCTCCCCCCCAGCACGAGGGGGGCAGGGCGGGTGAGCACGCTGAGCTTCGCCTCGGGGTAGCGCCGGACCTCGACGATCGCCCCGGGCACGAGGGCGTCGAGCTTCACCTGCTCTCCGCCGGGCCAGCGGACCTTCAGCTCGGTCTTCCCGTCCTCGCCCAGCGGGACGAGCTGCCGGTAGGGGTCCTGGGCCAGGAAGCCCTGGCCGATGAGCATGGGGATCTTGGTGGTGGCGTCGCCGCTCGTGACGAGGATCGTGGCCGAGGCGGCGTCCCGGCTGGTGGCGAAGCGGACCTCGGCGGAGGGGCCCGAGGGCCCCTCATTGCGGTAGACCCGCAGCTTCCGGTTCGGGCCCTCGGTGCGCAGGATCAGGTCGAGGTCGCCGTCTCCATCGAGGTCGGCCTTGGCCAGGCTGCGTGAGTCGGTGACCGAGTCGGTGCCCAGCACGAAGCCGACGTCCAGGTAGAAGGGCTCCCCCTCGCCCACCCGCACGAAGTAGCGATCGCGCTCACGCCCGGAGAGGGTCGTCGTCCGGGTGTCCTTGCGGATCATCGGGGTCTGGGCCACCCGCTTGAGCTTCCCGGGGGTGTCGGGCTCGGACGCCAGGACCAGGCGCCAGTAGGGCACTCACCCGTCGTCGAGCTCGGGTCCCGTCAGGAAGCCGCAGGGGGAGGCGAGCTCGGAGCCCCCGTGGAGATCGAGGTCGACGAAGCGGATGCCCCAGGCCCATCCCCCGTCGGCGACGCCCCAGGGCACGCCGACCTCCTGGAACTTCATGTCGCCCTTCCCCAGCCAGAGGGTGTTGCCCGCGGCCGCGCGGTGGATGCGGCCGGAGACGTCGTCCTTCCGGGGGAGGAAGTTGCCGAGGCGAGTGCCGGCGTTGGAGTGCATGTTGGCGAAGTAGAGGTCGAGGTGGCCGTCTCCGTTGATGTCGGCCACGTCCACGCCCATGCCCGAGGCGCGCTCGAAGCCGACGCCGGAGGCCTCGGAGAGATCCTCGAAGCGGCCCTCGCCGGTGTTCCGGTAGAGGCGCTTGGGGCCGAAGTCGTCGGCGATGGCGAGGTCGAGGCGGCCATCGTCGTCCAGGTCGGCCAGGGCCGTGCCGTAGGTCCAGAAGCGGTCGGCGACCCCCCACTCCTTCGCGCGGTTCACGAGCTGGATCTTTCCGTCCTTCGTCTCGTTGATCAGGAGGAGGTCGGGAAGCCCGGTGGGATCGAAGAGGAGGCTCTCGGAGCCGCGGACGTCGGAGCGCCCGTAGTTGGAGACGTGCAGATCGAGATCACCGTCTCCGTCGACGTCACCCGTCGCCATGGTGCGGAAGTGGTTGGACTGGCCGAGGTCGATCTTCTGCACCAGGGTGAAGCGCTCGCCCTCACGCTGGTAGACCATGATGCCCCCGCGGCCCTTGCGATGGACCGCGTTGGCGATCACCAGGTCCTCGTCCCCGTCACCGTCGAGATCGACGAAGTGCATCGAGCGCGCGGCGCCGGTGTCGCCCAGGCCGTAGCTCTTCGCCTTCTCCTCGTAGGTCCCGTCGCCCTTCGCGAGGAAGAGCAGGTTCGCGTCGGCGCGGCCGATGTAGAGGTCCAGCCAGCCGTCGCCGTTCACGTCGTCGATGGCGATGCTGCCGCGGTCGGGGCCGTCGAGGGAGAAGTTGCTCTTCCGCTCGGAGAAGACCGGCGGAAGCCCGGCCGCCTCGGTGACGTCCACGAAGCGCGGCGCCTCGGCCCGGATCCGGTAGACCTGCTCGAGGTGGAGCCGGGAGATCCGGGGGGACTTGCGGCTACCGCGCAGCTCGTAGCTGGCCTCGACGCTGTCCATGATCGGCCTGCCCCGGGCGTCCCGGCTGCCGAAGGTGAGGTGGAAGCGACCCTGGGCCAGGAAGGGCTCTCCCCGGACGATGATCGAGGTGTGGAAGCCCACCGAGCAGCGGCTGCGCTCGGCGTGGGGCCCGAGCCAACCCTCGAGGGCCGCGCCCACGCCCTCCCGCCCCAGGGTCTGCTCGGGGCCGGGCGCCAGCGTTCCACCCTCGAGCCCCAGGAGGTGCACCTTCAGGGGCTGCTCGGTCTCCGTGGGCAGGACTAGCGAGGCTTCCTCGTCGAAGAGCGCCGCGGCCGCCGCGCCGTGCTCCTTGAGGGCCGGGCAGAGCTTGCGCTTGAGGAAGAGCTCCACCGTGTAGGTGCGGTCCTCCCAGACGTTCATCTGGGTCTCCACGACCCGCCCCTCGGGCAGGGGGAAGGGCGGCTCCGCGGGCGCGCCCGCGGCGGAGGCCAGCGCCGGGAGCGCTGGCAGCAGGGCCAGGGCGAGGACCGTCAGGCGAGGCAGCGGGGCGTGGAGCAGAGCGGACAAGGTGCGTGGGAGCATCCCGCACCTCGCGCCTCGCGTCCACCGCGCGGCCGGGTCTTCAGGCGAAGGTGGCGGCGAGGCCGGCGGCGGCGGCCTCGAGGCGCTCGCGCTGCTCGAGCAGGCCGAGCAGCTCCCCCGGCAGCTCCCCCGCTCCGTTGTGGGCGCCCCAGAGGGCGCCGGCCATGGCGCCGATGGTGTCGACGTCGCCGCCGAGGAGGGCCGCGAAGCGAAGGAGGTCGGCGAAGTCGAGGTGCAGGAAGCGGCCGGCCAGGTAGAGGGCGGTGACGCAGGAGTCCACCGCCGCGATGCCGTTGCCCAGGCTCTCCCGCACCTCCCGCGGCGAGGGCTCGTTCCCCTGCGACAGCCGCAGCCAGCCGCGGGCGATCTCCAGCCGCATCGTGAAGGGGGCCTGCTCGCAGGGCGCCGTCGCGGCGTCCAGGAGGGCCTCGGCATCGACGCCCTCGAGCGCGGCGGCGGTGGCGGCGGCGATCATCACCGCGCCCTCCCTCGCCAGGGGGTGGGCGTGGGTGATGCTGGCCTGCTCGCTGGCGGCGTCGGCGAGCGCCTCGGGCCGGGCGGCGAAGGCCAGCCCGATCACCGGCGCCCGCATCGCGCCGCCGTTGCCGAAGGAGCCCTCCGGGTAGACCGAGCGGCTGGCCTCCCGCCAGTCCATTCCGCCGCGCACCCGCTTGAGCAGCTTCGCCGCCCCCGGGCCGTAGCCCCGCGACCAGCGGTAGCTCGCTCCGAAGCGCCGGGCGAGGTCGTCGAGATCGAGCGCGCCGCGCTCGACGAGGGACTCGGCGAGGTCGAGGGACATCGTGGTGTCGTCGGTGAAGCGCTGCTTTCCCTCGCTGCGGCCGATGGCCCGCCAGAGCAGGCGCTCGATGGGGCCGCCCTCGTGGGGAGCCCCGAAGGCGTCCCCCAGGGCCAGGCCGAGGAGGCCACCCTTGATCCGGTCGGTGCGTTCGGCGCTCATGTGAGCCTGGCCCGGACTTCCATCAGCGCGAAGCCCAGGAGGTTCTGGCCCGGCCAGGCCTCGGGCCGCTGGGCGTCGGGGTCGTCGGCCGCCAGGCCGAGGGCCCTGGCCTCCGCCGGGCTGCTGGCCTCGTGGATCTTCGCCAGGGTGATCCCGTCGTCGAAGAGCCGGGCCTTCTCGGCCATCATGAAGTGCTCGGCGGTGGCGTAGGTCAGGCCATCGACGACGAAGGGGGAGGGGTACCACTGGGAGAGGCAGGCCTTGTCGGCCACGCCCGCCTGGCGGGGGGTGTGGCCCCAGAAGAGGAGGTACTGCGCTCGGGCGCCCCCGGCGAGCGCCTCCCGCAGGGTCTCCACGTCGCGCGCCTCGATCGGCTCGGGGAAGTCCTCCATGCCTCCACCATTCTAGCCGAAGGGCCGCGCTGGCTCGATGGCGGCCCCGGAGTACCTTGCCCCTCATGCGCAGCCGCTGGTTCCACGCTCCTCTCCTGCACTCCCCGGCCCTCGGCCTGGAGAAGAAGCCGACCTGGCTCGAGCTCTTCTACGACCTGATCTTCGTCGCCGCCTTCATCCAGCTGGGCAACGGCCTCTCGGCCGACGTCTCGGTCGGGGGCTTCGTGGCCTTCGTCGGGGCCTTCGTGCCCCTCTGGGTCTCCTGGACCGGCTTCACCTTCTACGGGAACCGCTTCAACATCGAGGACTTCCTCCACCGCACCCTGGTCCTCCTCCAGATGTTCGCGGTGGGCGGGATGGCGATCTCCGCCCCTGCGGCCATGGCCGGCCGGCACGCCCCCTTCGCCCTCGCCGCGGCCGCGGCCTGGGGGCTGGTGGCCGTGATGTACGGGCGGGCCTGGAAGCAGACCCCCGACTCCCGGGACTTCGCCCGTTACTGGGGTGGGGTCTTCACCCTGGGCGCCGGCCTCTGGCTGGCTCTTCTCCGAGCCGATCGTCCTCACCCGGATGAACGGGAAGGACGTGCTGATGTTCCGGGTGGGCAACGCCCGGGGCAACGAGGTCGTCGACGCCAGCGTGAGCGTCTCGCTCCTGCGGGACGAGCTCTCCCCCGAGGGCCACCACTTCCGGCGCATCCACCCCCTCGAGCTCTCGCGCTCGCGCTCGCCCCTCTTCACGATGACCTGGTCGGTGATGCACGAGATCGACGAGGCGAGCCCCCTCTTCGGGATCGACCTCGAGGATCCCGCCAGCGGGGTGATGGGCTTCATCGCGACGCTCAAGGGCCACGACGGCACCTACGGGCAGACCACCTACGTCCGCCACATCTACCGGCTGGAGGACCTCAAGGCCGGTCACCGCTTCGTGGACGTGATCAGCGAGCTGCCCGACGGCCGCCTGATGATCGACTACGCCCTCTTCCACCGCACCGAGGAGGAGCGGTCAGCCCTCGCGTAGCGACCAGCGGTGCACGCGGGGAGGATCGCCGGGCAGCTCGAAGCAGAAGCCGTCCTCCCACTCGAAGCGGTAGCCGGGTTCGCCGAGGGTGAAGATCACGGTGAGGGTGGCCCCCTCACTCCGGTAGACCACCTCCAGCTCGCGCCCCTCGCCGTTCACCAGCCACATCCGGCGCGGCCCGCCGGGGGGCGGCGCGAGCAGATCGTCCCCGGGCTCGCCCCGCTCCCGGTCGTGGGCCTCGATGGCCCGCATGAGGGCAGCGTGGTGCTCGGTGAAGAGGCGCAGGGCGTCCGGCCCGGCGCCGGGGCTCAGGTCGAAGGAGGGGGGCTCCTCCTCGGGGGGCAGGGTCAGCCCCGGGACCTCGGCGAGCCGGGCCTCGAGCGCGTCCCGGGTCAGCTCGTGTTCGATCGAGACCCAGTGGACGCGCCGCTCACCCTCCACCTCGTGGCCGAAGGCCAGCTGCTCCTGCGCCGGCAGGGCGCCGGTGGGCCGCGGGTCGGGGCCGGGCCAGGGGGCCGGCGCCGCCGCGGGGGGCGCCTTCCTCTTCTTGAACCAGTCGAAGAGGCCCATCAGCCGCCGCCCCTCCCCTCGCCGCCCATCGTCGCCATCCAGCCGGCGACGGTGTGGGCGTCGACCCCCTCCCGCAGGAGGGTGGCGAAGGGGTGATCGGCCTCCGGGGCGATGACGAGCTCGGGCCGGGTGGCCGGCCCGGTCAGCCGCAGGTGCACCGGCAGCCCCACCGTGGGGGGGTAGCCGGGGATGGTGTTGGCGAGCTTCGCCTCCATCGCCGGCAGCCGCTCCTGCGCCGGGTCCTCCCAGTGATCCACCACGCGCTCGAAGTCCTCCTCCGAGACCTCCGCCCAGATCCCCCACATCAGGACCTCGTCCCGGTCGTGGATCCGCACCGGCAGGACGCAGCGCACGTAGTACCAGTGCCGCTTCCCCTTCTCGGCGGCCCGGATGGCGCAGAGGTCGTCGTCCTCCTTCACCCGCTCGGCGCGCTCGCCGGGGGGCATCAGCACCACCGCGTCGGGACGCCGGAAGGCGGGGTCCAGCAGGGCGTGCTCCTCGCCGCAGGTCTCACACCTCATCGCGGCCCTCCTCTCATCCGCGGGCGCGGCGGGGGCGCAGGGCGTGGAGGCCGTGGTGGCCGAGCAGGCCGGCGGCGACCCGCCAGGGGGAGAGCCCGGGGTCGGGCTCCTTGCCCGCGGCCATCCGGGAGAGCTGCGCCTCGTAGTAGGTGACGGAGAACATCAGGAGGGTGTCGAGGGCGCGCAGGCCGGTGCCGACCCGGGCCGGGACCGGCACGGTCGCCTCCCCCGCGAGGAGCTTCCTCGAGGCGTCGGGATCCATGGCCAGGGGGCGCGCCAGGCCGACGAGATCGATGGCTCCCGAGGCGAGGGCCTCCTCCATCACCGCCGCGGTGCGAAAGCCCCCCGTGAGGGCGAGCGGCGCGGCGGTGGCCTCGCGGGCCTTCCGGGCGAAGTCGAGGAAGTAGGCCTCCCGGGCCCGCGTGCTCTCGGCGATCGGCTCCTTGCGGCGGGAGCCGGTCATCGCCGGCGCCTCGTAGGTGCCGCCGGAGATCTCGATGAGATCGATGCCCTCCTCGCCCAGGCGGGCGACGACCTCCAGGGCCTCTTCCTCGCTGAAGCCGCCGCGCTGGAAGTCGGCCGAGTTCAGCTTGATGGTCACGGCGAAGCCGCGCCGCACCCGCGCGCGGATCGCGCGGAAGATCTCCAGCGCGAAGCGCATCCGGTTCTCGAGCGAGCCGCCCCACTCGTCCTCCCGCCGGTTGTGGCGGGGCGAGAGGAACTGACTGACGAGGTAGCCGTGGGCGCCGTGGATCTGCGCGCCGTGGAAGCCTGCCTCCTCGGCCAGCGCCGCGGCGGTGGCGAAGCGCTCGATCTGCTCGCGGATCTCCGAGGCCTCGAGCGCCCGGGGCACCGGGAAGGCCTTCTTCAGCGGCCCCTCGAAGCCGATGGCCGAGGGCGCGACCGGATCGGGGTTGCGCAGGGGGAAGGCCTGCTTGCCCGGATGGTTGAGCTGCATCCAGACCTTCGTCTCATCCGCGCTCGCCGCCTCGGCCCAGGCCGCGAAGGCCTCCAGCGGCGCGCCCGCCTCCAGCACCACGTTGCCCGGCTCACCCAGCGCCCGCGGATCGATCATCACGTTGCCGGTGACCAGCACCCCGGTGCCGCCCTCGGCCCATCGGCGGTAGAGGCGGCCGAGCCGCCCGTCGGGGAGGTGCCCGCGGGCGCCGAGGCCCTCGCTCATGGCGGACTTCAGCAGGCGGTTCTTCACCTCCTGCCCGCAGGGCAGGGTGAGGGCGTCGCCGAGCCTCGCGCCGCTCACGCGACCACCTCCCGGGCCAGGCCCTGGCGCCGCCCGGGGGGCAGCGCACCGACGATCTCGAGCTTCAGGATGGGCATCGGGGGTCCTCTCGCGGGGCGTCGCGGCAGCATAGCCGATGGCCGCGAGGTGGCGAGCCTCACCGGGAGATCCATACTCTCCTCTCGACCCCCATCGAGAGACCCCGGATTGAGCAGCTTGAGCTTGCATGAGGCGCTGGAGGCCCTGATTCGCTTCGAGGAGCGGGTCTCCTCGTTCTACGTCTGGCTCTCGGCGGAGCTCATCGAGGACTCGGAGGCCGCCCAGCTCTTCATCACCCTCGCGGCGCAGGAGCAAGGTCACGCCGAGCGGCTCCGGATGGAGGAGCGGATTCTGGTGGAGGACGAGCGGGAGCTCGAGGTGCACCCGGACGTCTCCCAGGCCGTGGAGATCAGCGTGAAGGCGATGGACGGCTTCATGGCGAGGCCCGAGCCGCCGGGCTCCATCGAGGCGCTCGGCTTCACCCTGGATCTCGAGTCGAGATCGGGGGAGCAGCTCGGCCGCGCGCTGCTGGCCGAGGCCGTCCCCGAGCTGGCCCGCACCCTCGGGGCGCTGGAGCGCGAGGACGCGAGGCACGCCGAGATGCTCCAGGAGGCCCTGGCCTTGCGCCTTCGCCGCCGCCGGGCGGCCAACGAGCTCTGATGGAGGCTTGCCTCGAGGCGGGCACCCGGGTGAAAGAAGAACGAATGAAGCTCATTTCGCGTCCCCTCGCCCGCTGGCTCGCCGCCCTGGTGGCGGCCGCCTGGATGGCCCCCGCCCCGGCGACCTGACCCGGCTGAGTGAATCCCAACCTCCCGGTCGGGGGGTCAGCCTTCGAACTCGAGTCGGGTCTGCAGAGCGCGGCGCCCGAGAACCTCACCCTCTTCGGCTTCAGCCTGCGGCTGGGGCGCTACGACCGGGAGCTGGAGGGCTCGACCCCCGTGGGCGAGCTCACCGGGCGCTCGCTCTCCTCCGTCCTCTCGGTGCTGGCCCTGCGCCACTTCTTCGGCGAGGGCCTGGGCGCCGAGCTGGAGCTGCCGGTGGGCACCATCCACTACGTCGACGGCGTCGAGCGGCCCACCCAGCGGCTCTCCGGCGCCGGCGATCTGGGGCTGGGCCTGCGCTACGATCTGGGCCGGCTCTGGAGCGCCGGGGGCTACCGGCCCTCCGTGACCCTGAGCGCGGGCCTCTCCCTCCCCACCGGCGAGCAGGCGGGCTTCGGCGAGGAGGGCACGGCCTTCCCCCCGAACCTCCTCTCCCTGGGCATGGCCTCCTACACCCTGAACACCCGCCTCGAGCTCTCGCAGTACCTCCACCGGCGGGTGGCGCTGCGCGCCACGGCGGTCTACCGCCAGCCCCTCGACGCCACCGAGGGCGGCGTGCGCTTCGGCCCCGTCGGCGGCGGCAGCCTCGGCGTGGCGGTGGTCCCCGCCGCGGGGTGGGTGGTGATCGGCAACCTCGATGCGTTGGGGCGGGCTCCCTCCCACGAGCTGCCCTCGGTCGCCGGGCACGATGAGATGCCCATGCCGGGCTCCGACGACGGCCACGGCGAGGAGATCGGCAACTCCGGCGGCTTCTGGCTGGCCGGAGAGCTCTTCCTCGGCCGCTCGATCAGCGATCGGGTCACGCTCGGGGTCGGGGCCCGGGTGCCGATCTACACGAAGGTGAACGGCCGCCAGCTCACCGAGTCCTTCAGCGTGATGAGCCTCGTCTCGGTGCGCTTCGGCGGAGACGAGGACGATCACGAGGGTCACGACCACGGCGAGCACGAGGAGCACGAGGCGCACGAGGCGCCGGCGGCGAAGCGGGAGCCCCCGGCGGAGGCGCCCGCGCCGGCCGTCGAGCTGGCCCCGGCGCCGGCCGCCGCCGCGCCGGCCGCGGGCAACGTCCGCGATCTCGCCACCGGCGGCGAGAGCTTCGACGCCCGCGCCGTCGGGGTGCCCGGCAAGATCGTGGTGGTCGACTTCTGGGCCGAGTGGTGCGCCCCCTGCAAGAAGGTCGACGGGATCCTGCGGGAGCTGGCCGCGGCGCACCCCGAGGAGCTGGTCGTCCTGCGGGTCGAGGTCCCCGACTTCGACGCGCCGGTGGCCCTCGAGCACCTCGCCGACGCCGAGGGCCTGCCGACCGTCTGGATCTACGGGCGGCGGGGCGATCGGATGCGGGTGATGAACGCCCGGGGGCTGCTGGACAACCTCCGGGCCACCGTCCTCGAGACCCTCGAGGGGACGGCCGACTAGCCGACCCAGTCCGCGCCGGCCGCCGGGAGGTAGGCCTGGTGCAGGTAGTCCCGGACCATCCGGCTGGCGGAGAAGCGCCAGGCGCAGGTGGTCAGGCCGCGCTTCATCCGGGAGACCCAGGCGTGGGGCACGCCGTCGGAGCCGCGATCGTAGAAGAGGGGGACGACCTCCTCCTCGAGGACCCGGTAGAGGCTCTCGGCGTCCCGCTCGTCCTGGACGTCGACGTCGCGGTGCACCCGCGTCCCGCCGATGGCGAAGCCGTTGGTGCCGTCGTAGGCCTCGGCCCACCAGCCGTCGAGCACCGAGATGTTGAGGCCGCCGTTGAGGACCACCTTCTGGCCGCTGGTGCCGCAGGCCTCCAGGGGGCGGCGGGGGTTGTTCACCCAGGCGTCGACGCCCCGCACCAGCGCGCGGCCGACCCGCAGATCGTAGTTCTCGAGGAAGACGATCTTCCCGTCGAAGCGGGGGTCGTGGGAGAGCTCGTGGATGCGGCGGATGAAGGCCTTGCCCGGCTCGTCGTGGGGGTGGGCCTTGCCGGCGAAGACGATCTGCACCGGGCGCTCGGGGTCGCAGAGCAGGCGCTCGAGGCGCTCGATGTCCGAGAGCATGAGCACCGCGCGCTTGTAGGTGGCGAAGCGCCGGGCGAAGCCGAGGGTCAGGGCGGAGGGGTCGAGGATGCCCGGCCGGCCGGTCCGGTTGCGGGCGAAGTCGACCAGCCGGTTGCGCATGATCTGGTGGCCTTCCCAGAGCTCCCCGTCGTCGATCTGCGCGACCGGGGCCCAGGCCTCGCGCTGCCAGAGGCGATGCTCGAAGTCCTGGGGCAGGTGGCGCTGGTAGATCCGCAGGAGCTGAGGGGCGATCCAGGTCGAGACGTGCACGCCGTTGGTGACGTGGCCGATGGGGATCTCCTGCTCCGGGCGGTCGGGCCAGAGCTCCTGCCACATCTGGCGGGAGACGTGGCCGTGGAGCGACGAGACGCCGTTGGCCTGCCGGGTGGTCTTCAGGCCCACCACGGTCATGCAGAAGGACTCGCTGGGGTCGGCGGGGTTCACCCGGCCGAGGGCGAGGAAGTCCTGCAGGCTGCAGCCGCACCCCTCCCGGAACTTGCCCAGGTGCTGCTCGACCAGCTCGGGGCTGAAGCGATCGTGGCCGGCGGGCACCGGGGTGTGGGTGGTGAAGACCGACATCTGCGAGACCTCGCGCAGGGCCTCGGCGAAGGAGCAGCCGTCCTCCTTCACCCGCACCCGCATGGCCTCGAGGGTCGCCAGGGCGCTGTGGCCCTCGTTCATGTGGATGACGCTGGGGTGGATGCCCAGGGCCACCAGGGCGCGGTGCCCCCCGATGCCCAGGAGGATCTCCTGGCGCAGGCGCAGGGACTGATCGCCCGAGTAGAGGCGGGCGGTCAGCGAGCGGTTCTCGGGCGTGTTGCCCTCGACGTTCGAGTCTAGGAGCAGGAGCGTGTTGCGCCCGACCGGGGCCTTCCAGATCTCGGCGTGGAGTGGCCCCTGGGCGGTGTCGACGGTCACCCGCAGGTTCTCGCCGTCGGGGGTCTGGGCCCGGTGGATCGGCAGGCTCTCCACGTCGATCTCGCCGTAGGCCTCCTGCTGGTAGCCGGTCTCGTCGAGGTGCTGACGGAAGTAGCCTTCCGCGTAGAAGAGGCCGACGCCGACGATGGGGATCCCCAGGTCGGAGGAGGCCTTGAGGTGGTCGCCCGCCAGCACGCCGAGGCCGCCGGCGTAGACCGGCAGGGACTCGTGGATGCCGAACTCGGCCGAGAAGTAGGCCACCGGGCGGCCGAGGATGGAGGCGGCGTGCTCGTGCCCGTAGGAGCCCTCACCGGAGAGGTACTCCTCGAGGCGCCGCAGGGCGTAGACCACGCGGCTCTCGATGGTGCGCCGCTGGGCCCGGTCGGCGATGACCTCGGGGGCGAGGCGCTTGAGCAGCAGGATCGGGTTGTGGTTCACCTCCGACCAGAGCTCGGGGTCGAGGTCCCGGAAGAGATCGGAGATCTCCGGCTCCCAGGCCCACCAGAAGTTGCGGGCCAGCTCGTGCATCCGCTGGACGATCTCGGTCGTGCTGCCGGTCATGGCGAGGCTCCCTTGGAAGAGGAGGGGTCGTTCGGCGACTTCGAGGGCCGGGAAGTACACCCACTCGGACGGGAACGAAAGGGGCCCTGCCGTGGCGCACTGCGCTATGCTGCGAGAGCTGACATGACGGGGAAGAAGGACGACGACCTGCAGGCGCTGCTCGAGGAGCGGCAACGCATCGATCGCGCCCTCGAGGCGCGGCACCGGGGGGAGCGGGTCATCCTCTTCACCGACATCGTCGGCTCCACCGAGCTCTTCGAGCGCAAGGGGGACATCGAGGGCCTGGCCTTCGTGCAGCGCCACAACGACCTGCTCTTCCCCCTGGTCGAGGAGCACCAGGGCCGGATCGTGAAGACGATCGGCGACGCCATCATGGCGGTCTTCGAGGCGCCCGCGATGGGCGTGGCCTGCGCGGCCCGCATGCAGCAGGTCCTGCGCGAGGATCGCGCGGCTCACCCCGAGGCCGACGCGATCCACATCCGCATCGGCGTTCACCTGGGGGCGGTGATGCTCGCCGACGGAGACGTCTTCGGGGACGCGGTGAACACCGCCGCGCGGATCGAGGCCAAGGGGCAGGCGGACGAGGTGCTGATCTCGGCGAAGCTCTTCGAGGCGCTCCCGGCGGGCAGCGTGCAGGCCGAGCCCTGCGGGGGGGTCCCCCTCAAGGGCAAGGCCGAGCTGGTGCCGGTGATGGCCCTGCACTGGGGGGAGGGCACGCCGGCGGCCCGGCGCCTCGACCCCGGGCCTCGCGAGGCCGCCCCCGCCACCCCCGAGATCACCGGGAGCACCCAGGCGCTGCCGCCCCTGCTCGTCCTCGACCTGATGGAGGGGGGCAGGGGCCTGAAGGCCGCGGTGATGGACGGGGAGCAGGACAAGGGGCCGGTGCGCACCTTCGCCGAGGGCAGCTGGGGCCGGGCCGACGCCGACAAGATCCTGCGCCGCTTCGACGCCTTCCTCGGCGGCAACGCCTCGAGCTACGCCTCCAAGGTCCGCACCCTGGGGGAGCTGCTCTGGAACGGGGCCCTGCCGGCGAGCGTGCGGGCGCGGCTGGAGACCACCGAGCGCGGCTTCCTGCGCCTGCAGGTGGACGAGGCCTTCGCCGACGTCCCCTGGGAGCTCCTCCACGACGGCCGCACCTTCCTCGGGCTGCGCTTCGCCGTCGGCCGGGTGATCGCCACCTCGGCGACCGGCAGCGCCGGCCCGGGGACCGCGGCCGAGGCGGAGGGCGCCGCCCTGATCGTCGCCGATCCCTGCGGCGATCTCCCCTCCGCCCGGGAGGAGGGAGGCGCCGTCGCCGGGCTGCTCCACGAGGGCTTCGGCGGAGAGGTGGTCCACCTCACGGGGCCCGTCACCCGCGCCGATCTCCTCGGCGCGCTCTCCGGGGTGCGGGTGATGCACTTCGCCGGCCACGTGCGCTGGCAGGAGGGCGCCCGGGGCCTCGCCATGGCCGACGGAGTGGTCGGCGCCCGGGAGATCGTCGAGGCCTGCGGCGAGCGCCCCCCGAGCCTGGTCTTCGCCAACAGCTGCCACAGCGGCGGCCAGGGCGAGTGGCGGGGCGGGGTGGAGCGCGAGCGGGGCCTGGCCTCGGCGCTCCTCCTCTCGGGGGTGCGCCACTACCTCGGCCCGACCGGGCCGGTGCGCGACGCCGACGCGCTGCGCTTCGCCCTGCGCTTCTGGGAGGCCATGCTCGCCGGCGAGCGCTACGGCGAGGCGGTGCGCCTGGCGAAGCTGCGCCTGGTCGAGGCCGATCCGAAGAGCCTCTCCTTCGCCCGCTACCAGCTCTACGGCGAGCCCCGCTCGGCCCTGCCGCCGGCGCTCGCCCGCAAGGGAGAGGGGGCCACCCGCACCGCCGGGGGGACCTCGACCTCTCTGCCCGCGGCGCACCCCGACTTCGCCGCCCCCGAGGTGCCCTGGTACCGGCAGAAGTGGCTCCTGGCGGGCCTCGGCGCGGTGCTGGTCGCCACCCTCCAGTTCTGGGTTCGCCAGGCCTGGCGCAGCTGGGAGGAGCCCATCGATCCCGGGGTCGCCGCCACCGCCGCGGCCACGCCCCCTTCCTCCGAAGGAGGCGCCGCCGGAGGGGCGCCGAAGAAGGAGCCCGAGGCGGAGGTCCCCCGCACCGGCCCGATCAGCGTCATCGTCGTCCCCTTCAAGGATCTCGGGGGGACGGGAGACTTCGCCTTCCTCGCCGACGCGCTCGCAGAGCAGGTGATGACCGACTTCGGGGCCCACGAGGAGCTCCACCTCTACGAGAAGCCTCAGCTCGACGCGCCCAAGGAGGTGCTGCAGGACTACCAGACCTCCTGGTACGACCCCGAGCACCGGGTGCCCATCGGGAAGTTCTTCTCCTCGGAGGTGGTGGTGGTCGGCAGCTTCCAGAGCTTCGGCGGCAAGCTGCGGGTGCTCTCCCGCTTCGTGCACGTCGAGACCGGAGAGATCCTGGAGACCGTGAAGGTCGACGGCGCCGGTGACGATCCCTTCACGCTCCAGGACACCTTCGCGGCCGAGGTCTCGAAGATCGCGCCGCGCCTGGTGGAGAAGCTGCGCTAGCTGGCCGCGGTGGCCCAAAGGGGCTAGGTTCCGCCGCCATGAGCGAGACACGCGAGCCCCGGGAGATCATCGAGCGCGCCTTCGACGACCGCAGCCTGGTCCACGAGCCGGAGGTGGAGACGGCGGTGAAGTCCACGATCGCCGCGCTGGATCGGGGCGCGCTGCGGGTCGCGACCCGGGGAGAGGACGGGGAGTGGACGGTCCACGAGTGGCTCAAGAAGGCCATCCTCCTCTACTTCTCCATCGCCGAGATGCGGACCCTGGAGGTCGGGCCCTTCGAGTTCCACGACAAGATCCCCCTGAAGACCGACCTGGCGGCGCAGGGCGTTCGCCTGGTGCCGCCCGGGACCATCCGCTTCGGCGCCCACTGCGAGCGCGGGGTGGTGGTCATGCCCGGCTACGTGAACATCGGCGCCTACGTCGCCACCGGCTCGATGGTCGACACCTGGGCCACCGTCGGGAGCTGCGCGCAAGTAGGCCAGGGCGTGCACCTCTCCGGCGGGGTCGGCATCGGTGGGGTCCTCGAGCCTCCGGGCGCCCGGCCGGTGATCATCGAGGACGGCGCCTTCATCGGCTCGCGCTCGATCGTGGTCGAGGGCGTGATCGTCGGAGAGGGGGCGGTGCTGGGGGCCGGCACGGTCCTGACCGCCTCGACCCCCATCATCGACGTGCGGGGCGAGCAGGAGGTCGTCACGAAGGGGAGGGTCCCGCCGCGAGCGGTGGTCGTCCCCGGCTCGCGCCCCAAGGACTTCCCGGCGGGCACCTACCACATGCCCTGCGCCCTCATCATCGGGGAGCGCTCGGCGAAGACCGACGAGAAGACCTCGTTGAACGAGGTGCTGCGGGAGTTCGCCGTCGAGGCCTGAGCGCCCACCGCGCGCGGGCCCGGGCCCGCGCCCGCAGGCGCCCGCTGCCCCGGTCTCCCCGATGTCCAGCTCCGCTCCGAGCCAAGGCAAGCTCACCGAGGGCCCGGTCCGCGAGCACCTCGTGCGCCTCGTCGTCCCGATGATGGTCGGGATGGTCTCGGTCATCACCTTCAACCTCGTCGACACCTACTTCGTGGGGCTGCTCGGCACGACCGAGCTCGCGGCGATGAGCTTCACCTTCCCGGTGGTCTTCTCCTTCGGGAGCTTCACGATCGGCCTGGGGGTCGGGGTGATGAGCCTGGTCTCCCGGGCCATCGGCTCGGCGCAGACCGAGCAGGTCCGCCGCCTCACCACCGACGCCCTGTTGCTGGCCCTCGTCCTGGTCGCCGCCTTCTCCGTCGTCGGCTACCTCACCATCGATCCGGTCTTCCGCCTGCTGGGGGCCACCGACGCGGTGCTGCCCCACATCCGCGACTACATGGAGGTCTGGTACCTCGGGATGGTCTTCCTGGTCGTGCCGATGGTGGGCAACTCGGTGATCCGCGCCACCGGCGACACGAAGACGCCGGCCAAGGTGATGGTCTTCGCCGGGCTGATCAACGCGGTCCTCGATCCCCTCTTCATCTTCGGCCTCGGGCCCCTGCCGGCCTTCGGCCTGAAGGGGGCGGCCATCGCCACCGTGATCGGGCGGGCCTGCACCCTGGTCGTCGCCCTCTGGATCCTCGTCGGCCGGGAGCACCTCCTCGATCTGAGGCCGGTCCACCCGGCCCGCGTCCTGCGCTCCTGGGGCGCGGCCCTGGCGATGGGGCTGCCCATCGCGGGCTCGAACATCGCCGTGCCCCTGACCACCGGCTTCGTGACCCGGCTGGTCGCCGAGCACGGCGAGGAGGCGGTGGCGGCCTTCGGCGCCGCGAGCCGGATCGAGGGCCTGGCCCTCCTGCCCCTCTTCTCCCTGGGGGCCGGCCTCGCCCCCTTCGTCGGTCAGAACTGGGGCGCCGGACAGATCGACCGGATCGACGAGTCCATCGCCCTCTCCCGCCGCTTCTCCTTCTGGTGGGGCCTCATCGCCTGGGGAGGGCTCTCGGTCCTGGCCGTGCCCCTGGCCTGGCTCTTCCCCGACACCCCCGGGTTCTTCCGCGAGTTCACCCACTACCTGTGGATCGCGCCGATCGGCTACGGCCTCTTCGGCATGGTGCAGGTGGCGGTCTCGAGCTTCAACGCCATGGGGCGCCAGCTCGTGGCCAGCGCCCTCACCCTCTTCCGGGCGCCCCTCCTGGTCGCCGCGGGCACTCTCCTGGGCGGCTGGGCGCTCGGGATCGATGGCGTCTTCGCCGGCCTCGGCGTCGCGAACGTGGCGGCCGGCGCCACGGCGATCTGGGCCATGCGCCGCGCCTGTGCCGCGCGGCGAGCGAGCCTCGCGGCGGCCGGCGCCTGAGGGTCGGTTCGCATCGACTCCCGGGGCGAGGGTAGAATCTCTCCCGCGTCCACGCGTCATGACGGGCGTGAGTCGAGGCTCCCTCGCGAGGCTCCTAGCACCGAAAGGATGGTTTGCGATCGATGAGGACGATGTTCGGGACGATGGGGATGACGCTGGCTTTCCTGCTGATCGTCGGCTGCAGCGCCGACCAGCCCACTGAGCCCGCCGCCGAGGGGGTGAAGGCCGAGGAGGCGGTGGCCGAGGCCGAGGCTCCCGCCGCCGAGGCGCCCGCGGCTGAGGCCGCCGAGGCGGAGGCCGAGAAGCCTGCGGTCGAGGCGGAGGCTGAGGCGGAGGCGGAGGCGGAGGCGCCTGCGGCCGAGGCTGAGGCCGAGGCGGAGGCCGAGGTTGAGGCTGAGAAGCCTGCGGTCGAGGCCGAGGCGGAGGCTGAGAAGCCTGCGGCCGAGGCCCCGAAGGTCGAGGAGCAGCCCAAGGGCGAGGAGGGCAAGGAGACCACCAAGCCCGCCAAGCGCTCGCCGGGCCCGGCGAGCCTCACCTTCGCCGCCGGCACCAAGGGCAAGGTGACCTTCCCCCACCGCGATCACCAGAAGGCCGGCCTGGGCTGCAACAAGTGCCACCACACGGCCGAGGCCCGGGCGACGCCCGCCGCCTGCCGCTCCTGCCATGGCAAGGCCGCCGACGCGCCCGCCATGAAGGACGCGGCCCACAAGAGCTGCAAGGCCTGCCACGCCGAGCAGGGCTCGGGCCCGACCAAGTGCCCCGACTGCCACGTGAAGGAAGGCTGAAGAGGCCAGATTTCCAGGCTTGGCAGCCGGGCCCCGTTCGGACTGGCCGAGGCCCGACCTGCCGTCTAGAATGATGTTCCCCCACACTCGGTGAGGAGATCGATCATGAAGGGCTGCTCCTTCCTTCCGCTGTGCCTCGTGTTGACCGTCCCGATGCTGCTCTCGGGTTGCGCCGCCTCTCAGGTGCCCGACTCCGAGACGGCCGCCGAGGCCGCGCTGGATGAGGCCGGCGAGGCGCCGGCCGAAGAGGCGATCAGCGAGTCCGAGCGTGCGGCGCGCGAGTGGGCCGAGTCCGACGAGGGCAAGGCCGCCGAGAAGACCGAAGCGCCGAAGAAGTCCGGAGGCGGACTGGTGGTGCTGCCGCCGGTCGAGCGCGAGGGCGGCGACGACGAGGAGGCCTCGTCCGAGGGCGAGCTCGACGCCGGGGACGACGGGGGTGGCGGCTCCTACGAAGATCAGCCCGATGACTCCGTGGGCGCCATCGACGTGGACAGCGGCGCCGACATCGTCGAGGGCGACGAGGACGAGTAGCCAGCGGCCCCGGCCCCGGCGGCCGGCGGGAACAGGCGGGGCGCCCCGGGTGTCGATCCCGACATGAGGCACCGGCTCTGCGCGCTGCTCCTGCTCGCCCTGCTCCTCTCCCCCGGCGTCGCCCGGGCCGAGGGGAGGGCGCTCGTCGATCCCACCCAGCCGAGCCGCAGGGTGGTGGTCGTGCCCCTGGGCAAGGGGGACGACGCGCTGGCGCGGATCACCGCCGAGGCGATCGAGAAGGCCTTCGACCTGGAAGTCGCGATCACCGCGCCGGTGCCCCTGCCGAAGACGGCCTGGTACGAGCCCCGCAAGCGCTGGCGGGCCGAGAAGCTCCTCACCTACCTCGCGGCCCTCGACGTGGGCCCGGCCTGGAAGGTCCTGGGCATGACCACCCGGCCCATCTCCACCACCAAGGGTGATCGCTACGACTGGGGCATCGCGGGCCTGGCCTCCCTCGACGGCCGCGCCGGCGTGCTGACCTCCTTCCTCTTTCGCCGCTTCCGCGCGAAGGCGCCGGAGCGCTTCCGGCGCTACGTCGAGAACCTCGTCCTCCACGAGCTGGGTCACAACCTGGGCCTCGACCACTGCCCCCGGGAGAGCTGCATCATGGCCGACGCCAAGGGCAACGCGATCCGGGCGGCGCGGCTCTCCACCAACCGCTACTGCGACGCCTGCGCGAAGGCGCTGGCCCCCTGGCTCCGGCTCGAGGGCTTCGCCGCGCCCCTTCAGTCCCGGGGCCAGTAGCTCATCATCACCGCCCGGCCGGGATCGTCCGGGTAGCGCTGGAGGTGCGCCTCACCCAGGGCGCGCGCCTCCTGGAACTCGCCGAGCTCGAAGTGGGACTCGACGATCTTCCAGCTGGCCGTCTTGAGGGCGCCGGAGACCCGGTAGTCCTCCGAGCCCTCGAGGCTCCGGTGCCGCTCGAGGAAGTCCTGGCAGTAGCGGCGGCCCCGCAGGTGGAGCCGGTGCTTGATGAGCTCCGCGCAGCGCTCGCCCTCCAGGGCGATGCGGGCGCCCTCCTGCCGGGCCAGGAAGGGCGGGAGGCGCTCCTCCTGCTTGGCCTTCTCCTTGGCCAGCTTCTCCTCGAGGCGCTCCGCGTTGCGGACGACCACGGCATGGAAGTGCCCCTTGGGGAACTCTGCGGCGTAGCGCTTGCCCATCGCGATCACCTGGTCGGGCTGCTTCAGATCCTCGTAGGCCTTCTGCATCCAGTAGACCGCGTTGGCGCGCAGGGTGTCCCGGTACTCCTCGGGCCAGGTCATCTCGTCGATCCGCCGGGCCAGGGTGAGGAGCTCGGCCTGGTGGGAGGTGCGCTCGAGCAGGCCGAAGAACTCCATCATGTCGCTGCGGCGCCGGGAGGGGTTCTCCCCGCTACCGAAGCGCTCGCGCAGCGCCTGCTCCTGCTCGGCCCGGGGGAGGTGGGCGAGGGCCGCGTTCCGGGCGGCCTTGAAGACCAGGGCCGCGAAGTCGTTGCGGGCGTAGGCGAAGCCCGGGTCCTCCTCCAGGGCCTTGTCCAGGAGGCCGAAGCGGGTGGTGTCCGAGCCGGTGATGCTGAGGTTGTAGAGGCGGTAGGCGGCCTTCGGGTCGGGCTTCTTGCCTCCCCGGAGCGCCTGGGTCGCGGCCGCGCGCTTCGGCGGCAGGAAGCGATCGCCGAAGAGGCGCTTCAGGATGCGATCCTGCAGGGGGAGCACGTCGTCGCTCCGGCCCTCCACCTTCACCTCGCCCACCACCGTCTTCTTGCGTACGTCGATCTTGCGGGCGTGCACCTCGAGCTCCTGCTCGTTGGCGACCGAGTAGGTCCCGATCACCACCACCTCGGCCTCGAGGGCCTCCCCGATCGCCGCGGCCTCGTCGATCGTCTCGATCTCGCGGCCGCGCCGGGGCGTGCGCTCGAGGTGATCCTGCAGGCGATCCCAGTCGACGACGGCCTGCCGCCCGCCCCGCTCGAGATCGAAGGCCATGGCCCGGGGCAGCATCAGGCCCAGGCGCAGGGTCTCCCTGCCGTCGCTCTTGCGCACGAAGGGCAGGAGCAGGGCCCGCCCGCCCCCCGCCGGCGGCCGCCGGGGGTCGTCACCCGGCTCGAGGAGGGCGGCCCCCGGCCACCGGCGCATCCGGTGGGTCAGCGCCCGGCGCTCGGCCTCCTCCGGCTGCTTCTCCCGGAAGATCGCCGCCAGCCGGCGGGCCTCGTCGAAGCGGCCGAGCTCGAGGTGGGCCTCGAGGTGGAGCCAGCGGGCCCGGTTCAGCTGATGGACCAGCGCCGGCTCACCCTCCCAGGCCTCCACGAAGCGGCCGCAGCGCTCGAGGGCTTCGGCCCAGGCCTCGTACTCGGCGTGCTCCTCGCAGGCCTCCGCGTCGAGCTTCGCCTCCTTGACGTCGATGGCGCGGAGCGCCTCGTCGATGGAGGCCTTCAGGGCCTCCTCCTCCCGGCGCTGCTGGAGGAGGCGGGCCATGGTCGCCGAGACCTGCGCCCGATCGAGCTCCTGGGGGTACTGACGGAGGAACTCCTCACCCACCGCGAGGGCCCGGTCGGTCTGGCGCAGCTGCTGGTGCGCGAAGAAGACCAGGAGGAGCCCCTTGACCTTCGGGTCCGGGAGCATGCCCGCCGGCCAGGACATCTCGTGGACCTCGCGCCCCAGGCCGAGGAGCGCCCGCGGGTGACCGTTGGTCTGGAAGTAGCGCTGCAGCTCGGTGGCGGCCTGCCAGCGCAGCGCGGGATCGGCCTCGGGGTCACTCAGGATGGCCCGGTACTCCCGCGCCCGGGCGTCCATCGCCGCCTCGGCCCGGGCGTCCAGCGCCTTCAGGCGCTGCTCGAGGGCGTCGAGCTCGTCGAGGGCGTAGGAGAAGTCCGGCTCCTCGGCGACGGCCTCGCGCAGCAGCTTCGCCTGCCCCGCGTCGGTGGCGGTGGTCATCGCCATCGCGTAGAGGCGGTAGGCCTTGAGGGTCTTCTCGGTGGCCGGGGGCGGCTTGCGCGCCCGGGCCTGCTTGTTGCGGCCGGAGGAGAGGTCGAGGAGCTGGTTCACCAGCCGGTCCTGGAGGGCGAAGACCTGCTTCGCCTGGCCGGTGACCTTGGCGGTGTCCAGGACGAGGCCGGTCTCGGTCTGGACGAAGCGGGCGTTGAGGCGCAGCTGGCTCCCGGCGCGCTGATAGCTGCCCAGGACGATGGTGCGGGCGCCGACCAGCTTGCCCACCTTCACCGCGTTGCTGGTGCTCACCTCGCCGTCCTGCTGCAGCGCGATCTCCGACATCGCCCGCTCGATCTGATCGCGCTCGACGACGACCAGCTTGCTGGTGCGCTTCAGGTCCGAGACCAGGGTCTCGGCGATGCCCCGGGCCATCCACTCCTGCTCCGGATCCCGGTTGAGGTTCTTGAAGGGCAGGACCGCCACCGGCCCCTCGGCCTTCGGCCGGGCAGCGCGGCTCGCCTGCGGGGCCCCGAGGACCACCGGCAGGAGGAGTGCGACGCCGAGCTGGAGTGCGCGCTTCACGAGGCATAAGCCTAACCCCGGTCGCCGGGTCGCGGCGAGCGAGGCGCCGTTACGCGCGCGTTACCCCGCCGGCGCCCCGCTTCCTCCACCCTGGGGGGCATGAGACAGACGGCGGGTGGAACTCCGAGAGAGGTTGCGCTCCTGCGCCTCCTCTTCCTGACCCTCTTCGTGGGCTGCGGCGCCCACCTCTCCGGGGACGCGGCGAGCGAGGCGTCCGCCGAGCAGAACCCCTACCTGCGGGGGACCCCCCTGCCCCTGCCCGACCTCGCCTCGGTGGTCCCGGTCTGGCCGGCCCGCGCGGCCCGGCCCCGCCGCCTGCTGGGCCCCGGGCCCTCGCGGCCTCTGAGGGTGATCATCGATCCGGGCCACGGGGCGCCGGGGAACGTGGGGAACATCTCGAGCTTCTGCCGCCTGGAGCAGGACACCATGCTCGAGCTGGGCCTCGAGCTCGGCCGCCACCTCGCCCGGCGCGGCTACGAGGTGCGGCTGACCCGGACCTTCGCCGGGGAGCTCCCGCGCTACCAGGAGCGGGTGCGCGAGGGGCAGGCCTGGGGCGGGGAGGTCCTGATCTCCCTCCACTCCGACATCCGCGGCTGGCCGCTCGGGTGGAGGCCCCGGGAGGCCGGCGGCGAGCGCTGCCTCTTCCGGGACCTCGCCCCGGGCTTCGCGCTCCTCTACGCCGACAACGGGCCGGCCGACCGCCTCTCGCGGCGGGAGCAGCTGGCCCGCCTGCTCTCCGCCCGGCTGGCGGACGCCGGCTTCCACCCCTACGACGGCTGGGACTACGAGGGCCTCTACGAGGCCGACGAGACGGTGCGCGGGACCTTCATCGACCGGCACCTCCCGGGCAGCCGGATCTACATGCTGCGCCACCCGCCCATGGCCTCGGTGATCATCGAGACCTTCAACGCCCGCAACCGCCTGGAGTCCGAGCGCTTCCAGGAGGGCGCCACCCGCGAGGCCTTCCACGCCGCGGTGGCCGCCGCCCTGGCCGACTACGCCGCCATCGACTGGCCCCGGCCGCGCAGGCCGAGGTCGATCTGATGATCTAGAATCGGGGGATGCTCGGGGTCTACGTCCACTTCCCCTTCTGCCTGGCGCGCTGCCCCTACTGCGACTTCGCCTCGCAGGTGGCCGAGGTGATCCCTCACCGCCTCTACGCCGACGCCGTGATCGCGGAGCTCGACCTGCGCCTGGCGCAGGGCTGGCCCGAGGTGCCGGTCACGAGCATCTACTTCGGGGGCGGCACCCCCTCGCTCTGGGAGCCCGCCGAGCTCGGCCGGGTGATCCGGGCGGTGCGCGAGCGGCGCAGGATCCTCGACGACGCGGAGATCACCCTGGAGGCCAACCCCGGCGCCAGCGAGAGCGAGCGCCTCGCGGCCTTCCGGGAGCAGGGCGTCAACCGGGTCTCCTTCGGCACCCAGTCCTTCCAGCCGCGGGTCCTCGAGGCCCTGGGCCGGTGGCACAGCGCCGAGGAGAGCGCCTCGGCCGTCGCGCGGGCCCGCGGCGCCGGGATCGAGAACGTCAGCATCGATCTGATCTACGCCGCCGCCGGCGCCACGCCCGAGGAGACGGTGGAGGACGTGCGCCGGGCCGCCGCGGCCGGGCCCGATCACATCAGCGCCTACGCCCTGACCCTCGAGGCGAAGGTGCCCATGGCGCGGGCCGTCGCGGCCGGCGAGGTCGTCCTCCCCCGGGAGGAGCTCGCGATCGCGATCGAGGACGCCCTGCTCGGGGCCCTCGCCGAAGCCGGCTACTGGCGCTACGAGATCTCCAACCACGCCCTCCCCGGGCGGGAGGCGGTCCACAACACCCTCTACTGGACCGGCCACCCCTACCTCGGCCTCGGGGTCTCGGCCTCGGGTTTCCGGCGCCTGCCCGACGGCAGCGGCGAGCGCACCACCAACGCCCGGACCGCCGATCGCTACCTCGAGCACCTCGAGGCGGGCCGCCTCCCCGAGGCGAGCCGGGAGCGGCTCGAGCGGGGGACCCTCCTGGGCGAGCGCTTCTTCTGCGGGCTGCGGCTCCACCAGGGCGTCGACCTCGACGAGCTCTCGTCCTGGTCGGGTCTCGACGCCCAGGCCCTCCACGGGCGGACCCTGGAGAAGCTGGAGCTGCGGGGGCTCGTCGAGCGGGAGGGCAGGCGGATCCGCCCGACCGCGCGGGGCCTGCGCTTCCACGACGATATCTCGCTGGCCTTCGTCTAGCCGGTTACCCTGGGGGGGATGGGAGCCCCTCCCCAGAGGTCGACGATCCGCCGGCTGGTGCTGGGCTACGCCCTCCTGCTGGTGCTCTTCGCCGGCGGGACGGCGGCGGCCCTCTTCGGCCTGCTCGAGGGGAGGGAGTCCCTGCGGCGGATCCGGGACGAGGAGCGGCAGGTGCGGGCGGTCCTGGAGGTCGCCACCACCCTGCGCGATCAGTACGCCCACGAGGCGCACATGGTGATCCTGGGAGACGACTCCCACCTCCACATGTACGAGATGGCGCTCAAGCGCCTGGGGATGCTCCACCAGGAGCTGGAGGCGGCCGGCACGAGCCCGGAGGTCGCTCACACCCTCGACTCGATCCTGGCGAGCTCCCGGGAGCTCGACGGCCTCTTCCGCGAGAAGGTCCTGCCCGCGATCCGGCGGGGCGACGGCACGCACACCCTCGACGCCCACTCCGCGAGCCTGCAGCTGGTGCTGCAGGTGCAGGCCCGCGCCGATCGCCTCGCCGCGCACCTCACCGAGGACATCGCCGAGCGGGAGGTCGAGGCGGCCCGAGTGCGCCGCCGCACCACCTGGGCCATCGGCTCGCTCCTGGGCCTGGCGGTGATCCTCGCCCTGGGGCTGGGCCGCTTCGCGGTCTCGGCCCTCACCGCGCCGCTGGAGCGGGTGCGGGCGGCGGTCTCCCGCTGGTCCCGGGGAGAGCTCGACGCGCGCATCGCCCTGGATCGGCCCGACGAGCTGGGCACCCTCGCCGCGCAGCTCGACGAGATGGCCGGCGCCCTCGTCCGCCACCAGCAGGAGCGGCTGGCCCGCGAGCGCCTGGCGGCGGTGGGCCGATTGGCCGCCGGCGTCGCCCACGAGATCAACAACCCCCTCGGGGTCATCCTCGGCTACGCGAAGCTCCTGGCGAAGGAGGCCGAAGGGGAGCAGCGCGCCGACCTCGAGGCGATCGTCGAGGAGGCGGGGAGGGCCCAGGCCATCGTGCAGGGGCTCCTCGACCTCTCCCGCCCCTGGCCGGTCGGCGACGAGGCCTTGGCCCTCGGCGCGGCCGCCCGGAAGGCCTGGCAGCGCCTCGCGGAGAGCGGGCAGGTGGGGGGCCTGACGATCGAGGTGGAGGGCGAGGCGACGGTGCGGGGCAACGCCCTGGGCCTCGAGCAGGTGATCCACAACCTGCTCAAGAACGCCGCCGAGGCGAGCCGGGACGCGCCCGGCGCCCGGAGGGTCCGCGCCCGCGTGCAGAGCGCGGGGGGTCACACCGAGCTCGAGATCACCGACGAGGGTCCGGGCCTCGACCCCGAGATCGAGGGGCAGCTCTTCGAGCCCTTCGCCACCCGCCGGGAGGGAGGCACCGGTCTGGGGCTGGCGGTGAGCCGGGCGATCGTCGAGGCCCACGGCGGCAGCCTCCACCTCGGCGCCTCGCCCGGGGGCGGCGCCTGTGCCACGGTGCGGCTGCCGATGCAGGATCGATCGAAAGAGGGCGGGGAGGAGACCCCGTGAGCCGGCCCCGGATCCTCGTGGCGGACGACAACGCCAACCTGCGCCGCCTGGTCGCCCGGGTGATCGGCGAGCTGGGCGAGGTGGTCGAGGCCGCCACCGGCTCCGAGGCCATCGCCCGCCTGGCCGGCGAGCCCTTCGAGCTGGTCGTCACCGATGTCCGGATGCCCGGCGCCGACGGCTTCGCCGTCCTGGAGGCCGCGGTCGCGGCCAGCCCCCGCCCCGAGGTGGTGATGATGACCGCCTACGCCACGGTGGATCGCGCGGTGGCGGCGATGAAGCAGGGCGCCTTCGACTACCTGCAGAAGCCCTTCGACCCCGACCGCGCGCGGGAGGTGATCGAGGCCGCCCTCGAGCGAAGACAGCAGCGCGAGGACGCCGGTCGCGGGTTGGGCCGCCTGATCGATCCTTCCGCCCCGGCCGGGATGATCGGCCGCAGCGAGGCCATGCAGGAGGTCTTCGCCCTCATCGAGCGCGCGGGCGGCCTGGACCTCACCGTGCTGGTCACCGGCGAGTCGGGCACCGGCAAGGAGCTGGTCGCCAGGGCCATCCACGAGGCCTCGGATCGGAAGGGCCGCCCCTTCGTGGCGGTGAACTGCGGCGCCCTGCCGGCCGAGCTGGTCGAGTCCGAGCTCTTCGGTCACCTCAAGGGCTCCTTCAGCGGCGCCGACCGCGACCGTCCCGGGCTCTTCCGGGAGGCCGACGGCGGCACCCTCTTCCTCGACGAGATCGGCGAGCTGCCCCTCTCGATGCAGGTGAAGCTGAACCGGGTGCTCGAGGAGCGCAAGGTGCGCCCGGTCGGGGCGACCCGGGAGGCGGCGGTGGACGTGCGGGTGATCGCCGCGACCTTGAGATCGCTGCCGGAGGAGGTCGCGGCCGGCGCCTTCCGGGAGGATCTCTTCTACCGCCTCAACGTCTTCCCCATCGCCCTGCCGCCCCTGCGCGAGCGGCGCGAGGATCTGCCCCTGCTCGCGGCCCACTTCGTCGCCACCCAGGCGAAGGTCCAGGGGAGGACCCTCCGGGGGCTGACCCCCGAGGCCCTCGGCCTCCTGGCGGCCTGGCCCTTCCCCGGCAACGTCCGGGAGCTGCGGAACGTCATCGAGCGCACCGTCGCCACCTGCGAGGGCGACACCATCGGGGTGGACGATCTCCCCAGCGGGCTGCGCGAGGCCCGGCCCGGCCTCGGCCCCCTCGAGGCCCTCGCGGCCCTCCCCTACAAGGAGGCCATGCGGATCGCGAAGGTGCAGGGGGTGCGCGCCTACCTCGACGCCCTCCTGCGCCGCCACGAGGGCAACGTCAGCAAGGCCGCCCGGGCCGCCGACATCGAGCGCGAGAGCCTCCACCGCCTGCTGAAGAAGCACGGGCTCAAGGCAGAGGACTATCGCCAGCTGTGACGTATACTCGGGCCGATGGGTCGCGAGCGAAGAGTCCACGCGCGGGTCGAGACCGCCTTCGACTGCGAGCTGATCACCGACCGGAACCTCTGGCCGGGGCAGGTCGTCGATCTCTCCTACGGCGGCGCCCGGGTCCTCGGCCCGCCGGGGATCGCGGAGGTCGGCGACCTCATGCGGGTGGCGATGAAGCTGCCCATGGACGCGGAGTCGGTCACCGTCCTGGGCGAGGTCCGGCTGGTGACCGAGGTCGACCCGGGGCGCGTGGCCTACGGCCTGCGCTTCTCGCAGGTGGAGCCCGCGCAGCGGGAGAGCCTCACCAGCTTCATCGAGTACCTCCTCGCCGGTGCGGGCGTCGGCTTCCGGGACAGCCCGCGGATCGCCCGCCGGCTGGAGATCCTCTGCCGCTCGAAGCAGGAGTTCCGGGCGGTGATGCGGGACATCTCCCGCAGCGGCCTGGGCCTCGAGTGCGACCAGCCCCTGCTCATCGACGAGCAGGTCACCCTGGAGATCCGCGTCGAGGCGGTGGACGACCCCCTCGTCGTCACCGGCAAGGTGGTCCACACCCGCGCCGTCGGCGGCGATCGCCACCACGTGGGGCTGCGCCTCGGCTCGCACTCGGCCAGCGAGAAGCAGGCGATCGAGGACTTCCTCCGCAAGCTGATGAGCGGCGCGTAGCGGCCGGCCCTCGGGCTCACTCCAGGGCGAGGAGCCCGGCGCCGATCAGGCCGGCGTCGTCGCCCAGGCGCGCCGGGTGGACCTCGAGGGTCTTCCCCACGCTGCGGGCCACCCGCGCCAGCACCAGCTCGCTCACCTGCTGGCGCAGGGCCGGGGCGCCGCGCAGGACGCTGCCGCCCAGGAGGAGCCGCCCGGGCGCGAGGACGGTGGCGAGGTTCGCCAGCGCCAGCCCGAGGTGTCCGGCGGCCTCGTCCAGCAGCCGCTGGCAGTCGGCGTCTCCCTCCGCGGCCGCCTCGACGATCCGGCGGGCATCGAGGACCTCGTCGTCCTCGCCGATCCGCGCCCGCAGGCCAGGGGCCGCGCCGGCCTCGAGCAGCTCCCGGGCGCGCCGGGCCAGCGCGTGACCGCCGGCGTAGGCCTCCAGGCAGCCCTCCTCCCCGCAGCCGCAGCTCCGCCCGCCGGGGATCACCTTCACGTGCCCGATCTCCCCGGCGACCCCGCCCGCGCCGGTGTGGAGGCGGCCGCCGACGTAGAGGCCGCCGCCCACGCCCGAGCCGACCGAGCAGAGGAAGACGGTGTCGCAGTCGACCCCGGCGCCGACGCGCGCCTCGGCGAGGACCGCTGCGTCCAGATCGTTGTGAACCTGCACCGGGGCGCCCAGGGCCCGCTCCAGCGCGCCGCGCAGGTCGACGTCCTGCCAGCCCAGGTTGGGGGCGACCCGCACGAAGCCGTCGCGCCGGAGCATGGCGGCGATGGCGACGCCGATGGGCAGCGACTCGGGGGGCGTCTCCAGGTAGAGCAGCGCCCGCCGCAGGTGCTCGGCGACCGCCGGCAGCTCACTGGAGGCGAGGCGCTCACGGTGGGTGTGGAGCAGCTCGCCCCCGGCGCCCACCAGGGCCACGCGGAGGTTCGTGCCTCCGATGTCGGCGGCGATGGCCGCGGGCTGGGTCGTCATCGCGCTACTCGCCGCCGGCCCCGAGGCGATCCGACTCGATCTTGGCGACGGCGGTCAGGGCCTCCTGCAGGGCCTGGGTCACCTCCGCCTGGATCGCGTCGCGCCGGGCCTCGCTCTCGGCCTCGAAGCGCAGGACCAGCAGGGGCTGGGTGTTGGAGGCGCGCAGCAGCCCCCAGCCGTCGGGGTGGATCACCCGCACGCCGTCCACGTCCACCACCTGGCGGTGGCTGGCGAGCAGGTCGCGCACCAGCTCGACCACCCGGAACTTCACCTCCTCCGGGCAGGGCACCCGCAGCTCGGGGGTGGTGAAGGTCTCGGGCAGGCCCTCGAGGAGCTCGGAGAGGGGCGCGCGGGTGTGGGAGAGGATCTCCAGCAGCCGCAGGGTGGCGTAGCAGGCGTCGTCGAAGCCGTAGTAGCGATCGGCGAAGAAGATGTGGCCGCTCATCTCGCCGGCCGCGACGGCGCCGGTCTCCTTCATCTTGTCCTTGATGTGGGTGTGCCCGGCCTTCCACATGATGCCGTTGCCGCCGAGGCGATCGATCTCGTCGTAGAGCACCTGGGAGCACTTCACCTCGGCGACGAAGGTCGCCCCGGGCCGCCGCTCGAGGATCGACCGGGCGAAGATCACCATGAGCTGGTCGCCCCAGAGGATCTCCCCGCGCTCGTCGATGACCCCGACCCGGTCGGCGTCACCGTCGTAGGCCACGCCGAGATCGGCGTCCGAGGAGATGACCCGGGCGCACAGCTCCTCCAGGTTGGCGACCACCGTGGGATCGGCCTCGTGGTTGGGGAAGGTGCCGTCGGGCTCGAGGTAGAGGGCCTCCATCTGGAAGCCGAGGCGCTCGAGGATCGGGGCCGCCGTCAGCCCGCCCACGCCGTTGCCGGCGTCGACGACCACCTTCGGGCGGTAGGGTCCGAGCTCGAGGTTGTTCTCCAGATAGGAGAGGTAGGCGGGGAGGGGGTCCCAGCTCTCGACCTCGCCGGGCCCGTCGGGCTGGAAGAAGTCGCTCGCCTCGATCCGCTGGCGTAGCGCCTGGATCTTCTCGCCCCCCATGGTCCGCCGCCCCAGGCCCAGCTTCAGGCCGTTGTGGTCGGGCGGGTTGTGGGAGCCGGTGATCATCACCAGGCCGCCGACGGCCTCGCGGAAGTTGGCGGCGAAGTAGCACAGGGGCGTGGGCACCACCCCGAGGTCGATCACGCTCGCGCCGACCTCGGTGAGCCCCGCGAGGAGGGCCGCGTGGATCCGGGGACCCGAGAGGCGGGCGTCCCGGCCGACGACGACCGGCGCACCGCCGGCCTCCATCAGGGCGCTGCCGAAGGCGCGGCCGATGTCGGTGACGACCTCGTCGGTGAGGTCCGTGTCGGCGATGCCGCGGATGTCGTAGCTGCGAAAGATCTCGGGCTTCACAGGAGCTCCTCCCGGCCGGCGGCCTCGAGGATCTCGACCACGTCCCGGATCTCCTCGACCCGATCCCGGGGCGCCACCAGCACCGCGTCCGGCGTGTCGACCACCACCAGGTACTCGCCGCCGAGCACCACGACCGGCCGCCCACCCTGGGCGTGGATCAGGCAGTGCTTCGACTCCGGGGCGAAGGCGTCACCCAGGAGGTGGTTGTGGGCCTCGTCCCCCGACGAGAGGGAGAGGGCCGCCGGCAGGGAGCCCACGTCCGACCAGCCGCAGTCCACCGGCACGCAGGCGGCGCGGCGGGTGCGCTCCATCACACCCTTGTCGATGGAGATCGACTCGACCTCGCCCCAGGCGGCGGCGAGGGCCTCGCGATCGTCGAGCCTCCCGGCCAGCGAGCGCAGGGGCGCGGCGACGCCGGGGAGGTGCTTGTCCAGCTCGGAGAGCAGGGTGCCGGCCTGGAAGACGAAGATCCCCGCGTTCCAGAGGTAGTTGCCGGAGCTCAAGAGCGCGAGGGCCCGCGCCTCGTCGGGCTTCTCCTCGAAGGCCGCCACCTCGTAGGTGGGCAGCGAGTCCGCGGAGGCCAGGGTCTCGCCGCGCTTCACCCAGCCATAGCCGGTCGCCGGCCGCGTCGGCTGGATGCCGAGGGTGACGATGTAGCCGGCGCTCGCCGCGCCGGTGGCGTACTCCAGGCCGAGGCGGAAGGTCTCCTCGTCCTCGACGTGGTGATCGGCCGGCAGGACGGCGAGGATCGCCTCGGGATCCCGCGCCGAGACGTGGTGGCAGGCCAGGGCGATGGCCGCGGCGGTGTTCCTCGCGGCGGGCTCGACGAGGATCTGGTCGCCGGGGATCGCGGGCAGCTCCTCGCGGACCGCGGCGGCGTGCGGCTCGCCGCAGACCACCCAGGTCCGCTCGGCCGGGATCAGCTCCTCCACCCGATCCACCGTGGACTGGATCAGGGAGCGATCGCCGAAGAGGCGGAGGAACTGCTTGGGCCGGGCGCGGCGGGACAGCGGCCAGAAGCGGACGCCCGAGCCGCCGGCCAGGATCACGGCGTGGAGGTGGCTGCTCATGGCACCTGGATCGGTCAGGCCTGCCCGCCGGTCAAGGGGGGAAAGCGCTGGTGCAAAGCGCTGGTGCCGGGGGCCTAGCTCACCGGCTCCTGGAGGAGCTCGCCGAGGTGCTCGATCAGCGCCTCCTTGGTCAGGCCGGCGGCCTTGGCCTCCGCCATGGCGGCCTCGGCGGAGACGCCCTCGTGCCGGTAGCGGGCGAGGGCATAGAGGGCCGAGGCGCGCCCGCCGGTACGGCAGTGGATGACGATCTTGCCGCCCCGCTCCCGGGCGGTCTTCAGGGCCTCGTGCAGCTTGGCGGCGTTGTCCTCGTCGACCCCCAGGACCCCGGGGACCGGCAGGTGGACCGCGCCCGCGCCGAAGGTGTTCCGGGCGACGGCGAGGACGGTCTCGGCCCCCTCCTCGCTCTCGCTCTGGAGGCTGATCACCGTACGGTAGCCGGCCGCCTTCAGGGCTTCGAGCTGCTCGGGGGTGGGCTGGCCGCCGATCAGGAGATCGTCACCGATCTGCTTGCCGTTCGGGAGCAGCTCGGTGGGCTCGGCGGAGGCCGCGGCGCCCGCCTCGGCCTCGAGGGAGGGGACGGCCTCCTCGACCGAGGGCTTCGCCTCCTCGGTGGAGGGCTTCTGCGGGCCGGCGCAGGCCGGGAGGAGGAGGAAGGAGACAGCGAGGAGCGAGGGGAGCGATCGAGTGCGCATGTCCGGTCCTGAGGCGTTGTTCAGGCTGCCGGCGCGTCGGCCTCACTCGAAGAGGGGGTCTTGGGCTCGATCAGCGGCAGCAGCTCGTTGTCGAGGTAGTCCTTGTGGTAGTGACCCGCCCGGAACCCTACGACCCTTTCCCTCACTTGTCCCTTGTAGAAGTAGATCACGGTGGGGGTGCCCCTCACCCGCAGCTTCTTGGCGGTCTTGGCGGCGGTGGCGGCGTTGAGCTCGGCCACCTTCACCCGGCCGTCGTACTCCTGCGAGAGCCGGGAGATCACGGGCTCGAGGTGCTTGCAGGGCATGCAGTTGGGGCCCCAGACATCCAGCAGGACCGGCAGCTTCGACTTGAGCACCTCGGTCTTGAAGTTGGCGTCGGTGACGTGGACCACGTTCGGGGGGGGCAGGTCCGAAAGGCCCAGCAGCTTCTTCATGAATCCCATGGGGTTCTCCCTCGTTGAGTCGCTTCGGGGGGTGGGAGCCAGCCCGGGCCAGGATCGGTTCACGAGAGGGGCGGCGTGCTAGCATGCGGGCATGCGGACCGGCCGGATCAGCCTCTCGCTCGCGCTCTTCTGTCTGCTCTGGGGGGAGGCGGCCCTGGCGCTCCCGGGCACCGTCAGCCGCTCGGACACCGTCGACGACGCCATCATCACCCTCACCATCCGGGATGCCTTCATCCTCGGGGACGCGCGCTCCTTCTGCGAGGTGCGGATCCAGGTGGGCAACTCCGACGTCGCCTTCACCAGCGGAGACACCGTCGAGGTGAAGGTCATGGAGTCGGAGGGCGCCGGTGGGGTCGGCGACGACCAGCTCTGGCGCACCATCTTCAACGTGAGCGCGGCGCAGGTCTCCGGCGGCGTGGATCAGACCTTCGACTGCACCACCGACTTCCTCGACGACACCGGCTCGACCTCCGAGATCTACGCCGAGGCCGAGGTGCTCAAGGACGGCTGCGGGACCTTCTGCCTGCAGGATCGTCCCTCGACCAGCGCGATCGACGTGGCCGAGCTCGACGACGACGGCATGGAGGAGAACGACAACTTCGGGGCCGCCAAGACCCTGCCCAACGGCGCGCTCCCCTCGCGGATCGCGAGGGACGCCGACTGGTACGTCATCGACGCCACCGGGCCGATGAGCATCGACGTGAGCGCGCTCCACCGCCCCGGCGAGGGCCCCATCGACTTCACCCTCCACGACTCCTTCGGCAACCCCACCGGTGACGCCGGCGTGGACGGCGCCGACCGCAGCCGGCTGCAGGTGGCCAACCTCTCCCTGGGGACCTGGTACCTGCGCGTCCTGCCGCGCACCGCCACCGACTTCGCCTTCTACGATCTCGAGTCGACCCTCACCGACCTGACGACCACCTGCACCCCCGGCGACCAGTCCTCCCGGGACTGCGGGCGTTGCGGCACCGAGACCCGCAGTTGCAACGGCTCCGGCGAGTGGGATCCCTATGGAACCTGCACCGGCCAGGGGGTCTGCTCCCCGGGCGAGACCGTCAGCGAGGCCTGCGGGAACTGCGGCAACACCACGACCCGCTGCGACGACAGCTGCACCTGGGTGACCGATCCCACCTGCACCGACGAGGGGCCCTGCGTCCCGAACGTCACCGAGGACCAGGCCTGCACCGGCGGCGGCAGCCAGAGCCGCACCTGCCAGAGCGACTGCACCTGGACCCCCTGGGGTGAGTGCAGCGCGCCGCCCCTGGGCTCGGCCTGCACCACGGACGCCGAGTGCGGGGCGGGCCTCTACTGCGCCACCGAGGGCGGGCTCTTCCCCGGCGGCTACTGCACGCAGGTGGGCTGCACCTCCGACGCCGACTGCGCCCCGGGCCGCTGCGTGCAGGCCTTCGGGCAGTCCTGGTGTTTCTCCGCCTGCCCGATGGGGACCGAGTGTCGCGCCGACTACCTCTGCGTCGACGCTCCCACCGGCAAGGCCTGTCAGCCTCCCTGCCGGGACGATCTCGACTGCTGGGGGCAGACCGCCTCCTGCGGGGCCGACGGCCTCTGCACCGGCGGGGGCGGCGGCATCCCGACCGGTGACGGCGGCACCACCTTCGGCGCCCAGGGCGGCTGCGGCTGCGCGACGCAGCGGGGCCTCGATCCCGCGAACGTCGCGCTCTTCGCCCTCGCCCTCGGCCTGATCTTCCTGCGCCCCCGCCAGGCGCGCCGATGACCGGGCAGCTCCGGATCACCGAGCCCCTCGACCTGCTGCAGCCCGACGGCACCCTCACCCGCGCGGGGTGGGCCACCCGCCCCTTCTGGCGCTACGGGCGCGCCGCGATCCGGGCCGGCTGGCACCGGATCAAGGAGTGGGACTACTACGCCGTCCTCTCCCAGGAGGGCGGGATCGGCCTCACCCTCACCGTGGCGGATCTGGGCTACCTGGGCCTCGGCCTCGGGCCTCCACGAGGGGCGCCCCATCGGCTGGAACCTCGGCTACGGCTTCAGCGATCGCGGCCCGGCCAGCGAGAACCTGCTCCTCTTCGAGGGGCGGGCGCACAAGCTGGGCGAGGTGGTCTTCGACTTCGATCGTGACGACTACCTGAGACCCTGGCGCCTCCACGACGCCGAGGGCCGCCTCGGCTTCGCCGAGGACGTCCTCAACTGGTGGTGATCCGCCCGGGGCAGGCCGCCCCAGAAGGCCTCGGCGATGCCGCCGGCGATGGCCGCGAGGGTGTCGGCGTCGCCGCCCAGGGAGATGGCGTTGCGCAGGGTGCCCTCGAGGTCGTCGGCCTCGAGGAAGGAGAGGATCGCCTCGGGGACGCTCCCCTGGCAGCTGACGTCGAAGCGGTAGCCCGGCCGGATCTCGTCGACGCTGCGCGTGAGGTCGTGGCCGAAGTCCCCGGAGATCCGCAGCCGGATCTCCTCCTTCGACGCGCCCTGCCGGGCGAGGAAGACGGCGAGCGCCACCGCCTGGGCGCCCTTGATCCCCTCGGGGTGGTCGTGGGTGATCGCCGCGCTCTTCTCGGCCTCGCGCAGCACGCTCGCCTCGTCGGTGAAGGCCAGCCCCACCGGGCTCACCCGCATCGCCGAGCCATTGCCCCAGGAGCCGTAGGGCTGCGGGTCCTCTTCCCGGAGCCAGCGGCGGAAGCTGCCCCCGTAGCCCGCGCCGGGGTGCTCCCGCCCGAGCCGGAGCACCTCGTCCCGATAGGCAGTGCCCTCGAGGATCGCCCGGGCGACGGCGACCGTCAGCACCGTGTCGTCGGTGAAGGTGCAGGCCTCGACGAAGAGGGGGAAGTCTCGGGTCTTGGTCCGGGCGTGCTCGTGGATCGAGCCGACGACGTCTCCAGCGATGGCGCCAAGCATGGGTGGAGTATGCCTCGGGGGTGCGACACGAGGGGACACGGCTTGATCTCGGCCGCCACCGGCGCAGGATCAGGGGCATGAGCGACCCCGAGCCCCGCCGTCACGAGAGCGAACTGGCCTGGACCGAGGTCCGCGGCGCCGACCGCGTCCGCTTCCTCCACGCCCTGATGACCAACGACGTGCTGGGCCTCGCGGCGGGGGAGGGGAACCAGAACCTCCTGCTCACCGACAAGGGCAAGCTCCAGGCGGCCTGCCTGCTGCTGGTCGAGGAGGAGCGGATCCTCCTCGGCGCTCACCGCGAGGCGCGGGAGGGGCTGCTCGCGGGCCTCGACCACTACCTCGTCGCCGACGACGTCGAGCTTCGCGCCCTGGACCTCTCGACCGAGTGGATCCTGGGCCAGGCGCCGGCCTCGCTCGCAGCGCCGGAGCGCCCGCTCGCCCACCACCGGATCGGCGAGGCGATCGTCGTCCACCACGACCTGGGCGCCACGCCCGGCCTGCTCGTCCTCTTCGAGGGTTCGCCGCCGTTCGAGCTGGCCGCCCTGCCTCGAGGGGAGCCAGCAGCGCTGGAGGCCCTCCGCGTCGCGGCGGGGGTGCCGGCCTGGGGCCACGAGCTCGGCCCCTCGGTCTTCCCTCAGGAGGTCGGGCTCGGGGGCGCGCTGCACGCCACCAAGGGCTGCTACCTCGGCCAGGAGACCATGACCCGCATCGCCACCCAGGGTCAGGTGCGCTGGCAGCTCGTAGGCCTCGAGCTGGCGTCGCCCGCCGCGGCCGGCGACGCGCTCGCGCACGAGGGCAAGGAGGTCGGCGCGATCACCAGCGCCGCCCTCCTGCCGGCCACTGGGCGTCCCGTGGCCCTGGCGCGCCTGCGCGGCGAGCACGCGACCCCCGGCACGCCGCTCGTGGTGCGCGGCGCGGCGGGCGAGCAGGCCGCCACGGTCGCCGCGCTGCCCTTCTAATCCTGGAGGTCGGTGACCGCGCCGAGGATCTCGCTCGTCGTCGGCAGCACCTCGCCGGCCCACCCCTTCACCAGAGAGAGGGGGACCTCCTCCTTCTCCATCAGCTTCCGCAGCTTCGGCATCACCCTCTTCTCGGCGTAGCCCTCGTCCTCGGAGGTGGCGAGGAAGCCGGCGAGCAGGACGAAGACCACCGCCGAGGCGATGGAGAGGAAGACGAGCTGGGCCAGGAAGAAGCCCAGGGTGAGGAGGGATCCCCCGACCAGGCTGGCGGTGAAGCCGGGGCCCCAGCGCTGGGCCAGGCGCTTCTGCTGGGTGCGGAAGAAGGCCGCGAAGACCGCCTTCGTCTCCGGGCTGTCGGCCTCCCGGAGGTAGACCGAGCAGTAGGGGCAGCGCCGGTGCCGGGAGAGCGACACCTTCGCTCCGCAGTTGTTGCAGCGATGCTTGCTCACGAACCCTCCGTGAGCCCAGCCTACCCTCGACCGCGCCGGAGGGGAGCGGCTAGCGCATCAGCTCCTGCACGCTCTGCAGCAGCTCGTTGAAGCCGTCGACGATGGACTGCCAGATCCGGGACCAGTCCATGCGATCGCTGCGGGGATCGTAGCGGGTCGGGGGCTCGGGGGCGGCACCCCGGGCGATGCGGGTGCGCTCGAGGGCCTGCACCTTCACGGCCTTGCCCTTCGCGTGGACGTCGACCACGCCCTTCATCACCCGGACCTCGGTGCCGCTCTCCTCCTCGTGCTCGACGACGAAGGAGGTGCCCACCACCCGGGCCTCCCCCTCGGGGGTCTTCACCTTGAAGCCGGCGGGGCCGGGCTCGACCCGGCTCCAGACCCGGCCTCGCTCCAGCTGGACCTCCGAGGCGTCGGTCAGCACGAGGGTCGTGCCCGGGTAGATCCGGAGGCTGCCGCTGGCGCCGCCGGCGCGCAGCTCGAGCTCTCCCGCGCCCTTGCCGGCGGTCTCCAGCCGATCGCCGGCGCGCAGCGCGAGCGGCCGGGTCCGGTCGACCGCCTCGCCGTTCACGGAGAGGTGGCTGCCCGCCTTCATCATCGCGACGATCGGGGCCGGCGCCCGCAGGCCCCAGACGAGGAGGAGCGAGGCCGCCAGCGCGAGGGCGGCGCCCCCGCCCAGGAAGGCCCGGCGGGGGAGGAGGACGAGCGGGTCCGTGAGCGGCACGGGCTCGAGGGCGACGAGGCTGGCCGAGCTCGGCTCCTCGCGGCGCACGGCCGCCAGGGCGAGGCGGGCCATCCGCCGGTCGTCCTCGGCGGTGGCGGACTCGGGGTCGCCGGTCAGCGCCCGGCGCCGCAGGATCTCCTCGTCGTGGCGGGTCCGGCAGCGCTCGCAGAGGCGCAGGTGACGGCGCAGGGCCGCGGTGGCGCGCTCGCCGAGCTCTCCCTCGAGGTAGCGGGCGATCATCCGGAGGTCAGGATGCATGGAGGACCTCCTGGTAGCGGCCCAGGGCTGTCCGTAGCGAGGCGGAGCTCCGGGCGCGCGAGAGGAGCACGCGCTTCATGTATTTGGTCCGGTGGACCGGGACCGAGAGCCGGGCGGCGGTCTCCTCCTGCGTGAGACCCTCCACGAAGTGATGCCGGAAGAAGTCACTGAAGTCGGGACCGAGCCCCTCGAGGAAGGTCTGGACGGCCTCGCCGAGGGCCAGCTTGCGGGCCCCCACCTCGGGGTCACTCTCGGGGCCGGCGGGGGCGGGGACCTTGAGCTCCTCCTCGGGCTTCACCGGCACCTGGCGGCCCTGCCGGCGCAAGAGGTCGATGCACTTGCTGCGGGCGAGGGTGCGGATCCAGCCGCCGACCTGCTCCAGGCGCTCGGGATCGAGCTGCTCACGCTGGCGGAAGAGGTGAAGCCAGATCTCCTGAGCGGCGTCCTCTCTTTCGAACTCGCTCTTCCAGAATCGGCTCACGACGGACCTCACGACTCCGGCATGGCCGAGGACGACCTCTTGGAAGGCCGCGGAATCACCTTCGCGGAAGGCTCGGTAGGTCGCCTCGGGCACGCTCACGGCTTCATTCTCTGATTACGAGGCCTCTGCGGGAAACGACCAATGTTTCGGTCTTCAGGCCCGGGGAGGCCGAGATCAGTCTCCTGCGGCCTGGATCTGCTCGATCGCGCTCTGGGCGGCGGCCTGGCCGCAGGCGAAGCGGGCCAGCAGGCCGTCGCCGCGCTCGGCCACGTAGGCCTGCAGGGGCTCCAGGGCCCGAGCGTCGCCCAGGGTCCCCAGCTCCTTGATCGCCGTGCGGCGGACCTCGCAGGCCTCCGCCTCCAGCGCCTCGATGAGGAGGGGTACCCGATCGAGGGATTCCCCCAGGCGCTCGGCCAGCGCCGCCGCTCTCAGGCGCAGGGCGAGGGGCTGCCGCTCGTCCTCGCTCAGGTCCTTCAGGTGGTCGCCCGCCCGGCCCTCGAGCCTCAGGAGGAGGGTCTCCGCCTGGTCGCTCGCGGGGCCCCTCCGCTCGAGGAGGGCGGCCAGGGCGGCGAGGTCCTCGTCGGCGAGGGCGTCAGGGTCGAAGCCGATCGCCAGCCGGAACTGCTCGAGGGCCGGCAGGGGGGCCTCGGCGGCGACCAGCGCCCGGCCGAGGGTGGCCCGCAGCCGGGCGACGGCCTCGGGCTCGGACTCGGCGGCGATGGCCTCCTCCAGGCGCTGCCGCGCGGCCGGGATCTTGCCGGCGGCCAGCAGGGTGTTGCTCTCGGCGACCGCCGCCGGCTCGCCGCCGCCGAGGGTCAGCGCCAGCCCGAGGCCGAGGACGAAGACCAGGGCGCCGCCCGCGGCGATGGGGATCACCTGCCGGAGGGGCCAGCGATCCCGCCCGGGGGCCGGCGCCGGGGCAGCGCTCGCGCTCGCGCTCGCGGCGGCCGCGAGGGGCGCGGGAGCGTCGGGGGTGGTCGCGGCGGGGGCCACCGGCTGCTGCTGGCTGGCCACGGTCGGGGCGGTCTGGAACTTCTGCTCCCCCGCCTGGAACATCGGCCGGGTGCTTCCGGCGGCGGGCAGCTCGCCGGTCGCGGCCGGCGCGTCCTCGCGAGAGCGAAGCGAGGTGGGCAGCTCGCCGAGCCCCTCGAGGGCCGCCTGGAGCTCGGCGGCGCTCGCGAAGCGCGCCCCGGGCTCCTTCTCCATCGCCCGGCGCACCAGGAGGGAGAGCCCCGCGCTGTCCACGCCGAGCTCCTCCAGGGTGGGGGGGGTCTCGGTGACGTGCGCGACGAGGTACTCGCCCGCCGACTGCTTCCGGAAGGGCGGCCGCCCGGCCAGCATCCGGTAGGCGATCAGGCCCAGGGAGTAGAGGTCGGTCCGCCCGTCGATCGGCTTGCCGGTGGCCTGCTCGGGCGAGACGTACTGGGGGGTGCCGACCATCATCCCGGCGGAGGTGAGCTCGGGCTGGGACTGGGCGTCGTCTCCGATCACCATCCGGGCGATGCCGAAGTCGAGGATGCGCACCCGCCCGCCCTCCTCGAGGACGATGTTCTCGGGCTTCAGGTCGCGGTGGACGATGCCCGCCTCGTGGGCGTGGCTCAGGGCATCGCAGATCTGCACGAGGATCGCCTTCACCTCGGCCGGCGCGAGCTGGCCCCGCTCGCGCAGGTGCGCCTCGAGGGTGCGACCCTGGACGAGGTCCATCACCAGGTAGGGGCAGCCCTCGTGCACGCCGTAGTCGTGCACCCGCACGATGCCGGGGTGGTCCAGCCCCGAGAGGATCTTCGCCTCCCGGTCGAAGCGCTGCCGCATCTGATCGTCGGTCGAGACCTCCTCCCGCAGGAGCTTCACCGCGACCGTGCGCTCGAGGGAGAGCTGGGTGGCCCGGAAGACCTGGCCCATCCCGCCGTCGCCCAGGAGGCTCTCGAGGCGGTAGCGGCCGTCGAGCTCGGTGCCCTCGAGATCCGTCCGACTCATCGCAGCAGGTACCCGATCAGGATGCCCAGGCCGAGGAGCAGCGCCGCGCCGGCGACGAGCAGCACGCCGCGCCCGGGGAGGAGGGGCGGGGCGGGGGGGGCCGGGCGAGGCGCCTCGGGGCGCACGGAGGGGAGGGCGAGGGTGGGATCGACGTGGAGGAGGCGGTGCGCCACGATCAGCTCGTCGAGGCCCTCCACCGAGCGCTTGCCCACGCGCTCGGCTCGCACCCCCGAGGTGCCCAGGTCCTCGACCACCTCGGACGAGGCGAGGACCTCTCCGGCCCCGGCGCTGGCGCCGAGGGTGACCGCGGTGCGGAAGGCGGCGCTGGCCTCGGCGGCCTCGCTCCCCTCGGCGTCGCTCCCGAGGGGGCCCCGGGCCAGGCCGAAGCGAGCCGAGATCCTCCGCTCGGGAGAGAGGCTCCGGCCCTCGGCCTCGAGCTGCTCGAGGAGCTCGAAGGCGGCGCGGGCGGCCTTCACGGTGGAGCCGGCGGCGTAGACCCGGCCGCCGGTGGCGCGCAGGGGATGGCCGCCCAGGAGCTGATCGAGGCCCTCGAGGTAGGCGGCCTCGGCCGCGGCGGGATCGCCCGCGGCGTGGAGGCCGAGGCCCGTGAGGGTCACGTGGAGCACGGTCTTCGTGCCGGTCCAGCGTCCGCTGCCGGCCTCGGCGTCCCGATCGCCGGCCCCGAGGGGCGGGTCCGCCCTGCGGTGCGTGCGGGCGCCGGGGGTGGAGGGCCGCAGGGGAGGGGGCACCTCCCGCAGGGTGTCCTCTGGGCCCTCGGGATCGAGGAGGGCCACCATCTTGGTGGGGGCCTCCGAGTCCCGGGTGCCGATGTGCTCGGCCTCCACCGAGACCAGCCCCACCTCCTCGGTGTGGCCTTCCCCGTCGCCGGGCTCGGGGATCGTCGGCTGGACGATCGTGTCGTCGGCGCCGCGCCCCGCGTCCTCGCTTGTCTTCTCGTCGCTCATCCTGAAGCGTCCCCGTCGAGCAGGGGATCGTACCGCAAGCCCGGGGAGGATGCAGTTCCCATCAGCCTCTACGCCGGGAGGGGCGCCGAGCGACGAATCACGCCCCCGGGGGAGGGAAGGGGTAGGCGGCCAGGGCGGCCTCCTCGGTGGCGGTCACGCCGTAGGCGGCGCGCACCAGCGCCTCGGCCCGAGCCCTGGCCGCCTGGTCGCCCTCTCCGATGCGCCGGTAGAGCGCCTCGACCCCGGCGGGGGGCTTCCCGGGGGGCAGGGGCAGGCCCTCGAGGGTGCGGCCGAGGAAGTGGAGGTGGCCGCCCGCCTTCCGGGTTCCGCCCCAGAGGTGCTCGTAGAAGAAGTGCATCAGGTCCGATTGCAGCACGAGGGCCAGCCACTTCAACCCGCGCACGCCGCCGCCGCGCGGGCGCCCGTGGAGGAAGGTGTCCTTCAGCACGTGGCCCTCGGTGTCGACCGCGCAGCGCAGGCGGCGGGCGTTCTGACAGATCACCAGGGCGGGCCCCTCGAAGAGGCCGAGCGGGGGCAGGGGGTTCTTCGCCGCCCGGGCCCGCGCCTCGTCGTAGTCGATGTGGGCGCCGCGCCAGGCGATCCGGCAGGGCTCCACCTCGCGGTTCCCGGAGAAGCGCTGGCCCCCGAGGAAGGGGCGGGCGTGGGGGCTCGCGGGGTGGCCGGCCTCGGGCGGGGAGACGAAGGCGTCGCGCAGGCCCGCGCGGTGAAAGGAGACCGTCCAGCGGATCTCGAGGGCGTCGGCGAGGCGCGGCAGCGTCTCGTCGTCGCGCAGGCGCCGGAAGAGCTCGCGGGCCGGGCCCGGGGGAGGGAGGATCGGCAGCACCGCCTCGCGCCGATCGCGAGAGCGCGCCTCGGGCGCCGCGCGCGCGCGGGCCTTCCGTCGCCGGCCGTGGATCACCACCGGGTAGACCGCGGCGTCCCCGAAGACCCGCTCCCGGGAGAGGTCGGTGATCTCGAGCTCGTAGCGGGCCTGCAGCTCCCGCCGCAGGGCCGCGGCGTTGGCGGTCACCAGGAAGCGGTTGGGCAGGAGGAGGGAGAGCTCCTCGGGCTCGGCCTCCAGGGTCAGGGCGACGAAGGCCCCGTAGAGATCGAAGGCCCCGGTGGCCGCGGCCGGGAAGCGCTCGCGGATCCGGGCCTTGAGCGCCTCGGGCATCCGCTTCGACTCGAGGTAGGGGGGGTTCCCCACCACGCAGGCGGGCTGGAGGATCGGGGTCTCGAGGGCGTCGCGGTGGTGGAGGCGCGGCATCAGCAGCATGGGCAGGCCGTAGCCGGCGATGGTGGCCGCGAGCCCGCGCCGCGCCTCGCGCAGCGCCTCCGGGTCGAGATCCCAGCCCGCCAGGGAGACCTGGTCCAGATCCTCCCGGGAGAGCCGCAGGCGGGCGATCTTGCGCAGGGCCGCCTCGAGGAAGACGCCCTCGCCGCAGGCCGGGTCCAGGAGGGAGCCACCGCCGGCCGGCCAGCGCACCCGCTCCAGCATCGCGTCGGCGACCTCGAGGGGAGTGTAGAACCTCCCGTTGAGCTTGGCGGCGCCGATGGCGCTGCTGACCTGGTTCTTCCGGCTGTCCGGGCCGGGCTGCAGCGGGCGAGGGGGTCGAGGTCCCCGCTCCGCCGGTGGCGAGCGCCGCTCGCCTACCCGCCCGCGAGTGCCCATCCCAGCACCGCCAGGCCCAGGGGCCAGAGGTAGTAGGCGAAGACGCCGAAGCGGCCCCGGTCGACCAGGACCAGCAGGAGCCGCAGGGCGAGGTAGCCGCTGATCGCGGCGGCGAGGAAGCCCGCCAGGAAGACGCCGGCCCCGGCCTCGAGCGCGCCCACGCCGTCCTTCAGGTGCAGCACCAGCGCGCCCAGGATGGCGGGGATGGAGAGCAGGAAGGAGAAGCGCGCCGCGAGGGAGCGGTCGATCCCCAGGATCATCGCCGTGGCGATCGTGGTGCCCGAGCGGGAGATGCCGGGGGTGATGGCGATGCCCTGGGCCACGCCCACGATCAGCGCGTCGCGCACCCGCAGGGACTCCGGGCCCCGGGCCTCGCCCTGCTGCCGGGCGCTGATCCTCCCGGAGATCCAGAGGAGGAGGCCGGTGAGGAGGAAGGCCGCCCCCACCGCGCTGAGGCTACCGAAGAGGGACTCGAAGAGGTCCTTCAGGGCGACGCCCATCAGGCCGGTGGGGATCGTGCCCAGCACGATGAAGGCGCCGAGGCGCGCCTCGGGATCGGCGATGCTCTCGGCGAAGCGGCCCTGGAAGAAGGCGGGCAGCGCCCGCAGGGAGGCCAGGAGGATCCGCCAGAGGTCGTTGGCATAGACCGCCAGCACCGCCAGGAGGCTGCCGGCGTGGACGACGACCTCGAAGAGCACCCCGCCGCCCTCGCTCTTCAGGCCCAGGGCGTGCTGCCCCACCACGAGGTGGCCCGAGGAGGAGATCGGCAGGAACTCGGTGATCCCCTGCACCACGCCGAGGATCACCGCATCGAGGATCGTCACGTCCGTCTGGTGCTCGACCCGAGGGTCAGGACGCCTTCTTCACGCCGGCGTCGGCGGCGAGGGCGCTGGCCTTGTCGGTGCGCTCCCAGGTGAAGCTCTCCTCGGTGCGCCCGAAGTGACCGCCGGTGGCGGTGATCTGGTAGATCGGCCGCAGCAGGTCGAGGCCCTCGACGATGTCCCGGGGCTTCAGGCCGAAGTGCTTCCGGACGAGCTCGGCGATCCGGGCGTCGTCGATGGAGCCGGTGCCGAAGGTGTCGACCATCACCGAGACGGGCTCGGCGACGCCGATGGCGTAGGCCAGCTGGACCTCGCAGCGCCGGGCCAGGCCCGCCGCGACGACGTTCTTGGCCACGTAGCGGGACATGTAGGCGGCCGAGCGGTCGACCTTCGAGGGGTCCTTGCCCGAGAAGGCGCCGCCGCCGTGCCGGCCCATGCCGCCGTAGGTGTCGACGATGATCTTCCGGCCGGTGAGGCCTGCGTCGCCCATGGGGCCGCCGACCACGAAGCGGCCGGTGGGGTTGATGTGGACGGCGGTGCCGTCGTGCATCAGCTCCGCGGGGAGGATCGGGTCGATGACCGACTCGCGGATCTCCTTGCGAAGCTTCGCCATGTCCATCTCCGCGTGCTGGGAGGAGATGACGACCGCGTCGATGGCGACGGGCTTGCCGTCTTCATAGCGGACGGTGACCTGGCTCTTCCCGTCGGGGCGCAGGTAGGGGAGCGTCCCCTCGGCGCGCACCTTGGTGAGCTGGGTGGAGAGCTGGTGGGCGTAGTGGATCGGCGCCGGCATCAGCACGTCGGTCTCGTCGCAGGCGTAGCCGAACATCATGCCCTGGTCGCCGGCGCCCTGCTCCTCGTGGTCGCCCGCGCCCTCGTCGACGCCCATGGCGATGTCGGGGCTCTGACCCTCGACGGCGCAGAGCACCGCGCAGGTGGCGGCGTCGAAGCCCATGGCGCTGTCGGTGTAGCCGATCTCGGTGACGACCCGGCGCACGATGGCCGGGTAGTCGATGGTCGCGCGGGTGGTGATCTCACCGGCCAGGGCGACGAAGCCGGTCTTCAGGAGGGCCTCACAGGCGACGCGGCTCTTGGGGTCGTCCTTCAGGGCGGCGTCGAGAACGGCATCGGAGATCTGGTCGGCCATCTTGTCGGGGTGACCCCCGGTGACCGACTCGGAAGTGAACAGGAAGCTCTTGGCAGGCATTGCGGGCATACCCCCACGGGATCAGGGAAAACAGGGACTTTAAGAGGGCGCAAAGTACGGCCCCGAGGCTGAGCGGTCAAGCCGCCGGGCGCTGGGCCCGGGACGGCGCTCAGGTCAGCAGATCCGGGAAGCGGGCCTGGACCTCGTCCCGGACGAAGCGCTCGATCTCGTCGACCGTGCCCAGGGCGCAGGCCTGCTCCACCAGCTCCTTGCACTCGGAGAGGGAGACCGAGCGGACCACGTGCTTCACCAGGGGGATGGTGGCGGCGGTCATGGAGAGGCGGTCGACCCCCAGGCCCAGCAGGATCGGGGTCAGGGCGGGCTCACCGGCCATCTCGCCGCAGATCGCCACCGGGATGCCGGCGTCCTTGCCGGCGTCCACCACCTGCTTGATCATCCTGAGCACGGCCAGGTGGAGGGGCCGGTAGAGGTAGGCGACGTCCCGGTTCTGCCGGTCGATGCCCAGGGAGTACTGGATGAGGTCGTTGGTGCCGATGGAGAAGAAGTCGCACTCCCGGGCCAGCTGGTCGGCCACCGCCACCGCCGAGGGCAGCTCGATCATCGAGCCGACCTTCACCGCGGGGGAGACCTCCTGGCCCTCCTCCTGGAGCTCGGCCCGGAACTGGTCGACCAGGGCGAGCGCCCAGCGCAGCTCCGAGAGGCCGCTGACCATCGGGAACATGATCGAGAGGTTGCCGTGCACGCTGGCCCGGAGCATCGCCCGGAGCTGGGTGTGCAGGATCTCCGGCTCCTTGAGGCAGAGGCGCAGCGCCCGCAGGCCCATGGCGGGGTTCGGCTCCTGGCGGCGGCCGGTGTAGGGCACCTTGTCGCCGCCCAGATCGAAGGTCCGGATGGTCACGGGCCTTGGCGAGAGGGCGGTGAGGATCTCGGCGTAGGCCCGGTAGTGCTCCTCCTCGGAGGGCAGATCGCGCCGGCCGAGGTAGAGGAACTCGGTGCGGTAGAGGCCGATGCCCTCGCCACCGTGATCGCAGACCACCGGCACCTCGGCGGTGAACTCGATGTTGCCGTAGAGGTGGACCCGGTGGCCGTCGGTGGTCTCGGCCGGGAGGTCCCGGTTGGCGAGCAGCGCCTTCTCCTGCGCCAGGTGCTGGTTGCGCGCCCGCCGGTAGCTGTCGATCTCGTCGGGGGTCGGGGTGACGATCGCCACCCCGTGGGTGCCGTCGACGACCACGACGTCGCCCTGGCCGGCGCGCTCGGTGATGTCGCCGCAGCCCACCACCGCCGGGATGCCCAGGGCCCGGGCGACGATCGCGCTGTGGCTGGTGGCCGTGCCGACGTCGGTCACGATCCCCTGGATGGGGAAGCGGCCGAGGACGACGGTGTCGGCCGGTGAGAGGTCGTGGGCGACGACCACCGCGTCCTCGGGGGGGGCCTCGTCGACGTCGACCACCTGCCCCATCAGGTTCCGGACGATGCGGTCGCCGACGAAGTCGACGTCACCCCGCCGCTCGCGGAAGTACTCGTGGTCGATGTCGTCGAAGATCTTCTTGATCTTCCGCACCGTGCGCCGGATGGCCCACTCGGCGTTGATGGCGTCCTCGTGGATGAGGTGCCGCACCGTGGTGACCAGCATCTCGTCGCGGAGCATCAGCCGGTGGGCCTCGAGGATCAGCAGGTGCTCCTCGCCCGCGGCGCCGTCGGCCTTGAGCTTCTCGTAGATGTGATCGAGCTGGTGCTCGGAGAGCTTCAGCGCGGTCTCGAGGCGCAGGATCTCTCCCTCGATCGCGTCGGGCTCGAGGTGGTACTTCGGGGTGCGGACGCGGCGGCGATCGACGATGAAGGCCCGGCCGACCGCGATGCCCGCGGCGGCGCCCACGCCCTGATAGTGGCGATCGTGGACGCCGTCGCTCTCGAACAGCTCCCGATCCTCGTAGTCCCCGGCCGACATGTTCTCGTCTTCGTCTCCTAGTCTTCGCCGAAGCCGCTGCGGAAGACGGCCTCGATGGCCGAGAGGGCGGCCTGGGCATCGGAGCCCTCGCAGCGGACCTCCACCGAGGTGCCCTGGGCTGCGGCCAGGGTGAGCACCCCCATGATGCTCTTTCCGTTGACCTCGTTGCCATCCCGGATCAGGAAGACCTCGCTCTCGAAGCGGTTGGTCTCCTTGACCAGGGTGGCCGCAGCCCGGGCGTGCAGCCCGAGCTTGTTGATCACGTCGAAGGTACCCTTTGCCATCATGGTGTCGCTTTCATGTCCCGGTGTCGCAGGGTGATGGGAAGCTGGCGAGCCGCCAGCCGCTGGGCCAGCCGCTCGGCCATGGCCACCGAGCGGTGCTGCCCGCCGGTGCAGCCGATGGCCACGGTCAGGTAGCGCTTGCGCTCGTTCTGGAAGAAAGGAAGCAGCCAGCCCAGCAGCGCGTCGAGGCGCTCGAGGAGCTCGCCGGCCTCGGCCTTGTCGAAGACGTAGTCCGCCACCTCCGGGTCCTGGCCGGACTTGGGGCGCAGCTCGTCCACGAAGTAGGGGTTGGGCAGGAAGCGGCAGTCGAAGACCAGGTCGGCCTGGGGGGGCAGGCCGTGCTTGAAGCCGAAGGAGAGCACCGTGACCCGGGGGCCCTCGTGGGCCTCGGAGCTGCCGTGGCGGTCCTGGATGATGCGGCCGAGCTCGTGCACCGAGAGGCCGCTGGTGTCGATCACCTCGTCGGCCAGCTGCCGGAGGGCCTCGAGGGCCTCGCGCTCGGCGGCGATGCCGGCCTCGACCGAGCCGGCGGTGGCCAGCGGGTGACGGCGGCGGGTCTCGGAGAAGCGGCGCAGCAGGACCGGATCGGTGGCGTCGAGGAAGAGGACCTCGACCTCGTGGCCCTGGTGGCGGGCCTCCCGCACGATCTCCGGGGCGTCGGGGAGGAACTCGGTCTCCCGGGCGTCGACCACCAGCCCCAGGGACTGCACCGTCTCGGAGGTGTGGCTGCCCAGCTCGAGGAGGCGGGGCAAGAGGACGATGGGGAGGTTGTCGATGCAGAAGAAGCCGAGGTCCTCCAGGGCCCGCAGGGCCGTGGACTTCCCCGACCCCGAGAGGCCGGTGACGATGACGATCTGGGCGAGGTTGGCGCCCATCACTCGACCTCGTCCGCGGTGATGGCCTGGGCGAAGCCGGCCTCGGCGATGGCGCGGTTGAGCTGCTCCTGGAACTCCAGCGCCGAGTGGTGGCCCTGCAGCTTGAGGAGGTGGTTGCGGGCGGCGACCTCGATCAGGGTCGTGATGTTCCGGCCGGGCCGCACGGGGATGGTGAGCTCGGGCACCGTGATGTCGAGGATCTCGAAGGTGTGGTCCTCGACGCCCAGGCGGTCGTACTGCACGTGGGGATCCCAGTCGACGAGCTCGATCACCATCTCGATCTTCTTGCGCTCGCGCACCGCGCCGACGCCGAAGAGGTCCTTGATGTTGATGATCCCGATGCCCCGGATCTCCATGTGGTGGCGGATCAGCTCGGAGCCCTGACCGAAGAGCAGCCGCCGCAGGCGCTTGATGTCGACGATGTCATCGGCCACGAGCCGGTGGCCGCGGCGGACGAGGTCGAGGGCCGCCTCGCTCTTGCCGATGCCGCTCTTCCCCAGGATGAGCACCCCCACCCCCAGCACGTCGATGAGCACCCCGTGGAGGCTGGTCGAGGGGGCGAGGGCGTCCTCGAGGAAGGCGGTCACCCGGGTGATGAAGGCGCCCGAGAGGAGCGGGGTCCCCAGGATGCAGATCCCGGCGTCGTTGGCGGCCTTCACGAAGACGGGCGGCGGATCGAAGCTCTTGGTGATCACCAGGGCGGCCACGCCCCGGCCGAAGAGGGTCTCGGCGGCGCGCTCCAGGCCCTCGTGGTCCAGGCTGCGCACGAAGGACATCTCGGTGTTACCGAAGACGGCCAGCCGCTCACTGTGCAGGCCCACGTCGTGGCCCACCAGGGCCAGCCCGGGCTTCTGGATCCGGGTGGAGGCGATGCGCCGCGCGGTGCCCCTCTCTCCTCCAGCCAGCGGCTCGAGGCGCAGATCGCTGGCCTCCTTGAGCAGCTGGGAGATGGGCACCGAGGACATGCGCTAGAGCCTCTGCTCCAGGGCTCTCACGGCCTGGTGGAGGGCCTCACCGGTCTCGCAGCCGAGCAGCTCGGCGCGCAGCTCGGCGCCGCCGAGGATGCGCGAGACCCGGGCCAGGGCCTTCAGGTGGAGGGCCGGCTCGCCGCGGGGGGTGAGGAGGACGAAGAAGAGCTTCACCCGCTCACCGTCCACCGCCTCGAAGTCGACGCCCTCGGGGCAGCGGGCCAGCGCCGCGAGGACCTCGGGCACGTCGATCTTCGCGTGGGGGATGGCCACCCCCTCGCCGACGCCGGTGCTGCCGAGCTGCTCGCGCTCGAGCAGGCTCTGCAGGGCCGCCTCGCCGTCGAGGTCGGCGTGCTTCTCGGCGAGGGCCGCGACGATCTGGCGGAGGACCGCGTCCTTGGCGCCGGCCTGGAGATCGGGAAGGAGGGCTCCCCGGTCGAGGAGATCAGCGAGTCGAATGGAGCCGGAATCAGCCATTTCAGGAGGTAGGGGCCGTTCGGTCGAGGGCCCGGGGGTGAGAGGAAGGGAGCGCGTGCGGCGCTAGTAGAGCCGGCGCCGTTTGGAGGAGGGGAGGATGCCGAGCTGGTCGCGGTACTTCGCCACCGTCCGGCGCGCGATCTCGATGCCCTGCTCCTCGAGGATCGCGACGATCCTCTGGTCCGAGAGGGGCTTCTTGAGGTCCTCTCCGGCGACGATCTTCTTGATCTTCGACTTCACGGCCTCGCTGGCCAGATCCTCGCCACCGGTCCGGGTGATGGCCGAGTTGAAGAAGAACTTCAGCTCGTAGATGCCCTGGGGCGTGTGGACGTACTTGTTGGTGGTCACCCGGGAGACCGTCGACTCGTGCATGCCGATGTCCTCGGCGACGTCCCGCAGGATCAGCGGCTTGAGGTAGCCGATGCCCTGGTCGAAGAACTCCTGCTGGAACTTCACGATCGACTCGGTGACCTTGTAGATGGTCCGCTGCCGCTGGTGGATGGAGCGGATCAGCCACTGGGCCGAGCGCAGCTTCTCCTGGATGTACTCCTTGGCGGCGCCGGCCTCCCCGCTCTTCAGGGTGCGCCGGTAGGCCGCGGAGACCTTCAGCTTGGAGAGGCCGTCGTCGTTGATGACGGTCACGTACTTGCCGCTGATCTTGTGCACGTAGACGTCGGGCGTGATGTAGACCGGCTCGCTCCCGGTGTACTGGCGCCCCGGCCGAGGCTCCATGTCGGTGATGATCTTCACCGCCTCGGCCACCGCCGGGATGCTGACCTTGAGGGTCTTGGCGATGGCCGGGATGTTGTGGGCCTCCACCTCCTTGAGGTGGTGCTGGATGATCTCGCCGACCAGGGTGTCGTCCTCGCCCATGGCCCGGGCCTGGATCATCAGGCACTCGCGCAGGTCGCGGGCGGCGACCCCCAGGGGATCGAAGTTCTGCACCTTGCGCAGGGCCCGCTCGGCCACCGTGAGGCTGACCTCGGCCTCGTGGGCGCAGCGGATGAGGGGGTCACCGTCGTCGTCGGGGAGGCGGAAGTAGCCGTCGTCGGAGAGGCTGCCGATGATGAAGAGGGCCGCGCGCTCCTCCTCCTCGGTGAAGTTGGAGAGGCGCATCTGCCAGACCAGGTGGTCGAAGAGGGTGTCGCTCTGGCTGAGGGTCTGCTCGACGCCGGGCAGGTCCTCGTTGGGGCGCACGCCGGGGCCCGCGGTGGAGCCGAACTGCTGGTAGTTCTCGAGGTAGCTCTCCCAGTCGATGTCCTCGGAGGCCTTCTCGGCCTTGGGGTCGTTCTCGGGCACGGTCTCCCGGGGGTTCTCGACGTCCTCGTCGCGCTGCTTCCGCTCCGGGGCGTCGGCGGAGCGCTCGCGCGGTCCGTCGTCGTCCTGCCCCTCCTCGAGGAGGGGGTTCTCCATCATCTCTTCCCTCACGAGGTCGACCAGCTCCATGCGGGAGAGCTGCAAGAGCTTGATCGCCTGCTGCAGCTGGGGCGTCATGACCAGCTGCTGCGACATCCTCAGCGATTGTTTCAGCTCCAAACCCATGGGTCTCGTCGTTCCTGACTCTCGGAAGGGGTGTTCAGGAGGCCAGGCGGTCCCGGGCTCCATCGAGCGAGAAGGCGTCCCCAAGATACACCGCCCTCGCACTCGGATTACCAGCTATCTCCTCGGGTGATCCCACGGCGAGCAGCTTCCCGTTGGCCAGGACGGCGGCCCGGTCGCAGATCCCGAGGGTCTCGCGGACATTGTGATCGGTGATGATGACGGCGATGCCGCGGGCCTCCAGGCTGCGGATCAAGGTCTGCAGCTCGCCCACGGCGATCGGGTCCACCCCGGCGAAGGGCTCGTCGAAGAGCACCACCGAGGGATTGGGGATCAGGCAGCGGGCGACCTCCACCCGCCGCCGCTCTCCTCCGGAGAGGGTCCCGCCCAGGCTGTCGGCGATGCGGGAGAGATCGAAGTCCTCGAGGAGGGACTCGACCCGCGCCTCGCGCTCGGGCCGGGGGACCCTGCTGGCCTCGAGGATGGCCAGGAAGTTCTCCCTCACGGTGAGCCGCCGGAAGATCGACGCCTCCTGCGGCAGGTAGCCCAGGCCCTTGCGGGCCCTCCGGTACATCGGCAGCCGGGTGATGGCCTCCTTGCCGAGGTAGACCTCTCCGCTCTCCGGGCGCACGCGCCCGACGATCATGTTGAAGGTCGTGGTCTTGCCCGCGCCGTTGGGCCCGAGCAGGCCGAAGACCTCGCCGGCGTGCACCTCGAAGCTCACCCCGTCGACGACCTTGCGCCGGCGGTAGGACTTGGTGACGCCCACGGCCTGGAGGACCACGTCGCTCACGGCCGCTTGCCCCCTTCTGCCGGCGCGACCCGCTCGAGCTCGACCCGGGCCTCGACCTGCTGCACCTCGACCTCGTCCCGCTCGAGGTCGTAGCGCATCACCTCGCCGCGGACGAGGTTCTTGCCCTCCTCCATGACGGGATCGCCGGTGAGGGTCAGGAGGTTCTTGCGGTTGTCGAGCTCGGCCCGCTCGGAGCGAAGGTGCCGCGCCTTGCGCACCATGTGGACGCTGCCCTCGGCGACGAAGGTCTCCACCGCGCCGCTCGCGTCGTAGGAGACCACCAGGCGGGCGCAGTCGAGGCGATCCTCACCGCGGGTGACCTGGATCGGCTTGCCGGGCTTGCCGGTGAAGACGGCGCGGTTCTCCGCCCCCTTCACCTTCATGGTCTCGGCGACGATCCGCACCGCGGGCAGGGCGCGGCCGGCCGGCGCCTCGGCCCGGGCCGGTGCGCCGAGGCCGAGGAGGAGGAGGGCGAGGCCCAGGTGGAGCGAGAGGCGGCTCATCGGCCCGGGGTCTCCACGCGGACCGGCGAGGAGATCACCAGCTCCTTGCTCCGGGCCGAGAGGGTGAAGCGCCCGCCGGTGGCCCGGAAGCCCTGGCCCTCGAGGATGACCTCGTCCTCGCCCGCTCCCTCGAGGGTCTCCAGATCGATCCGGGCCCGGGCCGCCTGGAAGGTCAGCCCCGGGCTCACCAGGTGCATCTTGGCGCCGCGGAGCTCGGCGAGGGCGAGCCCCTCCGGGAAGTGGGCGCCGGCGGCCACCACGCTGGCCCGCAGCTCGGTGCCCTGGTGGTGCCAGGCCGCCACCCCCTTCAGGTCGATCCCCTCGGGGGGCGGGGAGGCGTCCGCCGCCGGTCGCGGGCCGCCACAGGCGCAGAGAACGCAGGCGGAGAGGAGCAGCACGCCGGGACCCACGGCGCCGCGGCGATCTGGCCCAGGTGTGCCAGTATCTGAAAAGCACCGTGATTTCATGCATTTGAGTCCAATTCTCCAATGAGTATAGCCGTGCGCTCCCGCCTGATCAACCATGGCATGAGGATTGCTATTTTCAAGCTGGTAGCCAAGGAGACACCATGACCGACAAGAAGCCGCTCCCCGGTCCTCCGGACATCCCCGAGGGAGTCGACGTCCAGTCCTTCCTCATCCACGGCCGACACTTCACCGAGAAGTGGGACTTCAAGCACCACATCATCCCGCCCCAGTCCTCGAGCGTGACCTACCGCCTCGACGACACCCAGCGGGGCGCCAAGGGCTTCGCCGAGTACGCCAGCGGTGAGGGCAGCAAGGCCGAGCCGATCTACATCTACGACCGCCTCGACGAGCCGACCCGCGGCATGCTCGAGGACGAGCTGGCGGCCGTCGAGGGTGGCGACGTCGCCGTCGCCTTCGCCACCGGCATGGCCGCCATCAGCGCGGCCCTCGGGGTGGTGCTGCAGTCCGGAAACTCGGTGGTCGCCCACCGCACCCTCTACGGCTGCACCTACAGCCTGCTCACCGGCTGGTACCCCAAGCTGAACATCGAGGCGCGCCTGGTCGACGTGCGGGACGCCGCGGCCCTGCGGGGCGCCATCGACGAGACCACCCGGGCCGTCTACTTCGAGACCCCGGTGAACCCCACCCTCGAGCTGATCGACATCGGCGCGGTCCGGGCCCTGGTCGACGAGATCAACGCCGGGCGCGCGGAAGAGGAGCGGATCTGGATCATCGTCGACAACACCTTCGCCACGCCCTTCTGTCAGCGCCCCATCGAGCTGGGCTCGGACATCATCGTCCACTCCCTCACCAAGAACATCGGCGGCTACGGCACCGACATGGGCGGGGTGGTGATCGCGCCGCACGCCCTGGAGGGGCAGCTCCTCCTCTATCGCAAGGACTTCGGGGGGGCCCTGGCGCCGAAAAGCGCCTGGCCGATCCTCGTCTACGGCCTGCCCACCCTCCCGATGCGCCTCGAGCGGCAGATGAAGACCGCCTTCGAGGTCGCCCGCTTCCTGCGCGGCCACCCGAGGGTCACCGTCCTGCGCTACCCGGGGCTCGAGGACCACCCCGACTACCAGCTGGCGAAGAAGCAGATGCGCGACCCCCACGGGAACTTCGCGCCCTCGAACATGATCTACTTCGAGATCGCCGAGGAGGACGCCGCCGATCCGAAGAACACGGTGAAGGCCGTCGACTGGATGGCGAAGCACGCCTACACCCTGACCCTCGCGGTCTCCCTCGGCCAGCTGCGCACCCTCATCGAGCACCCCGGGGCCATGACCCACGCGGCCATCGACGCCGAGGGCAAGAAGAAGGCGGGGATCCCCCCCAACGCGGTGCGGCTCTCCATCGGCATCGAGGCCGCAGCGGACATCATCCGGGACCTCGAGCAGGGCCTCGCCCAGATCGAGAAGTAGCGGGGTTCGACAGCGGGCGTCCTTCCCTCTAGTTTTGGTGCCGGGACGCATGAAGATGGAACCGAAGAGGAGCGCCAGGAGGATCCCGGTGAGGATCCTGCTCTTGCTGGCCCTGCTCGCCGCCGTGCCGGCGAGCGCGTGGGCCGGGGGCGCGCCCACTCCCGTCCGGCTCCAGCTGAAGTGGTTCCACGCCTTCCAGTTCGCCGGCTACTACGCGGCGAAGGAGCGGGGCTACTACCGGGAGGCCGGGCTGGAGGTGGAGATCGTCGAGGGCGCTCCGGACCGGCGGCCGATCCAGGAGGTGGCCGGGGAGGAGATCGAGTTCGGGGTGCACGACGGCGGCGATCTGCTCTACGCCCGCCTCACCGGCGCCCCGGTCGTGGCGCTCGCGGCGGTCTTCCAGCACTCGCCCTACGTCATCCTCTCGCTCCGGGAGTCGGAGATCCGGACGCCGACCGACCTGGTGGGCCGGACCCTGATGGACGAGAGCCACGGGGCGAGCCCGCTGCTGGCGATGCTCAAGCGGGAGGGAGTCTCGGTCAGCACCGAGCCCTCTCCTTCTTCCGTCCAGGTCCTCCCACACACCTGGCGGGTCGACGATCTGGTCGAGGGGCGGGTCGACGCGATGACCGCCTACGTGATCGACGAGCCCTTGAAGCTCAAGCGCCGGGGCATCGAGGTGGCCCTCCTCGATCCGGTCGACTACGGCGTGGACTTCTACGGCGACACCCTCTTCACCAGCGAGGCCCTCCTCGAGCGCGAGCCCGAGCGGGTCGAGGCGTTCCGCGCCGCCTCCATGAAGGGCTGGGCCTACGCGATGGCGCACCCCGAGGAGCTCGCCGAGCTCATCCGGAGCCTGCCGACCCAGCGCCCCGAGCCGCTGACCCGCGTGGCGCTGCTCGAGGAGGCCGCGGCCATGAAGCGGACCGTGATGCCGACCCTCGTCGAGATCGGCCACATGAACCCCGGCCGCTGGGGGCGGATGGCCAGCGAGTTCCAGTTCACGGGGGTCACGGCCGACATCGACCGGATCGCCGGCTTCGTGCCCGATCCGGAGGAGGCGGCCCGGCGCCGCCAGCGCCTGCTGGAGCTGCTGGGCTACGGCCTCGGTGCGCTGCTGATGATCGCGCTGGCCAGCCTCGTCTGGGCCCAGCAGCTGCGCCGCCGGGTGCGCCAGCGCACGGAGGCCATGGTGGAGGCGATCGCGCTGCGCGAGGAGCAGGCCAGCCGCCTGGCGCTCCTGGCCGCCGCCGTCGAGCAGGCCGTCGAGGACATCGTGATCACCGACGCCGAGAGCGTGATCCAGTACGTCAACCCGGCCTTCGAGGCCACGACGGGCTACTCGAGCGAGGAGGTCGTCGGGAAGCGGCCCTCGATCCTCAAGAGCGACCTGCACGAGGAGGCCTTCTACCGGGAGCTCTACGCGGCGCTGGCCCGGGGGGAGATCTGGCACGGCCGCTTCCACAACCGGACGAAGGAGGGACGGATCATCCTCCAGGACGCGACCATCGCCGCGATCCGGGATCCCGAGGGACAGACCCGGGGCTACGTCTCCGCCCGCCGGGACGTGACCCGGCAGGTCGCGCTCGAGAGCCAGGTGGAGCAGTCCCAGCGGATGCAGGCGATCGGCACCCTGGCCGGCGGCATCGCCCACGACTTCAACAACGTCCTCGCCGGCGTGGTCGGCTACACGGAGCGCGCTCTCCTGCGGGAGGGCAACCCGGCCGAGACGGTGGGGGATCTCGAGCGGGTGCAGCAGGCGGCCGAGCGGGCGGCCGACCTGACCCGCCAGATCCTCGCCTTCAGCCGGCGGCTGCCGGACGAGGCCGGCCCGCTGAGGGTCCAGACCCAGGTCGAGGAGGCGCTCAAGCTGGTGCGGGCCACCATCCCCACCTCCATCGACGTCCGGCTCCAGGGACGGACCGCCACCCACGTCCGGGTGGCGCCCGGAGACATCGAGCGGATCGTGGTCAACCTCTGCACCAACGCCTCCCTGGCCATCGGCATCGCCCCCGGCCGGATCATCCTGGAGCTCGAGGATCTCGCGCTCGACGCCCCGGCCGCGGAGCGGCTCGGCCTGGCGGCCGGCGACCACGTGCGGCTCGCGGTCATCGACAACGGCAGCGGGATGAGCCCCGAGGTCCAGCAGCGGCTCTTCGAGCCCTTCTTCACCACCCGGAAGGCCGGAGAGGGGACCGGCCTCGGGCTCTCGGTGGTGCACGGGATCGTCGAGAGCCGGGGCGGGACGATCAGGGTCTCGAGCACCCCGAGCGAGGGCTCTTGCTTCGAGGTCTGGCTCCCCGCCTGCGAGCCCGAGGGGGTGGGGGCCGTCGAAGAGCAGCCGGTCCTCGGGAGGGGGAGCGGGAGCATCCTCCTGGTCGACGACGAGGAGATGATCACCTCCGTCTTCCGGGCCACCCTCGAGGAGGCCGGCTACGAGGTGGAGGTCCACAACAGCGGCCTCGACGCGCTGGAGGCCTTCGAGAGCGCGCCCGAGGCCTACGATCTGATCATCACCGACCTGGCGATGCCCCGGCTGCGAGGCGACTATCTCGCCGCGAAGATCAAGGCGATCCGGGCGGACGTGCCGGTGCTGCTCTTCACCGGGAACGATCTCCCCCTGGCCCAGTCCGCCATCGGCCCCGGGGGCGTGGACCGGGTGCTGCAGAAGCCCCTGAAGCTCGGGCAGATGCTGGCCGAGATCGAGGCGCTGCTCGGCGCGTCCGACCGGCCGGTCGAGGGCGTCGCCTGATTCAGTCCCCCCCGGCGGCCAGCTCCAGGGTGAGCTTCTCCAGGGGGATCCTCGCCAGCAGCGGCGGCGCTGGCCAGGGTCCTCAGAAGACCCAGCCGAGGGTGAAGCCCCAGGCGGGCCGGAGGATCGTCAGGCCGGCGGTCCGGCCGTCGAAGATCAGCGAGCGCTGGAGGACGGCGCCCACGAAGATCGTCGCCACCGGCCCGAAGCCGGTCAGCAGACGGTAGCCGCCGAGCGCGGTGAGGCCGAAGGCCAGGTGGCTCCCCACCTTCTCGCCGGTCGTGGCGCGCAGGCCGCTGCCCTCGAGGTCGAGGGCCAGGCCGAGGTAGGGGCCGGCCATGACCTCGGGTGCCGGCTTGAAGGCCACGAGGCGCTGCGCCGGCCAGAGTCGCAGCTCGGCCCCGGCCGAGAGGCCCAGGCCCCGGAAGTCCTCCCGGGCGGCCGAGCGCAGGCCCGCGCGCAACGCGAGGGAGAGGTGCTGCTCGGGCAGGGCGTAGCGCTCGTACTCCAGCATCCCGCCGAAGGCGTGGATCGCGAGGGGCGGGAGGTGGACGGCATCCCGCGGCCCGTAGGGGTCGGCGGTCGGGGCGCCGGCCGCGGCGCCGAGGAGCAGGAGGAGCAGGGCGGCGTTCACGGGGCGCCCACCGTCTCCGCGAGGAAGTCGAAGATCGCGAGGATGGCCTCCGGGGTCTCGACGCTCTGCTCGACGGCCCGGTCGGTGAAGCCCGCCCCAGGGCCGGTGCTGTGGCCGCTGCCCGGCACCACCAGGAGGCGGGCGTCGTTGCCCGCGGCCCGCAGCGCCGAGAGCATGCTCCGCTGCTGGCCCAGCAGGGGGTCGGTGGTGCCGGCCACCATCAGGAAGGGGGGCTCACCGGCCTCGACGTGGTTGATGGGCGAGGCCTCCGCCCAGGCCTCGGGCAGCTCCTCGATGCTCCCCCCCATGAAGTTGGGCACGATGAAGGTGTCGCGGGTGAGGTCCGTGTCGAAGTCGTAGACCCCGGCGCCGCCGATGACGGCCGCCGGCGCGGGGGTGCCGCCGGCGGCGCAGTCGGGCTGGATCCCCGGCAGGTCGGGCGCGACCCCGATGAGCGCGGCGAGGTGGCCGCCGGCCGAGTAGCCCAGGACCGCCACCCGATCGGGATCGAGCCCGAGGCGGCCCGCCTCGGCGCGGAAGAAGGCCAGCGCGCAGAGGCTGTCCTGGGCCGCGGCCGGATAGGGGTGCTCGGGCGCCAGCCGGTACTCGATGTTGGCGGCGACGTAGCCCGTCCGGGCCAGCCTCCGGGCCAGATCCCTCATGTGGAAGCGGCCGCCGTTGCGCCAGCCGCCCCCGTGGATGAGCATCACCCCCGGGCGGCCGGCGCCGCCCTCGCCCGGGAGGTAGAGGTTCATCACCGTCTGCTGGCCGAAGCGGTCGTCGTAGGGGACGTCGCGCTCGACGATCGCCCCGCCGCAGGCGGTGATCAGGAGGGAGAGGACCGCGAGGAGCCCCCCGAGGCGAGCCCGCCTCAAATCACGTCCCAGATGTAACCCTCGTGCTCGTAGGCGAAGTCCGCGAGCTCCTTCATCAGCTCGTCGGTGTTGCGATCGATGTCGTTGAAGGCCTGGACGCAGCGCCGCTTCACCTGGCCCGCGAAGACCTTCGCGATCTTCACCTCGGGGGCCGCCTTCTCGGCGCCCTTCTCCTCGATGGCCTGGCTGACCCGGGAGAGGGTGCAGGCGAGCATGAAGAGGTCGATCATCACCTTCGCCATCCGGCGGGTGGCGAACTGCTTGCCGATGATCTTCTTGCCGTGCTTGCGCAGGAGGCGGTCGGCCATGGTGGCCAGCTCGCGGGTGAGGGACTCGAAGAGCACGGCCTCGGCCCGCAGGCTCTCGTGGACCCGCTCCATCCTCGGCGGGTCGAAGGCCTGGATGCCGGTGGCCCAGCCGGCCCGCTTCCGGGCGTACTCCTGGAGCAGCCCGAAGCCCTTGATCGGGTGATCGAAGATGCCCTTGAGGCTCTTGGACATCTCCTTGAGGCCCTGGCCCACGTCGTTGAGCGCCGTCAGGGCGATGAAGAGGTGGAGGATCTCGTTGGCGCCCTCGAAGATGCGGTTGATCCGGACGTCCCGGAGCACGCGCTCGTAGGGGTACTCCTTCATGTAGCCGGTGCCGCCGGCGATCTGCAGGGCCTCGTCGGCCGCGCGCCAGAGGGCCTCGGAGGCGAAGACCTTGGTGATGGCCGCCTCGACCGAGTAGTCCTCGTACTCCTCGTCGGAGAGGTGGGCGACGATGGTGACGGCCGCCTCGGTGGCGTAGCAGTCGACAACCATGTTGGCGATCTTCTCCTTGATGGAGCCGAAGGTGCCGATGGGCTCCCCGAACTGCTTGCGCTCCATGGCGTAGGTCGCGCTCTTCTTGATCAGCATCTTCATGCCGCCGACCGCGCCGCCGCCCAGCCCCGAGCGGCCGCTGTTGAGGATGGCCATGGCCACCTTGAACCCGTCGCCCTTCTCGCCCAGCAGGTTCTCCTTCGGGACCTTCACGTCCTCGAAGTAGACGGTGACGGTGGAGGAGCCCCGGATGCCCATCTTGTCCTCGTGGGGTCCGGTGGAGACGCCCTCCATGTCGCGGGTGACGATGAAGGCCGAGAGCTTGCTGCGCCCGTCCTTCTCACCCGTCTTGGCGAAGACGGTGAAGAAGTCGGCGAAGCCGCCGTTGGTGATCCAGATCTTGGAGCCGTTGAGGAGGTAGTGGTCGTCCTTCTCCTCGGCGGTGGTCTTCACCGCGGCGGCGTCCGAGCCGGCGCCGGCCTCCGTGAGGCAGAAGGCCGCGATCATCTCGCCGGTGCAGAGCTTCTCGTAGTAGCGCGCCTTCTGCTCGTCGGTGCCGAAGAGCTTCAGGCCTCGCATGCCGATCGAGGAGTGGGCGCCCACGGTCACGGCGACCGAGGCGTCGTGATGGGAGATCTGCTGCAGGGTCCGGGAGTAGGCCATGTTGCCGAAGCCCATGCCGCCCTGCTCCTCGGGGATGATCAGGCCGAAGAGGCCGAAGGCCTTCATCTCCTCGATGAACTCCTCGGGCATCTCACCCGCGACGTCCCACTTCGCGAACTCCTCGGCCTTGGGGCCGAGCAGGTCGTCGACCGAGGCGATGACGCCCTGGACCAGCTCCCGCTCCTCTTCCTTCATCTTGGGGAAGGGGAAGATGACCTCCTCTTCGATCTGGCCGGCGCAGAGAGAGCGAATGAAGGAGACGGATTTGTCGGTCATGGTGGGCTCCGTGGATCGAAGGAGACGGGATCTCGAGAGAGGGACCCCGGCATCGTCGGCACCGCCCGGCCCGTCGTCAATCGCCGACGGTGCTTTCTTCCCCCGGCCGGCGGTACCAGCGGCGATGGAACCAGACCCACTGCTCCGGCGCGGCCCGGATGGCCTCCTCCAGGGTCGCCTGGATCTCGGCGGTCAGCCGCAGCACGTCGGCCTCTCGATCCCCGGTGGGCTCGACGGCCAGCTCCCGGATGGAGATCCGGTGGCCCTCCCCCGGGGCCTCGCGGTGGATCCAGCCCACCAGGAGGTGGGCGCCGCTGCGCAGCGCGAGGTCCGCCGGGCCTCGGACGCTGCGGGCGTCGCGGCCGAAGAAGGGGACGTAGACGCTGCGCTCGTCGAGGTCCTGGTCGACGAGCACGAAGAGCGCCGAGCCCCGGCGCAGCGTGGCCAGGATCTTGCGGGCGTTGGCGGGCTCACCCCGGTAGATCAGCTCGACGCCGCCCTCGCGGCGGAAGCGCTCGAGCAGCGCGGCGATCCCGGCGTCGTGGCTGCGGCGAGCGAGCGCGGTGACCGGGAAGCCGCGGCGGCACAGAGCGCGCGCGGCGAGCTCCCAGTTGCCCAGGTGGCCGGTGCAGAGCACCACGCCCCGGCCCGAGCCGTAGGCGCGCTCGAGGATCTCCTGGCTCTCCGGATCGAGGGTGACCCAGGTGTTCAGCCGCCGCTCCACCCGGCGGACGACCAGGTCCTCGAGGAGGTGCTCGCCGAGGCTCTCGAAGCAGGCGCGGGAGAGGGCCTCGCGCTCCGCCTCCGAAAGCTGGGGGAAAGCCTGCCCCAGGTGCGTGAGCGTGAGCTCCCGGCTCCGGTGGGCCAGGCGGTGGACCCACCTCCCGAGGAAGCGGCCCGCGCGGAGCGCCAGGCCCACCGGGAGCAGGCCCAGGAGGGCCACCAGCAGCCGGAGGAAGAGCGCGCGCAGCGCGCGGCGCAGCCGCTTTCGCAGGGGGACGGGCATGGCAGGCGGCAGCATAGCGCTCCTTCCCGCTGCGCGCCTGCCTCCGGCAGACCCGGGAGAAGCGCCCGCGACGGCCGCAAGAAAAGGGGTATGATTGTGGCTCGGGCGAGGCCCGAGAGACCGGAGCCAGGGGAACCATGAGCGAGCGCGTCAGCACCCTCGTACACGAGGGGAAGTCCATCCTCTTCATCGATCTGAGCGGCCTGCGAGGCGAGGCGATGATGCCCGTGCTCGAGGAGGCCAAGCGCCGGATGCAGGCGCTGGGGGACGAGCCCCTCCGGGTGCTCACCGACGTGAGGGACGCCTACTTCACCAAGGAGACGAAGGACTTCTCTCGCAGCCTGGTCCGCAGTGACAGGAACGGACGCAGCGCCCTGGTGGGGATCACCGGGGTGCAGAGGATCATCGCCAGCGCGATCTTCCGCGACAACTACTACGCCAAGGACCTCGAGGACGCGAAGCGCTGGTTGGTCGAAACCTAGCAGTGGCCGACGAGAGCCGGCCGACCCCGGGGGACGAGGTCATGGCCGAAAAGAGAAGATGCCTCTGGCAGGCGCACCTGCACCGCCGGATCTTCGAGCTGGAGCTCGAGCGGGTGGAGCAGATCCTTCGCCACACCGAGCGGGAGGCGTTGCTGCCCGCCCTGGGCGCGGCCTCGGAGAGCGGCGCCCTGGCCTTCGCCGTCCTCGCGGGAGAGGTGGTCCTCTTCTCCGACCCTCGCTTCACCGAGGCGCTGGGGCAGCCCCGGGCGGCGCTGCAGGGAGCCGATCTCCCGCGCCTCGTCTCCCTGATGGACGAGGACTGCACCGCCGCGCTGCGGCGGGTCGCCTCGGGTGAGGCCCGGCGGGATCACTGCCTCGGGATCGTGGCGGCCCGGCCGGGATCGGATCGCCACTACGAGCTGCGCGTGCAGCGGGTGACCGGGCCCGGGGAGGGCGCCTCCTTCGTCTTCCTCGCGCTCTTCGAGCTGATCGGAGACGAGCCCGAGGGCGAGGCGGAGGAGCCGGGGAGCGACGCGGTCCTCGATCCGGGCCGGATGCTTCAGCTGGTCCTCGACTCCATCCCGGTGCGGGTCTTCTGGAAGGATCTCCGGGGGCGCTACCTGGGCTGCAACGCGCTCTTCGCCCGGGACGCGGGCAAGCTGCACCCCGAGGAGGTCGTCGGGGTCGACGACTTCTCGCTGGGGTGGCGGGATCAGGCCGAGCTCTACCGGGCCGACGACTTCGCGGTCATGCGGGGGCAGGTGGAGAAGCTCGGCTACGAGGAGCCGCAGACCACCCCGGACGGCCGGACGATCTGGCTGCGGACCAGCAAGCGGCCCCTGCGCGGCTCGGAGGGCGAGGTCATCGGCGTCCTCGGGACCTACGAGGACATCACCCTCCAGAAGCGCCTCGCGGAGGAGAGCCTCCACAAGGAGAAGCTCGAGGCCATCGGCCGGCTCGCCGGCGGCGTCGCTCACGACTTCAACAACATGCTGACCGCGATCCTCGGCTCGCTCGATCTCCTCGAGATGAGCCTGGAGGCCTCGAAGGACACGACCGAGCTGCTCGAGGCGATCCGGGAGGCCAGCTCTCGCGCCACGGACCTGACCCGCCAGCTGTTGACCTTCGCGCGCAAGCAGATCATCGAGCCCAAGCCCATCGATCCGAACGACCACATCCGCCGGATCGAGCGGCTCCTGCGCCGCCTCCTCGGGGAGCAGATCACCCTCGAGGCCAGCCTGGAGGAGGGGGCCTGGACCATCCTGGTGGACCCGGGTCAGTTCGAGCAGCTCCTGGTGAACCTGGCGGTGAACGCCCGGGACGCCATGCCGGCCGGGGGCACCCTCACCTTCGAGACTCACAACGTGGTCCTCGACCGCTGGGGCAACGGCCTGCGCAGCGCGGGGCCCTATCTCCAGATCGTGGTGCGGGACACGGGCGAGGGCGTCGACCTCGACACCCAGCAGCACATCTTCGAGCCCTTCTACACCACCAAGGGCGAGCGGGGCGGGACCGGCCTCGGCCTGGCCATGTGCCACGGCATCGTCAGCCAGAGCGGCGGCTTCATCGAGCTCGAGAGCCGGCCGGGCGCGGGGACCACCTTCGAGATCTACCTGCCTCGGCATCGGGGAAAGACGGACGCGGAGGACAGCGAGGGAGAGGTCCCCCTCGAGCGCCGGGGGAAGGAGACCCTCCTGGTGGTGGAGGACGAGCCGGCGGTGCGGAAGGTCTGCGTGGCCACCCTCGAGGGGCAGGGCTACCGGGTGCTGGAGGCCGGGAGCGTGGCGGAGGGGCTGCGGGTCAGCCTGGCCTTCGCCGGGCCGATCGATCTCCTGCTCTCGGACGTGATCCTCCCCGACGGCAAGGGCCCGCAGCTGGCCCGCGAGCTCCAGGCCGCCCGGCCCGAGATGAAGGTCCTCTTCACCAGCGGCTACACCGAGGAGATCTCGGCCTCGGACGGCAGCCTCGCCGCGGGGCTGCACTTCCTCCAGAAGCCCTACCGGACCCAGGAGCTCTGCGAGGCGCTCGCCCGCCTCCTCGACGAGTAGGACTACATCCAGGCGTCGAGGCTCTGGTCGCCCTCGTCCTCGGGGAGCTGGCCGAGGAAGTAGCGCGCCCGCTCTCCGCCCTCCGGGCTGTCCGCCATCAGCTCCAGGATCTTGCGCACCTGGGTCCCCACCACCTCCGGGGGGCCCACCAGGTGGAGGGTCCAGGCGAAGTAGGCGTTCCAGAGGCCCTGCGTGGGGTCGAGATGGACGGCGTCCCGCAGGAAGGGGAGGGCGCCCTCGTAGTTCTCCCGCTCGAAGAACTCCATCCCCTGGCGGAAGAGCCGGGCCGCGCGCTCCTTGCGCTCGGCGTCGGTCTGGATGCGGGGCTCGGGAGGGAGGGCGTGGGGGGGGCTGCTCGAGCTTCGGCTTCGGGACCTTCGGGTCGGGCTTCGCGGAGGGAGCGGACTTCTCCCTTCCCGCCTCGGGAGGCGCGGCCTTCTTCGGGGCGGCCTTCTTCGGGGCGGCCCTGGGAGGTGCGGTCTTCGGGGCCGTGGGCTTCGTGGGCGCAGGGGTGCTCGCCTCCTTCGCCGGCGCCCGTTCGATCCGGGTGCCCACGTTCGGGGTGTCGAGGGTGGCCGGGGCCGGCAGCAGGCGGAGGCCCCGCGAGTCATCCTCCTCGTGGTGGGGAACCAGGTCCACGATCTCGTGATCGACTCCGATGGCGGCCACCAGGTGGAAGATCGCCAGGGAGGCCACCAGGGCGAGGACGTGCTCGAGCGGGAGCCCCGTCCTTCCGGCGATGTCCTGGACCTCGTTGCGGCCGTCGAGGTGGGCGATGGCGCGGGCCTCGTCGGGCTCGAGCTCGAAGAGCTCGATCACCTCGGGGGCCTCGACCCGCAGGCAGAGGAGGGTCGAGCCGAGCTCGTCGAGGATGTCGTGGAGGAGGGGCTCGGCCTTGGGCTCGAGGAAGGCCTGGAGCACGGCCATCCCCGGCCGCACCCGGATGCCCTCGGTCCAGACCGGGTACTCGACCTCCTCCTCGAGGTGCCACTCGCCGTCCGGCAGGAGGAGGAGGGCCGCGGCGCAGGAGAGGACCTGGCGGTGCAGCCCGATCTCGAGCTGCTCCTCGCTGATCGCGCCCATCTCCACGAGCACCTGCCCCTGAGGCACCTGTGCCCGGGCGATGATCGCGAGCGAGGCGTTGAGGGCCTCGATGTCGATCATCCCCGACTCGAGGAAGGTGATGCCCAGGGGCTTGAAGCGCCCGTAGACCATGGCGCCCACCAGGTAGCCTCTCTTGAAGTAGGCGCGAGAGAGCTCCTCGCCCCGCTTCACGATGAGGGCACCGGTGAACCTCTCGCGAGCCAGGCGCGCGAAGAGTTCCGCCAACACCCGTCCACGAATCGCTCCGCCTTCCCCCGTTGCGATCGTCATGGTGACTACAGCTTAAGACCGCGGGGCTCGCGGCGCATTGGGGATCCGCCCCCAGGGAGTCCTACGGACTGGACCCCCGAGCGCCCTCCGGGTGGCTGGACAGCCAGGACAGCATTTTGCGGTACTCCTCGTGTTCGGTCTGGCCGAGGGCGACGTAGCGCTCGGCGGCGTGCAGGGCGAGGGCCCGGGCCCTTTTCCGCTGGACCTTCTGCGGCCAGAGAGCGCGCGCGTGTACGAACTCGGCGTCGGCGAGCACGGTGGGATCGAAGTCGGCGGGGGCCTCGCGCGCGAGCCGGGCGGCGCGCTCGCTGACCGCCAGGGCCTCGGCGTGCTCCCCCAGGCCGAGGTGCGCCTCGCCGATGGCCTGGAGCTGGTAGATGTGGCGCGGGTGATCGGGGCCCAGGGCGACCTCGGAGAGGGCCAGGGCCCGGGAGAGCGCCTCGATCGCCTCCCGGTAGCGCTTCAGCGCTCCGTAGATCGTCCCCAGGCTGTGGAGGGGGAAGATCAGATCCGCGTGGTCGGGGCTGCGCGACTTCTCGACGATGGCGAGCGCTCGCCGGGAGTGCGCGAGCGCTCCCTCGAAGTCCTTCTTCTTGTTCTTCGCGTCGGAGAGGCCGATCAAGGCGGAGAGCAGCCGGGGGCTCTCGGGGCCGAAGGCCTTCTCCCGGATCGCCAGGCCCCGGGAGTAGGCCGTGATGGCCGCGTCCAGGTCGCCGGCCGCCTCGTGGGTGGTGCCGATGTTGACGTAGACCGAGGCGAGGGTGGGGTGATCGGGATCGCCGTAGAGCTTCTCGTAGATCGCCCGGGCCTGCTCGTAGCCAGCGAGCGCCTCGGCGTAGCGCTTGGCCTTGCGGTGCACGCCGGCGAGGTTGTGGATCATGTCCGCCGTCATGCTGTGCTCGGGGCCGTGGACCTCGCTCACGATCTCGAGGATGCGGCGGTAGAGGGCCTCGGCGCGCTCGAGCTCGAGGTCGGCGAAGGCGATGTTGGCCAGGGAGTTGAGGGCGATGGCGGCGCCGAGGGTCCGCTCGCCGCCGGTCCGCTCGTAGATGGCCACCGCCGCCTCGAGGGTCTCCCGGGCCAGCTTCGCCTGGCCGTTGTGGTGCTGGGCGCGGCCCAGGCTGGCCAGGGCCAGCGCCAGCCGGGGGTGGTCCTCGCCCAGCTCCCGGCGGATCGCCGCGGCCACGCCCTCGAAGATCTTCACCGCCTCCTCCACGCTCCCCGAGCGCTCGAGCGCGTTGCCGAGGTCCTGCTCGAGGTCCGCCAGGGTGAGGGGGTTGGCGCCGGCGGCGCGGGCCAGCTCGAGGGCCCGGCGGTGGTGCTCGACCGCCTCCCCGAAGCGGCCCTGCCTCGCCAGGAGGCTGCCCTCGGTGGAGGCCAGATCGGCGCGCTCCGGGGTGACCTCGCCCAGCCGCTCCACGGAGGCGCGGGCGTAGCGCAGGGCCTGCTCGGCCTCCTCGAGGCGATCGCGCTCGATGAGGGTGCCGGTGCGCAGGAGGGTGGCGCGCGCGGCGCGGAGATCGTCGCCGGCGCCCTGGGCCAGGAGGGCCGCCTCCTCGAGGACGGCGCCGGCGTCCTCGTAGCGGGCGGCCGCCTCCAGGGCCTCGCCGCGGAAGAGGAGCGCCTCGGCGACCAGGGGCGGGTAGCCGAGCGATCGCGCCTCCTCCACCCGGCCTTCCGCCTCGGCGAGGGCGGCCTCCGACTCTCCGGAGCGCAGGCGCGCCTGCAGGGCCAGCAGGGCGTCCCGCAGCTCTTCGACCCGGGCGGCCAGCGCCTCGTCCGCGGGAGGCGGGAGGGCGGCCCGCAGCCGATCGACGTCGGCGCAGTGGCGTAGATCCGGCAGGCCGACGATGGCCGGCTCGGCGCGCGCGACCCAGCCCTCACCGCCAGCGAGCAGGCCGCCGAGGGTCAGCTCGAGGGACCGGCGGCTCTGGCGCAGGCAGGCCATCCGCAGGGTCAGGAGCTCGTCGGACTGCGCGCCCTCGATGCGGGTGGCGCGGCAGGCCGCCTGGTGTCCGCTCTTCCAGTCGCTGGCGTAGCGCTCCAGGCGCTCGAGCACCCGCCGGCCGACCGCCGCCGCCCAGGGGCTGCCCTCCGCGGCGAAGGCGGCCTCGAGGGCCTGCCTTCGTTCGGCGCTCCAGCTTCCCGCCAGCTCCTCGCCGCCGCCCCGGCACTGGCTCGCCCGGTAGGCGCGCACCCCGGCGAAGGTCGCCAGGGTGAGGGTCAGGGAGAAGATCGCGCTGGCGAGGATCAGCCGCCGCTGGCGGCGGCGGCGCGGTCCCTGGTCGAGGGCCACCAGCAGCGCCGACATCGAGGGGAAGCGCTCCTCGGGATCGAGCTGCAGCCCGGTGGTCAGCAGGCGCCGCAGCCAGGGCGGCAGCCGGCGCTTCTCCTCGCCGGGGGGGGGCAGCGGCGCCCCGGTCGCGACGGCCTCGAGCCGATCGAGGCAGAAGGGGCGGGCGCCGTGGAGCGCCTCGTAGAGGGAGACGCAGAAGCTGAACTGATCCGAGAGGGCGGTGGCCCGGGCGCCGCCGAGGAGCTCGGGGGCGATGTAGCCCGGCGTGCCCACCAGGGCGCCGGTGCGGGTGAAGAGCGCCTCCGCGTCCGGGGGGGTCTCCACCGAGACCCCCGAGGCGCGGACCCTGCGGCTGCCGGTGTCCTCCTCGAGCGCCGGGCCGGCGATGGTGGCCAGGCCGAAGTCCGAGACCCGCACCCGGCCGTCGTCGCCGACCAGGACGTTCGCCGGCTTGAAGTCCCGGTGGACCAGGCCCGCGCGGTGGGCGGCGGCCAGCCCCCGGCCGGCCTGCACGAAGACCTCGAGGATCTCGGCGAGGCTCCGCTCCTCCTGCTCCAGCCAGGTCGAGAGGTCGGGGCCCTCGACCAGCTCCATCGCCACGTAGACCTCGTCCCCCAGGGTGCCGCTGTCGTGGACCGCGACGACGTTGGGGTGGGCGAGGCGGGCGGCGCTGCGGGCCTCCCGCAGGAGGCGGGTCTGGAAGGCGGGATCGGCCGAGACCAGCTCGGGGTGCACCACCTTGAGCGCGACGCGGCGCTCGAGGCGGGGGTCGAAGGCGGCGAAGACCCGGCCCATGCCCCCGGCGCCGAGCTCTTCCTGCAGCTGGTAGCGGCCGATCTTGGCGGGGGCGCTCCACCCGGCGGCGATGCTCGCCGCGCGGTCGCGCACGAGGGTGTCGCTCTCTCCCCGGGAGCCCGCCTCGCGGCCCGCCTCGACCAGGGAGAGGATGCGCTCGCTGCAGACCTCGCAGGCACGCAGGTGCTCGCGCCGGGCGAGCCGCTCCTCTGCCGGCAGCAGCTCGCTGCCCAGCTCGACCATCTCCTGCAGCTCGAGACACCGACCGGCCATCGGCGGGGGGGAATCGCACGTTGCGGGCTCCAAGGGAAGGAGCGAGCAGAGTCGGGGCTTTTCTTCGGGCGCCGGCTCACCCCACAATGCCGGACCATGAAGATCCTGGTGCTGAACTGTGGCAGCTCGAGCTTGAAGTGGCAGGTGATCGACCTCTCGGCCGACGAGGTCATCCGGGCGGGCAAGGTCGAGCGCATCGGAGAGGAGAAGACCCACCCCGCGGCCATCGCCGAGGTGGTCGAGGCGGTGGGGCCGGTGGCCCTCGACGCCGTCGGGCACCGGGTGGTCCACGGAGGTGAGACCTTCGTCGACGCCGTCCGGATCGACGACGCCGTCGAGGCCCAGATCGAGGCCTGCGTCCCGCTGGCCCCCCTGCACAACCCGGCGAACCTCGCCGGCATCCGGGCGGCCCGCGAGGCCTGGCCCGAGCTGCCGCAGGTGGCGGTCTTCGACACGGCCTTCCACGCCCGCCTGCCCCGGCGGGCGCGCACCTACGCCCTGGACCAGGACCTGGCCGAGCGCCTGCACCTGCGCCGCTTCGGCTTCCACGGCACCTCGCACCAGTACGTCGCCGCGCTGGCGGCGGCGCACCTGAAGCAGCCCCTGGAGTCCCTGCGCCTGATCACCCTGCACCTGGGCAACGGCGCCTCGGCCTGCGCCGTGGAGCTGGGTCACTCCACCGAGACCAGCATGGGGCTGACCCCCCTGGAGGGGCTGGTGATGGGGACCCGCTCGGGCGACCTCGACCCGGGGGTGGTGCTGGCGCTCCTGCGCTCGGGCGAGCTGGACGTGGACGGGGTCGACGCGCTGCTCAACCGCCGCTCCGGGCTCGCCGGCCTCTCCGGGGTCGGCAACGACCTGCGGGACATCGAGGCCCGGGCCGCGCAGGGGGACGACCGCTGCCGCCTGGCCGTCTCGGTCTTCGCCCACCGGGCGCGCAAGTACATCGGCGCCTACGCCGCCGCGATGGGCGGCCTCGACGCGGTGGTCCTCACCGGCGGCATCGGTGAGAACGGCGCGGCCATGCGCCAGCGGATCCTCCAGCGCCTCGACTTCCTCGATCTGGTCCTCGACGAGGACCGCAACGCCGACGCCCGGGTCGACGCCGCCTCCCCGGTGGCCGAGATCTCGGCGGCGCACTCCCGGGTCCGCGCCCTGGTGGTGAAGACCGACGAGGAGCTCAGCATCGCCCGCCAGGCGGCGGCCATCGTCGAGGCCCGCACGGAGGTGCAGAACCCGGCGCCGATCCCGGTGGCGATCTCCGCCCGTCACGTCCACCTCGACGAGGCGACCTTCGCCGCCCTCTTCGGGGAGGGCGCGACCATGACCAAGCTGCGCGACATCTCCCAGCCCGGGCAGTTCGCCTGCGAGGAGAGGGTCGACCTCGTCGGGCCGCGCAACACCCTCGAGGGGGTGCGGGTCCTCGGGCCGATGCGCTCGAAGAACCAGGTCGAGATCGCCCGCACCGACGAGTTCTTCCTCGGGGTGGACGCGCCGATCCGCGACTCGGGGCAGACCGCGGGCAGCGCGCCGATCACCCTGGTGGGGCCGGCGGGCACCGTCCACCTGAGTGAGGGGCTGATCTGCGCTCGCCGCCACATCCACATGACCCCCGAGGACGCAGCGGCCTACGGGGTGGAGGACCGGGACGAGGTCGAGGTCGCCCTCGAGGGCGGCCCGCGCTCGCTGATCTTCGGCGACGTCCTGGTGCGGGTGAGCCCCAAGTACAAGCTCGAGATGCACATCGACACCGACGAGGCCAACGCCGCCGAGCTCTCTCCCGGAGCCGAGGCTCAGCTCACCTACACCGACGCGCGGGTGGGGGCGGTGCTCGAGAAGAAGCGGGCGAAGTCCTGACCCTCCGGGCCCCGGCCCGAGCTCCCCGCTTTCCGGTCCACGCCGTCCCGGATCCAGGACGGGCGGGGCCGCCCGGCCCCCAAGAGACCCCCGGGATCGGCCGATCCTCGCCCCCCGGACGCCGCCGGCGGCTGGCATGGACTCTGCACAAAAGCGACGCCGCCCGCTCCCCCATCGTCGCTCCGAAGGACACCTCACCATGGACCTCACCCCCCGGCAGCTCGACCCCTCCCGCCCCCTCCGGCTCCAACCCTCCCGCCGGCTCCTCCTCTACTCCATGAGCGAGGAGCGCCGCAGCGCGATCGTCGCGCACTTCCAGGCCCACGACTGGGAGGTCGCCTGCGTCGGTGAGATCCCGACCGACCTGGCCGCCCCCGGTCGGGGCGCCTTCGACGCGGTCCTCCTCGACGTCCGCCCGGCGGTGGTCGCGAGAGAGATCGACCTCTCGGTGATGTTCCGCCTCCACGCCACGCGCCGCGTCGGCCTGGTCGTTACCCTGGTCGACCCCTTCGCCCGGGACGTCTTCCGGCGCGTGTCGCCCCTCGAGGCCGTCCTCTTCCTGGACCGGGACGCCTCCCTCGAGCGGATCCGCCGGAGCATCGAGGACCGCCTCCTGCAGGGCCGCCCGGCCGCCGCCGAGCCCTGCCAGCCGGCAGCCTGATCGGGAATCGTGAACCCCGGTCTAGACCGGGACCACGGTGTTCAGCGCCCGGATGAGCTCGTCCAGCGTGAAGGGCTTCTGCAGGAAGCCGACCGCGCCGGCCTGGAGGAGCTCGTCGGGCTTGCCCTCGACCGTGTGGCCCGACATGAGGACGACGGGCAGGTCGGGGTGGCGGGAGTGAATCAGCTCGAAGGCCTCGATGCCATCGAGCCTGGGCATGACCAGGTCCAGCAAGACCGCCACGAAGTCACCCTTGCGGAGCCGACAGAGATCGACGGCCTCCTGCCCGTCGGCTGCGTCATAGACCTCGAAGCCCAGGGTCTCGAGGTGGGCGTGGAGGCTCTCGCGGAGGAACTGCTCGTCTTCGGCCACCAAGATCGCGCCGCCGGCAGGGCGAACCGGGGGGCGCCGGGAAGCGGGCCGGTCACCTGCCCCGGCCCTGGCGACCGCGCTGGAGGGCAGGAGGATCGTCACCCGGGTGCCCTCGTCCAGCTGGCTCTCGATGAGGAGGGCGCCGCCGTGGTTGCGGGCGACGCCGTCCACCATCGAGAGGCCCAGGCCCGTCCCCTTGCCCATCGCCTTGGTGGTGAAGAAGGGCTCGGTGACCTTCTCCAGGAGGTCGGCGGGGATTCCCGCCCCGGAGTCGCGCACCGCGATCGAGGCGTAGGTGCCGGTCTCGAGGCCTCGCGCCAGGGCCGGGTGGCCTGGCTCGAGCTTCACCTTCGTCAGCTGGACGGTGATCGAGCCCCCCCCGGGCACGGCGTCGACGGCGTTCACCAGGACGTTCATCAGGGCGGAGGTCAGCTGGTCGGGATCGCCGAAGACCTCGATGCCTTCCTCCTGGATCTCGACCGTGGTCGTGATCGTCTTCGGGGTCGCGCGGCGCACGAGATCGGCGACCTCCTCGACGATCGGGGCCAGCGCGGTCTGAGTCCCCACGTGCTTGCCCTTGCGGGCGTAGCCCAGCAGGTCCCGGGTGAGCTTCCCGCCTCGCTCGCAGAGCGAGACGATCCGCGAGAGGTCCTCGCGCACCGAGGGCTCGAGGAGGGTCTGCTGGCCCATGCACTCGGCGAGCATCAGGATGCTGCCGAGGATGTTGTTCACGTCGTGGGCGATGCCGCCCGCGAGCCGCCCCACGGCCTCCATCTTCTGACTGTGGTGAAGCTGCTCCCGGAGCTGGGCCTGGGTCTCCTCGGCCCGGCGCTCGGCGGTGACGTCCACCAGGCAGATCAGGTCGGCGGGGCGACCCCCATGGATGACCGTGCGCGAGTATTGATCGACCCAGCGCGTCTCACCCTGCTTGTTCAGGATCCGGTAGCTGTAGTGGGTCCTGGCCCCGGCCTCGTTTGCCTGCTTCTTGCGGGCCTGCTCCACCGCGAAGGCTCGATCTTCGGGGTGCACCGCCTTCGCGAACTCTCGTGCCTCCCAGGCCATCATCTCCTCGACGCTGTAGCCATTGATGTGGGCGACCTCGGCGTTGGCGAAGACGACCTTCTGGTCCTGGATGACGGCGAGCCCGAAGAGGGACTGCTCGGCCATCATGCGGAACTTGGCCTCGCTCTCCGCGAGGGCTCGCTCCGCCGCGCGCTCGGCGCTCACGTCCCGCCCCAGGACGCAGATCGCCGGGCGGCCCTCGTGGTCCTGGATCAGGACCGCGTCGTAGGAGAAGAGCACCCCGCGGCCATCCTTGGTGCGGAGCATGGCTTCGACCCGGGTCTGGCCCTCCTCGTAGATCTCCCGCAGCGCGCCCTTCAGCTTCTCGACGTCCTCGTCGGAGTAGAAGGCAGAGCTTGCCCCGGGCATCTCTGCGAGCTCCTCATCGCTGTAGCCCGAGATGGCGCTGAGCGCCGCGTTCCAGAAGAGGGGGCGTCCCGTCTCGGGATCGAAGACGTAGAGGGTCTCGTTGATGGCCCCGAGCACCGTGTCGATGCTGATGTCGGAGACGACTCTTCCGAGAGAGCGGCGACCGCCGCCGTCCTGACGCGTGGTCATGGCTCGGTGCCCCTGTCCTTCTCCCCCCGGAGGTCTCTATCGGCTGTGGCCCTCACCCGGAGCGGTGCCCGGCGCCCTCTCCCGCTCTATTGCTGGTAGATGAAGAGGTCGTCGCCGTCACTCACCGTGACGTAGACGATGGTGTCCGCCTTGAGCGCGGGGTCCACCAGGTCGAAGGCGGTGACCAGGGAGTCGGCGTGCTCCTGGCCGTAGGCGATGAAGTGGAGGATCTGCTTCACCCAGGCGTCCCCGGCGCTGACATTGGCCGAGGAGGCGATGACGCCCGCCAGCTTGTCCTCGAGGCGGGCCTGGGCGACCGAGACCGGGAAGGGATCGTCCAGCGGCCAGATCATGGCCCGGGTGACGCTGACCCCGATCTTCTGGCCGTCGATGTTCACCAGGATGTCGGTGATGGCGCCGGCGGTGTCGTAGACGATCTCGGTCTCGGTCTTCAGCAGCGCGGCCCCCTCGCAGCGGGCGAGGACCTCGTAGGAGAAGAGCTCCGAGTACTCCGAGCTGCCGCCGGCGTTCTGGGTGTCGATGATCACCTGCCCGCCCGGGGTCAGCTGGTCGTAGTCGGCGGGGTGGTCGTAGGGGTCGAGGGCGAAGTCGAGGTGGTTGACGTGGATGGAGGGGGTCGGGTCGGTCAGCTCGGTGTCCAGCACCCAGCAGTCCCCGGAGAGGCCGCCGAAGCCGGCCAGGGGATCGATGGGGCCGGTGCCGCCGTCGTCCGCGCCGCCGTCGGGGTCCCCGCCGTCGGGGGTGCCGCCGTCGTCCGCGCCGCCGTCGGGGTCCCCGCCGTCGCTCTCCCCCGCGTCGCCGAGGGCGGCGTCGGGGCGGCCGCCGTCGAGCGAGCCGTCGTCGGTGCCGCTGGGGCAGGCGGGGAGGAGGAGGGCGAGGAGGAAAAGCGGGATCAGGGTGCGCATCGGGATCGAGGGTAGCAAATGAGGCCTACCAGGGGAGGGGCTCGCCGCTCATGTGCCAGAAGGAGCCGCTCGCCTCGAGGGTCAGCGCGTCCATCCGGGCGATGAGCCCGGCAGCCGACTCGTCCGCGTCGATGAGGCCGCTGCCGCCGGTCATGTCGGTGCGGACGTAGCCCGGGTGGAGGAGCGCGACGGCGATCCCCTCCTCGCGCAGGTCCTCGGCCAGGCTCTTGCCCGCCATGTTCAGGGCGGCCTTCGACATCCGGTAGGCGTAGCTGCCCCCGGAGGTGTTGTCGGCGATGGAGCCCATCCGGCTGGTCACCAGCCCGATCCGGCCGCCCCGCGAGAGGAGGCCGGCGCGGTGGAGGGCCTCGACGACCCGCAGCGGGCCCACGGCGTTGGTGTCGAAGACCCGGCGGACGGCCTCGAAGTCGAGGTGGCCGAGGCTGCTCTCCTCGAGGACCCCCGACACGACGTGGACGCATTCGAGCGTCTCGCCCTCGAGGGCCTCGATCAGCCGCGCGACTTCCTCCCCGCGGGTGAGGTCCACGCCCCCGACGGCGCGGACCCCCAGGCCCTCGAGGCCTCCCGGCGACCCGCGGTAGGTCGCGATCACCTCGTCTCCGCGGGCGTGCAGCTGTCGCGTCACCTCGAGGCCGATGCCCCGGTTCGCGCCGACGATCAGGGTGCTCATGGGCTCTCCTTCTCTCGTTCAGACCGGATCCCCTCGCCGGCCGCTCACGAGGCCGAGGCGCCGGCCAAAAGAGCGCAGGGCCCGCCGGTCGGGTGCCTCGGGGTAGCGCCGGTAGAGGGCGTGGGTGGCGAGCATCCGGGCGAGGGCGCCGCCGAAGAGGGTGGCCGCGGCGGGGGAGCGAGCGGCGCCGCCGACGAGGGCCGGCAGCTCGAAGGGCCGCGGCAGGGGCATCCGCTGCTCGAGGGCGGGGCGGGTGGTGCCGGGGGTCATCAGTCCGACCTCCAGGAGGTGGCGGACCTCCTCTCCCCGCAGGCCCTGCACCGTGCGGCGGAAGACGTCGTAGGCGGCGTTCACCGCGCCCCGCTCGCGCTGGAAGGCGGCCGAGTAGGCCCAGGTGGCCGCCTCGTCCCCGGGGTCGCTCTGCCCCACGAGGGCGTCGGCGAGGAGGCGGGCGGCGATCAGGCCGGCGCCCACGCCGCTGCCGTGGGCCGGGAAGGTCTGGCAGCCGGCCTCGCCGATCAGCGCCGCGCCCGGAAAGCCGAGGCGATCGTAGGGGCGCCGCACCGGGATGATCGCGGCGCCCGCGAGGAGGGGCTCGCCGATCCACGGGTGGGCGGCGGCGAAGGCCTCGAGGCTCCGCGGCCCGCCGGAGGGATCCACCTCGACCATCATCCCGGTGAGCAGGTCGATGCTCTCGAAGCTCGGGTCGATCCGGACGACCTGGGTGGAGTAGCCCCCGTGGAGGCCGGACCAGACCAGGAACTCGTCGGGGCGAGCACCGAGGCGCTCCAGGAAGCGGGCGGCCCCCTCCCGGTCGGTGATGGCGCGGATCTGCTGGGCCGCGCTGACCCGATCCGAGGGCGGCGGGGACGGGCAGGCCCGGGCGATCGCCGGCGTCCGTTCGCGCAGGGCGCCGGCGAGGCCGCTGGCGTCGACGAAGAGCGCGGCGCGCAGCGTGAGCGTGCGCGCGAGGCCCCGGGCGCCCTTGCGGCGCAGGCGGACGCGGACGGGCCGCTCGCCCTCGCACTCCACCTCCTCGAGGCGGGTGCCCTCGAGGAGGGTGACGCCGGCGGCCTCGGCGCCCTCCTGCAGGCGCTGCACGAGGCGGCGGCAGTCGATGCCCCACATCGGGCGCTCCTCGAGGGTGAGCCGCGTGCGATCCGTCTCGCCGAGCATCCGCATCCGGCGGCCGCCGAGGTGCTTCTCCGGGCTCTCGGGGAGGGCGAGGCCGGCGGCCTCGAACATCCAGGGGGGCACGTCGTTGATCCAGCTCGCCCCGGCGGCGCTCCGGGCGCGGGCCTCGACGAGGGCGACCCGGAAGCCGCGGGCCGCGATCATCCCGGCCGCGGCGGCTCCGGCGGTGCCCGCGCCGACGACGACCACGTCGAAGCGCTCGGGCGCGGAGGGGCTGCCGCCCGGACTCATGCCTCGGGCGGCTCCGGCCGCGGCTCGCCGGCGGCCCTCGCGGTGGTCTCCACCTCGACGGTGGGCTCCGGGAAGAAGACCGCCTCGAGCTCGGCGCGGTCGTGGGCGTCGAAGAGCCGCTCCCGGTTCTCCTGATCCATCACGAAGCGGGAGATCTCGGAGAGTGCGTTGAGGTGCTTGCGGGGCTGATCCCGGGGCGAGAGCACCAGGAAGACCAGGCGGATCTCTTCACCCGAGTGCCGGCACTGCAGCGCGGACTCGTGCCGCGCCACCAGCACCGCCGAGTCGTCGATGCCATCGACGTAGGCGTGGGGCAGGGCGACGCCGAAGCCGACGAAGCTGGAGAACTCCTTCTCCCGGGCCACCAGCTCCGCGTGGAGTGAGGCGGTGTCGAGCTCGGCGTAGTCGTCCTGGAGCGGCTCGAGGAGCTCGTGCAGGACCTCCTCGATGGTGCCCGCCGAGGTGTAGACGATCCACTCGGGGCGCAGCCGCACGTTGAGCGAGACCTCGAGGGGGTGGTGCTCCAGGACCTTGCACTCCCCCCTCGCCCCCTCGGGGACGAAGGGGGTCAGGGTCTCGCCGTCGAAGCAGAGCAGCACGCGCTCGGGGTGGTTCATCGTCTCGACGTTCACGGTCTTCACCACGGTCCGGGGGCCGGCGGTGGGGGTCTCGAGGCCCTGGAGGTCCTCGCGGCGGAAGCTGCCCCAGACCCGCTGGCCGGCGAAGACGTTGGGCAGCAGCTCGTGCAGCGCGGCCTGATCGTCCTGGGACCAGCGGTAGAGCCGGGCGCCGGGGGTCTCCCGGTGCCAGCGCTGGCAGAGGAGGGTGTTGAGGTCCTGGTTGCGGGTGATCGCCAGGACGTGGCCGATGCCGTAGAGCTCGGGGTGGTTCTCGCTCTCCACGACGAGGGCGTTCTGGGCCAGGGCGGTCAGCCCCTGCCGCTGGGCGAGGTTCACGCCCCTCACGTTGGTGTCGAGGATCGTCGCCGAGAAGCCGCAGCTCTCGATGAAGCGCGCCACGCTCCTCGCCAGGGGGTGGACGCCGATGACCAGCCAGCTGGTGGGCTGGGGCTCGAGCACCCCGAGGAGCTTGCCCACCCAGCCAGCGGTGAAGCCCTGGAAGAGGACGGTGCCGGCGATCACCGAGTAGGTGAAGGCCTCGAGGAAGGGCGCGGTCTCGGCGTGACGGGAGGTGCCCTCAGCCAGCCGCATGGCGAAGAGGGAGGCCATCGAGGCGGCGACGATGCCGCGCGGGCCGATCCAGGAGAGGAAGAGCTTCTCCTTCGTCCCCATGCTGCAGCCGAAGGTCGAGACGAAGACGTTCATCGGCCGGACCACCAGCATCACCACCGCGACGGCCGAGAGCAGCGGCCAGCCGTAGGTGAGGAAGCTGGAGAGGTCGAGCTTGGCCGCCAGCAGGATGAAGAGCAGGCCGATCAGCAGCTCGGTGAGCTCGGCCTTGTAGACCCGCAGCTTGTCGATCCCCGGGACGTCGAGGTAGCCGACCACGAAGCCGGCCACCGTCACCGAGAGCAGCCCGCTCTCGTGGACCAGGGCGTCGGAGGCGGCGAAGACCGCGATGGCGCAGGAGAGGGTGAAGGTGTTGAGGCTGCGCTGGGGGACGATGCGGCTGCGCAGGACCACGGCGATGAGCGCGCCGGCCAGGGGCCCCAGGGTGAGGCCGACGAGCACCCGGGTGAGGAAGACCGTGATCGCCTCGAGCCCGCCGCCGATGATCCACTCGTAGGTGAGCAGGGCGATGAAGACGCCCACCGGATCGATGAGCACCCCCTCCCAGTGGAGGGTGTGGTGGATCCGTTTCTGGACCCGGATCCGCTTGAGGAGGGGGCCGATCACCGTCGGGCCGGTGACGATGATCAGGCTGCCGGTGAGGAGGGAGAACTCCCAGGAGTAGTCGAAGAGGATCCGCACCGTGGCGGCGGTGGCGACCCAGGTGATCAGCACGCCCTTGGTGAGCAGCCCCCGGATGGCCTTGCCCGCACCCCGGTAGCCGGCCGGATCGAGGGTCAGCCCTCCCTCGAAGAGGATCAGGCCGACGCAGATGGCGATGATCGTCCCCAGCCCGTCGCCGAGGGTGGCCGGCTGCACCAGCCCCAGCCCCTCCGGCCCCACCAGGATGCCGCCGATGAGCAGCACCGAGATCGCCGAGATGTCCAGGCGCTGGGCCAGGATGACCAGCGAGACGCCGACGGCGACGGCGATGCAGAAGGTGACCATCATGAGCTTGGGGCTCCGGGCGTGAGAGCATAGCCCAACCCCCGTCTCGGTGCCGGTCGGGCGTTTCCCTCCCGCCCCGGATCCGATAACCCTCGCGCGGTGAACGACCCCCGGACAACAGGCGGCGAGGGGCCGCTGGAGCGCCGCTTCGGGCTCCTCACGGCGACCGGCGTGGTGGCCGCCAGCATGATCGGCACGGGGGTGTTCACCACCACGGGCCTGCTGTCCGCCCAGCTCGAGGGCGGGGGGACGGTGCTGCTGGCCTGGCTCCTCGGCGGGCTCTTCGCCCTCTGCGGGGCGCTGGCCTACGGCGAGCTCGCCGCCAGCATCTCCCGCAACGGCGGGGAGTATCGCTTCCTGGCCGAGGCCTACCACCCGGCGGTGGGCTTCGCCGCGGGCTTCATCTCCCTGGTGGTGGGCTTCTCCGCGCCGACCGCGGCCTCGGCGGTGGCCTTCGGGAAGTACCTCGAGGCCCTCGTGCCGGGCCTCCCGGCGTCGGCCTCGGCGGTGGTGCTGATCCTCGGGCTCGCCGCGCTCCACACCGCACGGGTGAAGGTCGGCGCCGCGGTGCAGGACCTCTTCGTCGTGGTGAAGATCGGCCTGATCCTGGTCTTCCTGGTCGGCGCCGCCTTCCTGCTGCCAGCGCAGCCGGTGGGTGACCTCACCCTCTCGGGTGAGGCCCTCCTCGGCTCGCCCTTCGCGGTGGGCCTGATCTTCGTCGCCTTCGCCTACAGCGGCTGGAACGGCGCCGCCTACCTGGCCGGCGAGGTGCGGGAGCCCGCCCGCACCCTCCCGCTCGCGCTCCTGCTGGGGACCGGGCTGGTGACCCTCCTCTACCTGGGGCTGAACCTGGTCTTCCTCCTCGGCCTCGAGCCCGCAGCCCTGAAGGGGACGGTGGAGGTCGGCCACCTGGCGGCGGTCTCCCTCTTCGGCGAGGCGGCCGGACGGCTGCTCTCCACCGGCATCGCCCTGGCCCTGGTCTCCTCGGTGAGCGCGCTCCTGATGGTCGGCCCCCGGGTCTACGAGGCGATGGGCGAGGACCACCGACCCCTGCGCTTCCTGCGCCTGCGCCCCGACGGGGGAGGGCCGGCCGCCTCGATCGTCCTGCAGGCGGCCCTGGCGCTGGTGCTGGTGCTCACCCTCTCCTTCGACGCCCTGCTGATGTACATCGGCTTCACCCTCTCCCTCTCCGCCGCGCTCACCGTGGCGGGGGTCTTCGTGCTGCGCCGGCGCCAGCCCGACCTGCCCCGCCCCTACCGGACGTGGGGCTACCCCCTGACGCCGCTCCTCTTCGTCGGCTTCGCCCTCTGGATGATCGTCTGGTCGGTGGGGCAGCGGCCCCGGGAGGCCCTGCTGGGGGTGGCGACGATCGTCGTGGGCCTCCTGCTCCACGCCCTCCTCGCCCGGGGCGGGCGGGCCCGGTAGCCGTAGCCGCAAGCGGATCCCATATTGTGGGCAGCGGTCGATGAGTGAGGCCGCGAGGAAGGTCCCCGCGGCCGGCCGCCAGGAGGTGTGCCATGGCCATCGTCAGGAAGCTCCGGACCTACCTGGATCGGTACGGGATCCACTACATCATCCTCTCGCACCACGAGCGCTTCACCGCGCCCGAGATCGCCCAGGCGCTGCACGTGCCCGGGCACATGATGATGAAGGTGGTGCTGGTGAAGGCCGACGACCGGGACATCCTCGTCGCGCTCGACGCGAACAACCACATCGATCTCTCGGCGCTGCGCGAGGCCGTCGGGGCGAAGATGGTCTCCCTGGCCACCGAGGAGGAGATCTGCGAGCGCTTCCCCGACTGCGAGGTCGGCGCCATGCCTCCCTTCGGCAACCTCTACGGGATGCCGGTGGTGGTGGACGAGAAGCTCACCCACGACGAGGAGATCGTCTTCGAGGCGGGCAACCACCACGAGGCCATCCTCCTCGCCTACGCCGACTTCGATCGGCTGGTGCATCCGCAGGTCGCGTCCTTCGGCGTTCGCTGAGCTGTCGCTCCCGGTTTCGCGCTGGCAAGATAGAGGGCCGTGAGGCACCTCGAACGACACCGGGCGGCGATCGGCGCCGCCATCGCCCTCCTCTGCGGCCTGCTCCTGACGGCCTGCCCCTCTCCCGGAAGCGGGACCCCGGACGGCGGTGAGCCCGACGGCGCGATCACCGACGGCGGCGAGCCCGACGGCGGCGAGCCCGACGGGGGCGCCAGCGACGCCGGTCCCGACGGCGGCCTCGACGCCGGGACCGATGGGGGGGGGCGGCGAGGACGGCGGCAGCGACGGTGGCCTCACCGACGGCGGCTCACCCTACGCGGCCCACCCGCCGATCTTCTTCTCGGCCTTCGGCCTCTCCTACCTGGGGCCCGTCGCCGATCAGGGCGACACCTGGGTGGAGGTCACGGTGGCGGACCCCGAGGGGCTCGCGGCCCTCGAGGCGGCCGGGGGCTGGAGCTACAAGGCGGCGAACCACCGCTACGTGAACCACGAGCTCTCCTCCACCGAGTTCGAGCTCCCCCTCGAGGTCGGAGACGTGATCCGGATCCACGGCGCGACCTACCCGGGGGGCACCGACGTCCAGAAGACCGACAACAACCCGGAGGTCTGGGACGTGACCTCGGTCGAGCCCTTCGGGCCGAGCTTCAAGCACGGCGTGCTCTGGCTCGAGGCCCACGACGGCACGATCCTCGACGCGGTCCTCTACGTCACCAACATGAACCAGACCGACTGGCTGGAGCTCGACGCCCTGGCCGCGGCCGAGGCGGTGGTGGCCCAGGGGCAGTGGCCGGGGAGCGCCGAGGCCGACGCCCTGCGCATCGCGGACGTCGATCGCGACTGGCCCCGCCTGCGCAACCCCTACGCCGAAGGGCGCGATGCCGGCAGCTGGCAGATCGTCGGCGAGACCCTCGAGACCTACTACGAGCGGGCGATGGGCCTGACGGGCGACGCCCTCAAGGCCGCGCTCAACACGATCATCCGGGATCACGTGATCGTGCCCTACTCGGAGGCCTCCTCGGTCTTCCACGCGACGGACGTGGACCCCGCCGACTCGAGCGCGGTGATCCAGTTCTACACGGGCCGCTCGACCACCGCGGACTTCAACAAGGAGCACGTCTGGGCCAAGAGCCACGGCGGCTTCGGCTACGACGGCTGGGCCGGCTACAGCGACCTGCACGCCCTGCGGCCCACCCGCCCCGACGTGAACAGCGTGCGCTGGCACCTCGACTTCGCCGCCGGCGGCGACCTCTACTCGGACACCGAGTGCCGGATCGTCCCCGACTACTCCTTCGAGCCCCCCGACTTCGTGAAGGGCGACGTCGCCCGCGTCCTCTTCTACATGGCCGTGCGCTACGAGGGAGATCCCGACGATCACCCCATGCCGGACCTCGAGCTGGAGGAGGTCATCCCCTCGCTCCTCAACGCCCAGGGGGTGCCGGACAACAACCAGCACATGAGCACGCCGCGGCACGGCAAGCTCTCCGAGATGCTGCAGTGGCACCTCCTCGATCCCCCCGACGCCCGGGAGGTCCAGCGCAACGAGATCATCTTCCGGGACTATCAGCGTAACCGGAACCCCTTCGTGGATCACCCGGAGTGGGTCCACGAGATCTGGGGAGGCCCGCTCTGGACGCCCTGAGCCAACGCCGCTGCTCGCGGTGGCCCGGCTCCAGGGGCAAAACCAGAAATCACGATTCCCGATCGCCTCTGGCTTGCAGGCCGCACCCGCCTGCGGCGTCAGGCCTCGGTCGCATAGCTAAGGCTAGGCTCCCTCACCCTTCCTTGCATCCGGGCACGTCCGCGGCGCCATCCGCTGTTCGGGAATCATGATCTCTGGTTTAGCGCCTCGAGGGCGATCCTTCCACCGCGAGGGGGTAGTCTTGGCGCCGCGATGAGCGACGCGAACGACCATCACGGGAACGGCACGCCGCCGGCGGAGGTGGAGATCGACGAGGCGCTCGTGCGCTCGCTGCTGGAGGAAGAGCAGCCGGAGCTCGCCGGCCTCCCGCTCACCCACGTCGAGAGCGGCTGGGACAACGCCACCTGGCGGCTGGGGGAGGAGCTGGCGGTGAGGGTGCCGCGGCGGGCCATCGGCGACCTGCTCCTCCGGCGGGAGCAGGCGTGGCTCCCGGTGCTGGCCCCCGGGCTCCCCCTGCCGGTGCCCGCGCCGCTGCACCCCGGCGAGCCCACCGAGCGCTACCCCTGGGCCTGGAGCGTCGTGCCCTGGCTGCCGGGGGAGGCGGTGGACCGCAGCCCGCTCCGCGCCGATCAGGCCGAGGTCCTCGGCGGCTTCCTGCGGGCCCTCCACCGGCCGGCCCCCGAGGGGGCCCCGACGAGCGAGGTGCGCGGCGTCCCGCTCTCGGCGCGGGTCGAGGGCGTGCGGGAGCGGATGGAGCGGCTGGCGCGCACGACCGACGCGATCACGCCGCGGATCCGCTCCGCCTGGGAGGAGGCGCAGGAGGCGCCGCTCGACCGCTCGCCCACCTGGCTCCACGGTGACCTCCACGCCCGCAACGTGCTCGCGCGGGAGGGCGCGATCACCGGCGTCATCGACTGGGGCGACCTCTGCGCGGGCGACCCGGCCTGCGACCTCGACGCCCTCTGGATGCTGCTGCCCGACGCGGCCGCGCGCCGCGCCGCGCGGGAGGCTTACGGCGAGGTCTCGGAGGCGACCTGGGCCCGCGCCCGCGGCTGGGCCATCCTCATCGGCGTCGTCCTGCTCGACACCGGCCTGCAGGACACCCCCCGCCACGCCCGGATGGGCGCCGAGGTCCTGCGGCGTGCTGGCTAGGACTCGGCCTTCTTGAAGGGGGCCTCCTTCTTGGCCTCTTCCTTCGCCCAGTGCTTGGCGATGAGCTTCTTCGCGGTCCCGCCGCTGGCGAGCTTGTAGTTGCTCTCCACGGTGCCGTCGTCGAAGACGTGCTCCTTGCCCTCGGCGTCGAGCAGCTTGCGCTGGCCGGTGCCCGGCACCCAGTCGACGTAGAGGGCGATCTCGGGGAGCTCCTCGCGGCGGCGGGTGCGCTGGAGGACGGATCGACGGGGATGGAGTCGCTCGAAGAACTGGCTGCGGATCGGCATGGCCCGCAGCCTATCCCAATAGGGTTCGCCGTTGGCAGCACGCCCGTTTTCGAGGGCAGAGCCCGAGAAAAGGGGCCCGAACCCGGAGGGTTCGCTAAACCAGAAATCACGATTCCCGATCACGTTTGGCTTGCAGGCCGCACCCGCCTGCGGCGTCAGGCCTCGGTCACCTAGCTAAGGCTAGGCTCCCTCACCCTTCCTTGCATCCGGGCACGTCCGCGGCGCCATCCGCTGTTCGGGAATCATGATCTCTGGTTTAGCGCAGCTGGAGGTCGAGGCGGGCGAGGCCGCTGCCGCTGACGGTGAGCAGGCCATTGCCGCTCGCGGCCCGGATGTCGATGGTCCCGGCGAGGGAGGTCGGGCCGAGGCGGGCGAGGTCGCCCTCGATGCAGTCGAGCTCGGCCGGGCTGCCGCAGGCCGGCAGGTCGCCGGCGCCGTTGAGCACCCGGGTGAAGGGGCCCGAGGTGATCGCCTCACCCTGCCAGTCGAAGCTCACCTCGGGCAGGCCATAGCCGCCGAGGGTCTGCTGGCCGCTGCCTCCGCCGACCACCATCAGCAGGAGGTGGTCCAGGCTCGCCGGCGCCAGGGTGACGTCGGCGGTGGGCTGCGCGTGCTCGCCGCGCGGGACGATCAGGCTCTCGTAGTCCTCGGGGAGCAGCGGGATCACCGCGCCGGTCCGCACCCAGACCGAGGCGTCCTCGATGGCGGTGGTGGCCTGCACGGTGCCGCGCTCGGCGGCGCCCAGGGGAGAGGCGAAGTCGCTCCAGCGCCGCCAGCGGCCCGGCGGGAGGGAGACGCTGCGCTCGGTGGCGCCCTCGGTGACGATCGGGGCGAGGAGGAGGTCGCCACCGCAGAGGACCTGATCCTCGATGTCGAGGAGGGTCTCCTCGCCCTCGTTCCCCCACCAGACCGGCCGCACGGCGGGCACGCCGCCCGCGACGGCCTCGCCGACCACGCCGGCGAAGTAGGGCATCAGCCGCTGGTGCCAGCGGGCGTACCTCCCGTAGAGGGCGAGGGTGGTGTCGTCGGTCCACCACTGGACGGCCGCGGCCGGGGAGGAGGTGTGGTGGGTGCGCAGGAAGGGGGTGAAGGCCTCGAAGGCCAGCCACCGCGCCCAGACCTCGAAGGTGCGCTCCTTGCCCGGCACGCTGGTGTAGCCGCCGACGTCCGAGTGGGTCAGGGCGATGCCCGAGAGGCCGGCCGAGAGGTAGAGGGGCAGGACCGAGCCGAAGCCGTCGTTGCGATCGAAGGAGGTGAGCTGGTCGCCCAGCCAGTGGATGTGGGTGTCGGCGGCGACGCCGGTGTGGCCGGAGCGGGTGAAGATCGCCCAGTCGTCGTCCGGGCGCTCGGCCCGCCAGTAGTCGGTGCTCTCCCGGGCCCACATCGAGGGGTAGGCGTTGTGGGCCTCCGAGCCGGGCCGGCCGTCGCCGGCGACGGCCTCGAAGGGGAACTCCTCGCCGTAGTCGGCCATCCAGCCGTCCACGCCCTTGGCCACCGCGCGCTGGAGGTAGCCGTGGAAGATCTCCCGGGCGCCGGCGCGGGTCATGTCGTAGTAGGCGGGGGGCTCGCCGAAGGGGAAGGCCAGCTCGATGACGCCGCCCTGCGCGTCCCGGGCCAGGGCGCCCGCCTCGAAGAGCGGGGTCCGGGTGCTCGCGTCCCGCGGGACGTAGGGGTTCAGGTAGACCAGCAGGCGCATCCCCGCGGCGTGGACCGCGTCGGCGGTGCCGGCCAGGTCGGGGTAGCGGGCGGGATCCTCCTCCCAGTCGTAGGCGAGGTGCTCACCGCCCAGCGCGTCGAGGGTGCCCACCCAGTCCTCCGCCCAGATCGCCGAGGTGGGGATGTCGCGATCGCGCAGGAGGGCGAGCGCGTCGGCGATGCCGGTGGGGCCGCCGAAGGTGTCGGCCCAGGGGGCGAAGGTCCATCGGGCCACCGGCTCGGGGCGGCCGGTGCGGGCGGTGAAGACCGCGTGGCTCTCGGCCATGGTCTCGCCGGCGGCGATCCACAGGTCGAAGTCGCGGCCCGGGCTGTGGCTCTCGATCCGGAGCCGGTCGGCGTCGTCGCAGAGGTCGAAGAAGTTGCGGTCGGTCCCCTCCAGCCAGATCCCCAGAGGCCGGGAGGAGAGGGCGAAGGGCACCGGCGCGTAGCTGTCGTAGTAGCGGCCGATGACGCCGAAGAGGGTCTGGGGCTCACCGCGATCGTCCTTGCCCACGCCCTGCTCGGTGGTCCAGATCGGCACCCGCCAGCCCCGGTGCTCGGCGCTGACCTGGGCGCCCAGGCCGAAGTAGCGCTCGTCGGGGACGCAGTCGAAGCTCATCGCCAGGCGGTCGCCGCGCGTCTCGGGCACGGTCCAGTGGATCTGGATCGCCCCGTCGTCGTGGATCGTGATCGCGCCGTCGCCGCCCCCCTCGAAGGAGAAGAGCATCCGGGCGCCGTCGACGAGGAGGTCGGTGGGCACGAGGGAGACGAAGGGCTCCACGTCCTCGTCGAAGTCGTGGAAGCCGTAGAACTCCTCGACCTCCAGGAAGCTGGTCTCGGCCAGGGCGAAGGGGGCGAAGGCGGCGCCCCGGCGGTTGCGCTCGTCGAGGGTGGGGTCGGCGCTCGCGGGGGAGCCGAGCAGCAACGTGTCGCCGCGCATCACGCGCAGGCCGCCCTCCTCCGGGAGCTCCACCGAGAGCTCACCCGAGGTGACGGTGCGGGAGCTGACCTTCTCTCGACAGCCCACGAGCGAGAGCAGGAGCAGGGCGGGGAGCGCGGCGCGGAGCAGGGTGATGGGCATGGTCCCTCCTTGACCCGGGGGTGCCGCAGGACCATACACCGAGGCAACCCGATCGTTGAGAAGGGACGAGCGATGGAATACCGGCAGCTGGGACGCAGCGGGGTGAAGGTCTCGAGCCTCTGCCTGGGCGCGATGACCTTCGGCGAGGCGGACGACCAGAGCTTCATGCATCAGGTCAGCGCGAGCGAGGGGGTCTCCTTCGAGATCATGGACCGCGCCCGCGAGGCCGGGATCAACTTCATCGACGTGGCCGACGTCTACGGGCAGGACGGCCTGGCCGAGAAGGTCGTCGGCAAGTGGCTGGCCGACCGCAGCGCCCGGGACGAGACGGTGCTCGCCACCAAGTTCCGCTTCCGGATGGGCGAGGGCCCCAACGGCACCGGCGCCTCCCGCCGCTACATCAAGCGGGCGATCGAGGGTAGCCTCCGCCGCCTGGGCACCGACCACGTCGACCTCTACCAGATCCACATGCAGGACATCGAGACCCCGGAGGAGGAGACCCTCCGGGCGCTCGACGACCTGGTGCGCGAGGGCAAGGTCCTCTACCTGGGCTGCTCGAACTACGCCGCCTACCGCCTGGTGGAGAGCCTGGATCTGGCCGGCACCCACGGCTGGTCGCCCTACGTGACCCTCCAGGCCCAGTACAGCCTGGTCCACCGGGGCCTCGAGCGGGAGCACGTGCCCCTCTGCCGGCACCACGGCCTGGGGATCCTCCCCTGGTCGCCGCTGGCCAGCGGCTTCCTCTCGGGCAAGTACCGCAAGGGCGAGGTGGCGCCGGCGGGCAGCCGGCTGGAGAAGTGGGCCAAGCGCTACGAGAGCTTCGACGACGAGCGCAACTGGAAGATCATCGACGCCCTGCGCGAGGTGGCAGGAGAGACCGAGCACTCGCCGGCCCAGGTGGCGCTGGCCTGGCTCCTCCACCAGGACACGGTCAGCTCGGTGATCGTCGGCGCGCGGACCGTCGAGCAGCTCGAGGACAACCTCGGCGCCGTCGACCTCGAGCTCTCGGACGAGCAGCTCGGGCGTCTCGAGGAGGCCAGCGACTTCGAGCTGGGCTACCCCTACGAGATGCTGAAGCGCGTCCAGGGAAGCTGGTAGGCGAATCCTTCCGGGCCGGGAGCTGCTCTCACCCGCCAAACGACCCTAACGTGGAGGGAGCCCAGCGAGGCTGGCCCCCAACCGAGGAGAAGAACATGGAGAACATGGGAATCCGGCGGATCTTCGACGAGGACTACGAGGCCGTGCTGGCCCGCGTGCCCGGCGCGCTGTCCACCGAGGGCTTCGGCGTGCTCACCGAGATCGACGTGAAGGCGACGCTGAAGAAGAAGCTCGACGTCGACTTCCGCCGCTACAAGATCCTCGGCGCCTGCAACCCCCCCTTCGCCCACAAGGTGCTCTCCGCCGAGCTGGAGATCGGGCTGCTCCTGCCCTGCAACGTGCTGGTCTACGAGACCGACGAGGGCAAGACGGTGGTCTCGGCCATCGACCCGATCGCGATGATGGCCAGCGCCGGCGACGCCTCGCCCGAGATCGCCGCGGTGGCCGAAGAGGTCCGGGCGAAGCTCGTGGCCGCCGTCGACAAGATCTAGGGCGGGCTCGCCTCGGCGAGCTTCGCCTCCAGCTTCTCGATGAGCGCGAGCACCGCGGCGCGGTGCTTCGCGCTCTTGATCCAGGCGGGCAGGACCACGTCGAGGTTGTGGTGGTTCGGCGCGCGCTGCTCGCGCAGGTCGGCGGCCACGTAGGCCTTCAGCCAGGCCAGGTGCTCCCCGTTGAGCGCCCAGAGGTGACCGAGCTCCCGCTCGAGGGAGAGCCAGAGGGGCAGGCCGAAGAAGGGATCGGTGGCCCTCCCGGCGGGCGGGTAGCCGCCCAGGCCGTGGGCTCGCAAGGTGGCGCCGCAGGCGCAGACGAGGGTCTCGCGCTCGGGCACCAGCGGGAAGTGGGCCTCCTTCACCGTGACCTTCCGGCAGCGGGGGCAGCGGGCCCGCACGACGCCCTTCTCCTTCACCCGGCCGAGGGCCTCGGCGCTCGCCTCCCGGGAGTCGGCGCTGGCCCGGGCGTGCCCGCAGGCGCCGCAGGTCAGGCGGCTGCCGGTGTCGTCGCCCAGGCGGCTCACGGTGGCCGCCGCGGCGCAGCGGGGGCAGACGACCAGGACCTGATCCATGAAGTCGTAGAGGGTGGTGCCCTCGTCGATGAAGCGGCTCACGCTCCCTCCTTCGCGTCCAGGATCTCCCGCAGCTTCCCGGCGAGCTGCTGCACCCGGTAGGGCTTCTGCAGGAAGCCGGCGCAGCCCTTCGCCAGCAGCTCGGCGGCCGCCCCCTCGCTCGAGTAGCCGCTGGAGAGCAGGACCCTGGGGGGATCGGGGAGCCGCTGGATGCGCTCGAAGGTGGCCGCGCCGTTCACCTCGGGCATGACCATGTCGAGGATGACCAGCGCGAACTTCCCGGGGCTCTGCTCGGGGATCTCGATGGCCTCGAGCCCGCCCCTCGCGCAGGTCACCTCGTAGCCGAGCACCTTCAGGAGAGGAGTGGTGGAGGAGAGGATCAGCTGCTCGTCGTCCACCAGCAGCAGGGCCTCGTCCCCCCGGGGCAGCTCGTCGGCGGAGCGGGGGCCGGGCTCCGGCGCGTGCCCCTCCCGGGCCGGGAGCAGGATCCGGAAGGTGCTCCCCTCGCCCGGCGTGCTCTCCACCTCGATAGAGCCTCCGTGGTTGTTCACGATGCCGTAGGCCGAGGCGAGGCCCAGCCCCGTCCCGAGGCCCGGGCCCTTGGTCGTGAAGAAGGGCTCGAAGATCCGCTCCCGGATCGCCTCGTCCATGCCGGGGCCGGTGTCCCGGAGCATCACCTCCACGTGGGGTCCGGCGCCGAGCCCCAGGTCCCTGGCCTGCTGCGCCTCGAGCCGGAGGTTGCGGGTGGTCAGGGAGACCCGGCCGCCCCCGGGCATGGCCTGCGCCGCGTTCAAGAGCAGGTTCAGGAAGACCTGCTCGAGCTGGGTGCGGTCCACCTCCACCGACCAGATCGCCGCGGCGAGGTCGAGCTCGAGCTCGAGGTTCTTGTGGGTGCGGCCGAAGAGGTCGAGGGTCCGCTCGAGCAGGGCGTTGAGATCGGTGGCGCGGGTCTCGTACTTCCCTCCCCGCGCCAGCCCGAGGAGCTGGCGAGTGAGCCCGGCGGCGCTCTCCACGTGGGCCTCGATGGAAGCGAGGTGCCGCCGCTGGTCCTCGGAGAGCCCCTCGCCTCGCTCGAGGAGGGAGGCGCGCCCCTGGATCCCCATGAGCAGGTTGTTGAAGTCGTGGGCGATGCCGCCGGCGAGGGTGCCCACGGCCTCCATCCGTTGGGCGGCGTGGAAGCGGGCCTCCGCCTGCTTCTTCTCGGAGATGTCGATGATGAAGCCCCGCAGCCCCACCGGCCGGCCCTCGGCCACGATGGGGGCCGAGCGGATCAGCACCGGGAAGGTGGTGCCGTCCTTGTGCCGGGCGAGGTACTCCCGCAGCTCGAGGCCCTCGCCCCCCAGCGCCAGCTGGATCTGGTCCATCGCCCGCGGGTGCTCGCCGGGATCGAGCATGTCCAGGGCGGTGAGGCCCCGCTCGAGGTCCTCGGGCTCGTAGCCGAAGGTGGTGAAGGCCGCCTGGTTCGCGAAGGTCAGCCTCGCCTGGAGGTCGGTCTCGAAGACCGACTCGGGGAGCAGCTCGGCCAGCTCCCGGAAGCGCCGCTCGCTCTCCCCGGTGGCGCGCTCGGCCTCCCGCAGGGCCAGGTTGGCCACCAGCAGGGCGTCGGTCTTCTGGGTCTCGGTGTTCAGCGCCACCTCGAGCCGCCCCCGCAAGATCTCCGAGGAGAAGATCATCCCCAGGGCGAGCATGATGAAGACGAGCCCCGCGTTCAGCCAGGCCAGGCCGTCGAGCGAGGACGCGAGGGCCGAGGGCGGGGGGGTCACCAGGCCGCTGACGTGGGCGAAGCCCGCGGCGGAGATGGCGAGCACGGAGAGGACGACCAGGGCGAGCCCGCCCCGCAAGCCGAAGAGGATCGCCGCGAAGACCGAGAAGACCGTCACCAGTTCGATGCCGATCCCCGCCAGCCCCATCTGGAAGAGGGTCACCGCCCCGATGCCCATGCCCGCGATGAGGACCACCACCCCGCGCGGGGTGTAGGGGATGTGACGCCGGAGGAGGGTGCAGGCCAGGATCGAGAGGAAGAGCCCCGCGTAGAGGAGGGTGAAGAGCAATTCACCCGCCCTCAGGGTCATGTGGACGCCCACCAGGAAGGGCGCCGACCCGAGCACCGTGAAGAGGAGGAGGAGTCCGTGGAGCAGGCGCTCGCGGACCTCGGCGATCTCCGGGCGCACGGGACCCCGGTCTCTCAGGGTCTCCACGAAGCTCACGGGGGGGTGCTCATGTTCCGGGGGCTGGCGCGAGGGTAGCGGCTGCGGCGCCCTGAACCCAAATGTTTCTTCGCCGGCTCCCACCCGCCATGGAGATGAGAGTCAGCTTCCCGGGCGGAAAGCGCGTCGATGCCCACTTCGACGGGTTCACCATCCAGACCGACCAGAGCGTGGCCGGCGGCGGGGAGGCGAGCGCCCCCGAGCCCTTCGCCACCTTCCTGGCCTCCCTCGCCACCTGCGCCGGCATCTACGTCCTCGGCTTCTGTCAGGCCCGGGAGCTCCCCACCGAGGGGATCTCCCTGACCCAGACCACCGAGCGAGATCCCGAGACCAAGCTCCTCTCGCGGGTGAAGATCGACATCCACGTCCCGCCGGGCTTCCCGGAGCAGTACCACACCGCCCTCCAGCGGGTGGCCAACAAGTGCCTGGTGAAGCGGACGATCCTCGAGCCCCCCGAGTTCGAGATCGCGACCGTCGTCGATCCGGCTTGAGGCCTCAGCCCTCGGGGCGGCTCGCCCGCACGAGGGCGACGAGGAGCAGGAGGGCGAAGAGCCCCACCGTGAGGTGGTGGAGGAGGCTGACGCCCAGCAGGAGGGCGACGGTGGACTCCAGGGCCTCGCCGTAGGCCTCCATCGTGGGGGCGCCCTCCTCGGTCGGGCCATGCAGGGCGAAGGGAAGGACGCCGAAGCGCAGCAGCGCCGAGAGCGCGACCCCGCCCAGGGCCAGCCGCACGAGCGGCGGCCGGTAGAGGGGGACCCCCCGGCCCCGGCAGGCCGCGAGCAGGACGAGCGCGAGCGCGTCGAGGCCGAAGCCCACCCAGCCGAAGGTGCCGCCGGGCACCAGGAGGGCGTAGAGGATCCAGGGGCCGATGCAGAGCCCGGCCACCGTCGCCAGCCGGGGGGAGGCCTGGGTGCCGCCGCTCACCAGGGCGGCCACTGCCCGCGGGCCTTCAGGATCACCTCGCAGACCTCTCGCACCGCGCCCCGTCCTCCGCTGGCGGCGCAGACGTGGTGGACCAGCGCGCGGATCTCCGGCGCGGCGTCGGCCGGAGCGCAGGAGAGGCCCACCGACTCGAGGGCGCCCCGATCGTTGAGATCGTCCCCGATGAAGGCGACCTGGGTGAGCTCGAGCCCGAGCTCGCCGGCCATCTCGGCGATGGCCTCGGTCTTCCGGATGCAGCGCTCGACCACCTTGGTGAAGCGCAGCTCCTCGAAGCGCCTCTTCAGCAGGGGCTGCGGCCGCCCCGAGAGCACGGCGAGTTTCAGACCGCACTCCCGCAGCATCACCAGGCCGTGGCCGTCGCGCACGTCCATGGCCTTCAGCGCCTCGCCCTCGGGGCCGTACCAGAGGCGGCCGTCGGTGAAGACCCCGTCCACGTCGAGGACCAGCAGCTCGATCTTCGCCGCGCGCTCACGCACCTCCGGGGAGAGCTCGCTCACGGCTGCACCTCGCGCAGCGCAGCGCGGACGGCCAGCACCTCGTCGAGCATCCGCTCGAGGAGCGCGTAGGTCAGGGAGTTGGGGCCATCGGAGAGGGCCGCGTCGGGATCCTCGTGGACCTCGGCGAAGAGGGCGTCGATGCCGACCGCCGCCGCCCCGCGGGCCAGGACCGGGGCCAGCGTGCGGTCGCCGCCGGTGGCGTGCCCCTGCGCGGCCGGGCGCTGCACCGAGTGGGTGGCGTCGAAGCAGACCGGCACCCCCAGCGCGCGCAGCGTGACCAGCCCGCGCAGATCGACCACCAGGTCGTGGTAGCCGAAGGTGGTCCCCCGCTCGGTGACCATCACGTTCTTCGCGCCGGCGGCCCGGGCCTTGGCGATGGCGTGGGCCATGTCCTCGGGGGCCAGGAACTGCCCCTTCTTGAGGTTCACGGCCCGGCCGGTGGCGGCCGCGGCCTGGATCAGGTCGGTCTGGCGGGAGAGGAAGGCGGGCACCTGCAGCACGTCCGCCACCTCGGCCGCCTGCGCCGCCTGCTCCGGCAGGTGGACGTCGGTGAGGATCGGCAGCCCCAAGGACGCCTTCACCCGGGCGAGGACCTCCAGGCCCTCCTCCATCCCGGGGCCCCGGAAGCTCTCGGAGCTGGTGCGGTTGGCCTTGTCGTAGCTCGCCTTGAAGATCAGCGGCACGCCCCGCGCCCCGGCGATGGCCTTCAGGCGCTCGGCGATGCGCAGGGTGAGCCCGGCCTCCTCGACGACGCAGGGGCCGGCGATGAGCACCAGGGGGGCGCCGCCCCCGCAGGGGTGGGGGCCGAGCTGGATGGCCCCGCTCATCCGTGGACCAGGGTGGGGCCGCTCTCGCCCTGGCGGGCCTCCTGGGTGTCCCGGGCCGCGCCGACGAAGGCCGAGAAGAGGGGGTGGGGCAGGAAGGGCTTGGACTTGAACTCGGGGTGGAACTGGCAGGCCACGAAGTAGGGGTGATCGGGGAGCTCGACCATCTCCACCAGGTCCAGATCCGGGTTGAGCCCCGAGAAGACCATGCCGGCCTCCTCCAGCTGGGTCCGGTAGTCGTTGTTCACCTCGAAGCGGTGCCGGTGCCGCTCGGAGATCAGCTCCTTGCCGCCGTAGATGGCGCGGGCCCGGGAGCCCTGCTTCAGCGCGCAGGGGTAGGCGCCCAGGCGCATGGTGCCGCCCTTGTCGGTGATCTCCTTCTGGGCCTCCATGAGGCTGACCACCGGGTGGGCGCACGCCTCCTCGAACTCGACGCTGTGGGCGCCCTCGAGCGCCACCACGTTGCGGGCGTACTCGATGACCGCCATCTGCAGGCCGAGGCAGATCCCGAAGAAGGGGATCTTGTTCTCCCGCGCCCACTGCACCGCCGTGATCTTGCCCTCGGTGCCGCGCTTGCCGAAGCCGCCCGGCACCAGCACCCCGTCGACGCCCTGGAGGATGGCGGCGGCGCCCTCGACCTCGATCGCCTCGGCCTCGACGTAGCGCAGGTTCACCCGGACGTCGGAGGCGATGCCGCCGTGGGTGAGGGCCTCGTTGAGCGACTTGTAGCTCTCGATCAGCTCGACGTACTTGCCGACCACGCCGATCTCGACCTCCCCCTTGGGGTGCTTGATCTTGTCGACGATGGTCTCCCAGCGCTCGAGGCGCGGGGCCCGGCTCCAGATGTTGAGCAGCTCGGCGATGCGGTCGTCGAGGCCCTCCTTCTTCAGGGCCAGGGGCAGCTCGTAGATGCTCTCCACGTCCTGGGAGGCGAAGACGCTCTCGGGGCTCACGTTGGTGAAGAGGGCGATCTTCCTTCGCAGGTCCTGATCGAGCTCGCCCTCCACCCGGCAGAGCAGGATGTCCGGCTGGATGCCGATCTCCCGGAGCTTCTGCACGCTGTGCTGGGTCGGCTTGGTCTTCAGCTCGCCGGCGGCCTTGATGTAGGGCACCAGGGTGAGGTGGATGTAGAGGACGTTGTCCTCTCCGACCTCGTAGCGGAACTGCCGGATGGCCTCGAGGAAGGGCAGCGACTCGATGTCGCCCACGGTGCCGCCGATCTCGCAGATGAGGATGTCCTCGTCGTCGATGGCCTGGTGGATGGCCAGCTTGATCTCGTCGGTGACGTGGGGGATCACCTGGACGGTCTTGCCGAGGTACTCGCCGGCGCGCTCCTTGCGGATCACGCTCTCGTAGATGCGGCCGCTGGTGGTGTTCGAGCGCTGGGAGAGCCGGGCCTCGGTGAAGCGCTCGTAGTGCCCGAGATCGAGATCGGTCTCGGCGCCGTCGTCGGTGACGTAGACCTCGCCGTGCTGGAAGGGGCTCATCGTGCCCGGGTCCACGTTCAGGTAGGGGTCGAGCTTGGCGTGGGCCACCTTCAGGCCCCGGTTCTCGAGGAGCGCCCCGAGGGAGGCGCCGGCCAGGCCCTTGCCCAGGGACGACACCACGCCGCCGGTCACGAAGACGAACTTCTTCTTTTTACGTCCCATGGTTCTTGCTCACTCCTTGCGTGCGAGGGCGGCACGTGCGCGCTCGAGATCTTCGGGGGTGTCGATGCCCGCGGGCATCCACTCGGTGTCGGCGACGGCGATCCGTCGCCCGTGTTCGAGGGCGCGCAGCTGCTCGAGGCGCTCGGCCTGCTCGAGCGGCGTCGGGGCGAGCCCGGAGAAGTCGATGAGGGCCTCGCGCAGGTAGGCGTAGAGGCCGAGGTGCGCCCGGGCGAGGCTCTCGCCGGGCCGCTCCCGGTCCTGCCCGAGGGGGGCGCGGGAGAAGTAGAGGGCGAGGCCCGCGGCGTCGGTGACCACCTTCACCACGGAGGGGTCCGCGAGCTCTCCCGGCCGCAGGGCGCGGGCGAGGGTGGCGATGGGGGCCTTGCCGCCGCCGGCCTCCGGGGCCAGGGCGGCGCAGGCCGCGTCGATGGCGCCCGGCTCGATGAAGGGCTCGTCGCCCTGGAGGTTGACCACCGCGTCGAAGCGCTCACCCCGCGCCTCGAGCTGGCGGACGGCCTCGGCCACCCGGTCGGTGCCGGAGGCGCAGTCGCTCGAGGTGAGCAGCGCCTCGCCGCCGAAGGCCTCGACCGCCTCGAGGATCCGCGGGCTGTCCGTGGCGACCACCACCCGGGAGGGCCGGGAGGCGGCCGTCGCGCGGGCGTGGACGTGCTGGATCAGCGGACGCCCACCGAGGTCGAGAAGAGGCTTCTCGGGCAGACGGGTCGAATCTAGGCGCGCCGGGATGACTACGATCGTCTGCACGTGGGTGAGCGTTTCGAGTGAGGATCAGCCCGGGCCGGCACTATAGCCCTGACCCCCTGGCTTCACAACGCGGCGTCAGTCCATCTCGGCCAGCGCGGCGGCGAGCAGCCGGCTGCAGAGCCGCAGATCCGACTCGTGCTCGGCCGGGATCCGACCCTCGGCGTCCGGGGTGGTCGCCGCGGCCAGCTTCGCCCGGGCGGCCTCGAGGTGCTCGGAGGTCGCCCGGCCGTCGCCCCTCCCCGCGGCCTCCCGGGCCCGGGCCACGTCGAGGAGGCCCTCGAGGACCTCGAAGGAGTCATCGAAGAAGGTGGTGCCGGTGGCGTCCAGCTCCTGCCGCGAGCGCTCGAAGGCCTCCCGGGCCAGGCGGACCTTGCCCTGGCGGGCCTCCACCGCGGCGAGGTGGGCGCGGACCAGGCCGGTGAGCCAGGCGTCCCCGATCCTCGCCGCGACCTCCAGGGCCCGGTCGGCGTACTGCCGGGCGAGGCCGAGGCGGCCGGCGAGGTGCTCGAGGATGACGTAGTTGGCCAGGCAGATCGCCTCGCTCCCCGGCGCCTCGTGCCGCTCGACGATCGAGAGGATGCGCTGGTAGCAGCGCCGCGCCTCGTCGAGGTTGCCCAGGTCCATGTGGACCGTGCCCACGTTGTTGAGGGAGGAGGCCTCCGCCCGCCGATCCCCGAGGCTCACGAAGATGGCGACCGCGTCCTCGTAGTACTTCAGCGCCAGCTCGGGCTCCTCGTGCTGGATGATCAGCGCCAGGTTCTGGAGGTTGTTGCTGCGGCCGGTGGGGTGATCGGCCCGCTCGAAGAGCTCGACCGAGCGCTCCCAGTGGGGGCGGGCCTTCGCCAGATCCCCCGTCTTGGCCTCGACGATGCCCAGGCGGCCGTGGGCCAGGGCCAGGTGCGCCGGATCCTTCTCGTCCGCCAGGAGCTCGAGGGCCTCGTCCAGGCGGGCGCGGGCCAGCTCGAACTCCCCCTGCTCGCCGGCCAGGAAGCCGGCCAGGGAGAGGGCGTTGCCCTCCGTCTCCCGATCCTTCGCCCGGCGAGCGAGCTCGCGCGCCACGAAGGCCTCCTCCACCGCGTCGCTGAAGCGGCCGGAGAAGCGGATCGCCTGCGCCCGCAGGGCGTGGGCCCGGGCCAGGAGGCCGGGGTCGTCCGCGAGGCGCGCGGCCTCCACCGCCTCCGAGAGCAGCGCCATCCAGCGCGCGGCGGGGACGCCGCGGTGGAGCACCGGATCCATCGAGAGGAGGATGCGGCAGCGGCCGGCCTCGTCCCGCCCGGCGAGGTGCTCCTCGGCTGCCAGGAGGTTGTCGAGCTCCGCGCGCAGCCGGGGCAGCGCCCGCAAGCCCTCGCCGCGGTCCGCCACCGCGGCCAGGGCCGGCGCCAGCGCGCCGTAGTGGCGGGCGTGGCGCTCGCTGGCCTGCTCGGCCTGCTCGGGGGCGAGGTGGCCGCGGGCGTACTCGTGCACGCTCTCGTAGAGCTGGAAGCGGGGCTGGAGCAGCCGGTGGGCGGTGCGAGTGCGCAGGAGGGAGTGCTCCTTGAGGCTCTGCACCACGTCGATGATCAGCGGCGCCTCGGGGAAGGCGGAGAGGTCCAGGACGGCCTCGGCGGCCTCGAGGGTGAAGCCGCCGCGGAAGACGGTGGCCTGCGCGAGCGCGGCGCGCTCCCAGGGCTCGAGGAGCTCCCAGGACCAGGCGATGGTCGCGGCGAGGGTCTGCTGCCGGGCGGGCCCGGCGGCGCTGCCCGGGCGGCGCAGGAGGGCGAAGCGCGAGGAGAGGCGCTCCAGGATCTGCTCGGTGCCGAGGATGCTCATCCGCGCCGCGGCCAGCTCGATGGCCAGGGGCAGCCCCTCGAGGGCCTCGACGATGCGGGCGATGGTCGGCACCTCCTGGGGCTTCGGCCGGTAGTCCGGGCGGCTGCGCGCCGCGCGGTCCACGAAGAGGCGGTAGGCGTCGCCGAGCTCGGGCCGCTCACCACCGGTGGGCAAGGGCTCGAGCTCGAGCACGGCCTCGCCCCGGCCGTGGAGGGGCCGGCGCGAGGTGGCGATGACGTGGAGCCCCTCGGCCTGGTCCAGCCAGCGCGCCAGCAGCCCGGCCGCCGCCGGGGCGACCTGCTCGAGGTTGTCGAGGACCAGGAGCATCCGGCCGCGCCGGGCGATCGCCGCGCCGAGCCCCTCGGCCCACGCCTCGATCGTCTCGGCCCGCAGGGTGATCTCGAGGGTGGTGGCGAGGAGCCGGCAGATGCTCTCGGTGTCCCGGGCCTCGGTGAGGTCGCAGAACCAGACCCCGGCGCCGGGGGCCTGGTAGGCGCCGATCTGCAGCTCGGCGTGGCGCAGGGCCAGCCGGGTCTTGCCGACCCCGCCCGGGCCCACCAGGGTCACCCAGGCGCTGGGACCCCCCAGGGCCGCCTCCAGCCGATCGAGATCCGTGTTGCGGCCGATGAAGTCGGCGGAGACCGAGGGCAGGTTGTGGCGCAGGGCGGTGGTGCTCCCCAGCGGGCGCTCGATCTCTGTGCGATCCGAGACGTCGAGGGCGGTGGGCTCCACCGGTGCGTCGGGGGCCGGGGCCGGGGCGGGGAGCGCCTCCCCGGCCGGCTCCTCCCGGGGGCAGAGGCGCGCGACGAGGCGGCCCGCCTCGGCGGCCGTGCAGGCCCCGATCTTGGCGGCCAGCGCGTCGAGGGCGTCGGCGAAGGCCTCGCAGCTCTGCAGGCGCTGCTCGGGGCGGCGCTGCAGGCAGCGGCGCAGGAGCGCCTCGAGCGCGGGCGGGAGGCCGGGAGAGAAGCCCTCGGCCGGCAGCTGGCAGGAGGTGACCGCGTCGATGATCTCGGTCTCCGAGTCCCGGGCGAAGAGAGCCTGGCCGGTGCAGAGCTCCCAGACCACCACCGCCAGGGAGAAGAGGTCGGAGGTGGGCTCGAGCGCCTCGCCGGCGCTCTGCTCCGGCGACATGTAGGCCAGCTTGCCCAGGCGCAGCGCCTGCTGCGCCCGGCCGGTGGCGTCGAGGAGGCGGGCCACCCCGAAGTCGACGACCTTGGTCAGGCCGCTGTAGCCCACCAGCAGGTTGCTCGGAGAGACGTCCCGGTGGACGAGCCCGAGGGGCTCGCCGCCGGGCCCGACCCGGGTGTGAGCGTAGTGGAGGCCGTGCGCGGCCTCCGAGGCCACCCGCAGCACGAAGGGCAGGGGCAGGCCGCCGGGGTCGTCCTCGCGGCGCTCGAGGAGGGCGCGGGAGAGGAGCCGGCGCAGATCGGCGCCCTCGACCAGCTCCATCGCCAGGAAGTAGGTGCCGTCCTCCTCCCCCGCGTCGTAGAGGCTGACGACGTTCGGGTGGGCCATGTCGGCGGTGAGGCGGATCTCGTCGAGGAAGACGTCGACGATCTCGGAGCGCGTGGTCAGCTCGGGGCGGATCCGCTTCACCGCGACGTGCTTCACCATCCCCCGCAGGCCCGTCTGCCGGGCGAGGAAGACCTCGGCCATGCCGCCGCTGGCCAGCGGGCGGACCACCGTGTAGCGGCCGATGCGTTCGGGGAGGCTCATGCGGGCTGAACGATCTCCTCGGGGATCAGTCCGGGGCCGCGGGGAGCTCCGGTCTGGCGATGTAGTCCGCGGGCAGCTCGCCGGTGAGGGCCTCGAGGAAGGTCAGGAGCGACTCGACCTGGGCCTCGTCGAGGGCCTTCCCGTCCAGCCGCTCTTCCGCCATCCGGCGGACCATGGCCTCGAGGGAGGCGACCTCGCCGGTGTGCCCGTAGGGCGCGGTCTTCGCCACGTTGCGCAGGCTCGGCGTCTCGAGCTTCTCCGGCGCCTCTCCCCCCGGGCTGCGGGGCTGGAGGGAGGTCGCGCCGAGGGCCACCCCGTTGTGGCAGGTGGGGCAGCCCAGCGCGAGGAAGGTCTTGAGGCCCCGCTTCTCCTCGAGGGTGAGCGCCTCGGCGTCGCCGCCGAGGTAGGCGTCGAAGCGGGAGGGCGTCATCAGGCCTCGCAGGAAGGCGCCGAGGGCGAAGGAGACGTTCTGCGGCGTGATGGGCTCCTCCTCACCCGGGAAGACCGCGGCGAAGCGCTCGGCGTAGCCGGGGATCGCGCGAAGCGCCGCCACCGTGGCCTCGGGATCCGCCAGGGGCAGCTCGACGGTGCTCTCCCGGCCGTCCCGGAGCAGCCGGGAGTGCACGGCCGCGTTGTAGACGGACGGAGCGTTGCGCTCTCCCGTCTGGCCCGGGTGCCCCATGGTTGCCCGCACGCCGCCACGGGGATCGACGCCGTGAGCGTCGAGGGCGTGGCAGGTGTTGCAGGCGAGATCGCCCTCCCGGGAGAGGCGGGCGTCGAAGTAGAGCATCCGGCCCAGCGCGATCTTCTCCCGGCTGATCGGGTTGTCCTTGCGGTCGCGGCGCTTCGGCAGCTGGCCGAAGCTGGAGAGCTGATCCGCGGCGAAGGTGATGACCTCCACCGGCTCGGCGGGGCCGGCGTCCACCTCCGGCGGCGGGGCCGGCGGCTCCTTCCGGGAGCAGGAGAGGAGCCCGACCAGGAGGGCGAGCAGGAGCGGCGACCAGCGCTTCGAGATCATGCGAACCCCCTCTAGAGCACCAGGTAGATGCCCACCGCGAAGACCTGGACCCGATCGGTGCTGCGGATCGTCCTCGAGTAGGAGACGTCGAGGCCGAAGGAGGGCAGGGCGACCCCCAGGCCCAGGCTCCAGCGCTGCTGGTCGAGGACCTCATCGGAGGTGTAGCCGGCCCGGATGGGGAAGGACTGCCCCAGGTAGTACTCGCCACCGAAGTGGTAGGCCGCGGGCTTGCCCTCGATCTCCACGCTCTTGCGCCAGTCGAAGGCCAGGTTCAGGCCGGGGACGATGCGCAGGTTGATGCCGCCGCCGAACATCCGGGGCGCGGCGTTGGTCTCGGGCACCGGGTTGATGACGTTGTGCCCGGTGATGCCGATGGAGATGAAGCTGGCCGGCACGATCAGGAAGCCGGTGTCGCCGGTGACCCGGTTGACCTGCCCCTCGGCGGTCTGCAGGCCGTGGTAGTGCATCGTGATGCCGAAGAGCAGGAACTTGGCCAGCGCGTAGGACGAGCCCATGTCGACCCGGCTGCCCGCCCGCACCGAGCTCTCCTCGCCGACCCACTCGTAGGTGTAGGCCAGCCCGCCGGCGACCGGCCCCGACTTGCTGTCGATCAGCGAGATCGAGAAGAGGCTCGCCTTCGTCCCGCTGTCGTGGCGGAAGAAGCTCTCGATCACGTAGCGGGGCGCCAGGCTCATCCCCGCCGGGTTGAGGAAGAGGGTGTCGTTCCCCAGCCCCACGCCGCGGTGCGCCTCGCCCATCCCCAGGGCGCGCGGGCCTGCGACCTGCTGGGCGAGGGCCGGCGCCGCGGTGAGCGAGAGGGCGAGCACGAGGAGGAGTGGGATCGGGCGGAACATGGCGCGCGGCAGCGTACCTACTACCGGTGATCGCGTCACGACCCCGGTCGGCGGCCCCGGACGGATCCGTCTCTGCTAGGGCCCGGAGGTGATCTGTCAAGCGGCTTCTGGGCTTCCTGTCTGGTTGCAGTTGAAACGCTCGATCGCGGGGCGGTAGATTGGATCGCGTAGTCGCACCCGGGTGATAGCCCGGGGGAGCCGGGAGCGGGCCCGGCCCGGACCTTCAGATGGGAGGCGCGATGGACAAGCGGAAGCTGCGAACCTATCGGACGATCTTGAACGAGCGTCTCTCGGTTCTGATGGACGCCTCGATCGACACCGTCGATCACATGGGCACCCACCGGGCGATCCACGCCGACCCCGGCGATCGGGCCGCCACCGAGACCAACCGCAACTTCACCTTGCGGCTGCGGGATCGGGACCGGCGCCTGATCAGCAAGATCGAGGACGCGCTGCGGCGCATCGACGACGGAGAGTTCGGCATCTGCGACGAGTGCGGGGAGCAGATCTCCGAGGCTCGCCTGCGGGCCCGGCCGGTCACCACCCTCTGCATCTCCTGCAAGGAGGAGGCGGAGCAGATGGAGGCCCTCAGTAGCTCCAGGTGAGGCGCAGGGAGGCGCCCAGCCCCGCACCGTCGATGCCGCTGCCGTGCACCCGGTAGCGGGTGTTGCCCACGTTCTTCAGGGCCAGATCGGCGCGCACCTTCTCCGAGAAGGGCACGCCCACCCGCAGGTCGAAGACCACGTACCCCTCGGTGCCCTCGCACTGCGCGGGACCCGCCGGGCAGATCCTCGAGTCGCTGAGGTCCCGCGGCGCCAGGCGGCGCTGGGCGCCCGCCACCCGCACGACGCCCTCCAGCTCGGGCCCGCCCCCCGGCCGGTGATAGCGCAGCACCAGCTGGCCCAGCGGAGGTGAGACCCGGGAGAGGGGGGTGTCCTCGCTCAGATCGTCCCCCCGGGCGAAGGAGGCGCTGACCGTCGCCGAGAGGCCGCCCTCCAGCAGGAGATCGATCCGGGCCTCGCCGCCGAAGATCCTCGCCTCGCCGGTGTTCACCCGCTGGTAGACCGTGAGCAGCTCGCCGCCGTCGTCGTAGGTGCTCGAGCCCTCGTACTCGGCCGGGGCGCGCACGATGGCTCCGCGGAGCTGCTGGAGGAAGCCGGCGAGCTCGGCCCGCAGCACGCCCAGGCCCAGGCGGAGGCTGGCCTGGTAGGCCGTGGAGCGCTCGGGTCCCAGATCGACGTTCGGCACGTCGAAGCCGCCGCCGAAGGGGCCGAGGGCCGAGAGGTCGTCGAGGTTCGGGGCGCGGAAGCCCTGGGTGATCTCGAGATCCACCGAGGCGGGCTCTCCGGGGAAGAGGCGGAGCCCCGCGGCCCCGAGGGCCGAGAGGGGCGTCAGCTCCACCTCGCCGAAGATCGGATCGGAGGCCGTGGCGTGCACGAGCTGCAGGCGGCCGCCGGCGAAGGCCTCGACCAGCGCGTGGAGCCGGACGTCGGTGAGGAGGAAGGTGCCGGCCCCCAGCCAGCGCGCGCCGTCGGTGAAGCGCCCGCGCTCCAGGGTGAGCACGCTGCCGTCGGCGTAGGCGTGCTCGGCGCTGGAGCGCACCACGTCGGTGCCCAGGTCGGTGCCGAAGCGCAGGCGCAGGCGCTCGTGCGGAGAGAGCTCGGCCTCGAGGCGCAGCCCGGGGGAGTCGACCTCGTCCCGCTCGTGCTCCTCGCGCCCCGGCCGGATCCGCAGCCGCTCTTCGTGGGAGCGCTTGAAGTGAGCCCGGGCCTCCAGGCGATCGAAGGGGCCGAGGCTCGCCACCCACGCGACGCTCAGCTGATCGCGCACCTGCTCGTCCCACCAGCGGCAGTCGAAGGGGAGGCCGGCGTCGAGGTCCTGCTGGCTCGGGCAGCGGTCGGTGCGGGGCACGTTGAGCTGCCGGTTCGAGGTGTAGCTCACCTCGGCCCGGCCGGGCCCCACCAGGGCCAGGCCCCGCGCGGCGAAGCTGGCCGCCTGGTAGCCGGTGAAGGGGACGATGCCGTCGGGGGTCTCGAGGTCGTCGAAGTCGGAGTAGGAGGCGGCGAGGTAGACGGCGGCCCCGGGGTAGGCGGCCGAGAGGCGCAGGTGGCCCGACTTCTCCCGGGTGGGCGTGGCCACCTGCACGTTGCCCGCCACCCCGAGGGTGCGCCCCTCGCGGGAGAGGGAGGGAGGCATCAGCCGCAGGGCGATCACGCCGCCGATGGCATCCGAGCCGTAGAGGATCGAGCCCGGCCCTCGCACCACCTCCACCGAGTCGAGGAGGAAGGGGTCGATGGCCGTGAGGTACTGGTTGGGTCCCGAGCGGAAGGTGGCGTCGTTCTGCCGGACGCCGTCGAGGAGGATCAGCACCTGCTGGCCGGTGAGCCCGCGTAGGTAGGCCGAGCCGCCGCCGAGGTTGGTCCGCTGGACGCGCACCCCCGTGGCCTCCTCCACCGCCTCGGCGGTGGTGCCGATGGCCCGGCGGGAGAGGGTGAGCCGATCGATCCGCTCCCGGAGGCCGCCGCCGTCGAGCTCGGCCTCGGGCTCGGGGGCGGTGACGACCACCTCCTCGGCGGGCTTCACCTCGGGCTCCTCGGCGGTGACGCCCGTGGGGAGCGTGACGGCGAGGAGCAGCGCAGCGAGGCGGAAGTCCATGGGGCCCTTCCTAGCAGCTATCAGCTGTCAGCTGTCAGCTCTCAGAAGAGGACGACCATCGTGCCCTTCGCGAACCAGTCGTAGAGGCGAGCGATGTCGGCGTTGTGCATCACCACGCAGCCCCAGGAGAGGTGCGCGCCGCCCTCGCCCTCCCACTCGCCCTTCCAGCCGTGGAAGCCGATGCCGCTGCCCAGCTCGGTCTTCTGATCGGTGAGGCGGCGGGCCTGCCAGTCCTCCCGGATCTTCCGGGCGCGGGCCTCGTCGATCAGGCCCTGCTCGAGGCCCCAGGCGGCGTCGTGCGCGCCGGGGTAGTTCACCTTGATCCAGTGGCCGCCGTAGTAGGCCCCGTAGGCGCCGCCGAAGTCCTGCCGGGCCTTCGACACCACGTGGTAGACGCCGCGCGGCGTGCGGTTGTCGCCCCGCCTCCGCTTGCGCCCGGCGGCCTGGCCGAAGCCGACCTCGAGGGCCTCGCCCTCGGTCGCGACGAGCTTCCCGCCCCGCCGCTCGTAGAGGCGCATCCGGTAGCGGGCGGTGTCGACGAGCACCAGCCGGGGCTCGGCCGCCGGCACCGGCAGCGCGCGGCGCGCCTCGATGAACTCGCGGGGAGGCAGGTAGCGCCCGCGGATCCAGGCGAGGTCCCGGCCCTCGCTGGAGGGCCAGTAGGTCGTCGGCAGGGTGGCGTCGGTGCGCAGCTCGAGGTGGAGGTGGGCCCACATCGTGCCGGCCGGATCCTTGCCGATGGCCCCGATCGGCTGACGCCGGGAGACCTCGGCGCCCTCCGCCACGTCGATCCGCGAGAGGTGGGCGTAGAGGGAGCGCACGCGCTTCGGCGCGTGGCCCTCGAAGTAGAGGTGATCGATCACGACGACCTTGCCCCAGGGGTCGGGGAAGTCCCGGGCCACCACCACCTTTCCGCGGCCGATCGCGAGGACCGGCTGGCCCAGGTCGGTGTCGCCGCCGCCCCGGCCGTTCCAGTCCTCGCCCGGGTGGATCCCCAGGGCGTAGCGCTCCCCGAAGTGGGTCGCCACCCGCCAGCCCCGGTGCTCCTTGCCCGAGGCGTCCCGGTAGCTCCCGCCCCCCTCGCCGTCGCCCACCGGGAGGTCGAAGCCGTCGGCGGCCCGGGCCCCCTCCTCCACATAGGTGGCGAAGGTCGCGGCGGCGGCGGGGTGCGCGGCCGCCAGCGAGAGGGCGAGGAGGAGCGTCCCTTTCATCCTCCCCCCGAACCCGGCCCGCCGCGCCCGCATTCCATGGTTCACCGCGCCGAGAACCGGCCGCCCGGTCCAATCGCCGGACCGGATCGTCACCGGGAGCCTCGCCGAACCCCCCGAAATGACGAGGGTAACGATGGCGGCACGCCGAATGAAACTCGCGCCGCCTCTGCCCGAGTTGCAACGGCCAGCGGATGATCGAGACCGCCGCGCACCTCGTCGACCGGGTCCTCCCGCCGGCCCCCTACCGCCAGTGGGTCCTCTCCGCCTCGCCAAAAGGGCGGCTATTCTTCCTACTCCTCCCGACGGGGGCGTACTCGGTGGAGTTCCTGCGGGGGCTGCAGCGGGGCCTGTGCCTGGATCCGGTGATGTGCGCCTACGACATGGCGAAGGCGACCGGGGACTTCATCGGAGGGCTCGCGGACTGGTCGAGGCTCAAGAAGAAGGGCCTCGAGCAGGGGCTCTCGGACGAGGAACTCGCGCGATTCGAGGCCGGCCAGGCGCAGGTGGATGCTGTCTCGGGGTGGTTCAAGCGGCAGGAGGGGGAGACGGGCTTCGAGATGATGAGCCGGGTCCTGAACCCGGTCGAGGCAGTGCTGCGAGCCGGTCAGGGGCTATCGGAGGCGATAGACGAGGCGGAGCTGATGCGCCGAAGAGGCCTCACCCCCGGGTACGAAGAGGGGAAGAGGGTCGGCACGGCCACGAGGCACCTGGTGATGGCGGTCGGGGACACGGCGCTGATGGTGGCCGGAGGCCTCGGAGTCGCCCGAAGTGCGCTATCGACAGCGTGGCGGGCCGGAAAGGCAGGCTACGCGGCGGTACGGGCGCCGGTGGCAACGGGCCAGAGGGCCTGGGCTGCAGCGAGACAGGCGATGGCGGCTGGGGGTGCCGGGGCCTTCAGCCGGTCTTTGAACTTCGCGGATGAGTTCAACGCGGCGGCGGGGTCGGCGGTCAGAGGCTTCGAGGCGGCGCAGAGCGGGCGGATGGCGGCTGGGGTGCGGGGACTGGGCCGAATTGCCGGCAGGAAGCCAAATACGGCACCTTCGCTGGCTCAGGCGGGGGTGCGGCGGGTTGCCGCAAGGGGAGTGACTGGCCGTGTCGCCAGTCGCATCAATCTTGCGAATGGACCGACTCGGTTCACGCCGCTGCGAGCGAGCGGCAACCCTGTGTCGGCTGGTTGGCAGCACGTCGTCGAAGGGCACTTCAATCGCGCGGTCGCCAACAACAGGTCGGTGTTCTCTGTCGCACCGAGTGAGTTGCGCTCTATCTTGCAGAGTCCGCAGGTGGTTCGCTCACCCGTGAGTGCGCTCGGAGACGGCCAGTTCTTGAGAACTGTGGACGTGGGTCGAACGATTGGCACCTCATCGCTGAATAACGGAGGCGGGGCAACGAGCGTGTTGAAGGTGTTCACGGACGAGGCGGGAAACCTCATCACCGCGTTCCCGCATTGATTGGAGCCAGGATGCGAGTCGAAGGTTTGGTGTCCGATCTGCTCGGTCAGCTTGAGTCATCCTTTTCGCCAGGCGATCGACCTGGGCTATTGCAGTTGCTTCAGCGTTGGTTGAAGGCGCATCTCGCAGACTGGAGCGCGCAGTTGCGTGAGCGGTGGGGCCTAGACCGACTGGCCGCGATGGATCTGTCCCGCTTTCCGATTGAGGATTCGTCGCTCGACCCTGACGAAGAAGTCCGGCAGCTGACGGCGGTGCGGCCGACGTCCATGGAACTGCTCGCGATGCGTCTGCGAGACATTTTCTGGGCGGGCGTCACGATCGAATCGACGGTCGTTTGTCCACGTTGTAGCGAGACACAATTGCGCGTGCTTGAGGACCCGGATTCTGATTCGCTCGTGCTTTCGTGTGACCTGTGCGCCTGGAGTCAAACTACACAGGGTAAGCCGTGGAAAGGTCCAGCCCCGCTTCAACCCGCTGCTAGATCCCGCGTCCACGAATGGAGGAACGCTGGTAGCTGAGGAGCGGGCAGACGGATCCGTTCGCACGCCAACCCACGACCTGGACAGGATATGCGGGGAACAACCCTTGCCATCCCGCCAACGCCACGCCTTCATCCCAGACGATGGCGAACTACGCCGACGCGACCCGCACCCCACTGTGCTGGTCCACCGTTTTTGCGTGTATCAAAACGAGGCATCCGACCTGGTCGAATGTTCAGTTCATGATGATCTCTGATAACTGAATAGCCTTCGCCCGAAGGCGGGATTCGCGCCGATCGGGAGTCGAATCGACGCGACATCCGGCGCACGGCGCACCGGTCCCGCCCGGGTCGGTCCGGCATCGTCGCGATGCTCTCGGCTCCTGGCCGGAGTCAGGCGGCCTTGCGCTCGTCGATCAGCTCGACGACCGGCAAGTGCTCGCGTCCGCCCTGGTAGGTCACGACGAGCTTGAGCTCGCCTTCGAGCTTGCGGGTCGGCGGCCCCCGAAAAAGGTGCCACACACCTGGTGGGGGGCCGGGTGGCCCCGGAGCTCGCCTAGAGCAGGTAGACGCCCAGCACCCAGGAGACGAGGTTCACCGCCACCGCGAGGCCGAGGGCGAGCAGGCGCGACCGTACGCGCCCGGCGGTGGCGAGGGCGGCGGCTTCGATCAGGGTGACGCCGACCTCCATCGCCCACAGCCGGGTGCCGGGATCACCATCGAGGCGGGGGAAGAGCAGCCAGAGCCCGGGGTGGGTGACGAGGTTGGTCAGCAGGTGGGTGAGCAGCACCCGGCGTACGGGCTGGCGCAGGAGCCAGGCGGCGAGGGCCAGCAAGGAGAGCTCGCTGACCAGCGTGATCGCGAGGGCGCTGAGGTAGGTCACCATGGAGGGCTTCTACCTTGTCACCAGGCGGGGCGGCGGTGGAGACTGGTCCGCGGTCGCGTCTCTTCCGGAAGGGATGCGGGGAGGAAATCGATGCGTCACCTTCTCTGGCTGCTCCCGCTCGTCTGCATCCTCTGGGCCGCGCCGGCCCGGGCCAACGCGCCGGCGCCGTGGTGGGCCTGTGAGGACAAGGCCGCAGGTGACGCCTGCGACCTCTACCCCACCGGCACCGGCGTCTGCAGCCCCGTGAGCGGCTGCACCGACAACCCGGATACCCACGTCGACGAATGCCTCTACTGCGTCGAGGGCACGCCCCGCGACGACAAGGGCGGCTGCCAGACCGCGACCGCGCCCGGCGCGCTGCTCGCCCTGCTCGGCGTCGGCTTCCTCGGGGCCCTGGCGCTGCGCCGTGCGCGGGTTGGCGCCCCCTAGCCTGACTCGAACGAGCCCCGCCCTGGGTCTGATAACTCAGTCTACGTTCACTCCGCCTCGCCAAAAGGGCGGCTATTCTTCCTACCCCTCCGGGAAGTTCCTTTCTCACCCTGACACCCTTGCCCGACTTCGGTAGGGGCATGGATTGGTGCTCCGGTGCCGGGCTCGCTTTCGAGGTGTGTGGGTGACCGACACGGCTCACGGCTCACGGCTCACGGTGGTGCCTCGGTAGTCCAGGAAGGTGAAGAGGCAAGCCGATTCACCTCCCGGGCGCGCTGTCGACCTCGATGAGCCGTGAGCCGTGAGCCGTGTCGCGTCTAGACCAGCGCCTCTAGGACCCGAGCAGCTTCAGATGAAAGCTCTTCGGCCGGGTGAAGGCCTCATACCCGAGGCCCCCCTGTAGGCTAGGCTGGAGCCTCGAACGACTCCCTCCCCGGCAAGAGGCGGTCGTCCTTCCTGCCCAGACCCCTCCCTTCCTCCTCCTCCCGAAAAGGCGCCTGGTTCTCACCTTCCGGGGGGTGCCCCGGGGCCGGAGGGGGCTAGAGTGGTGGGAGGCCGGGACATGGGGATCTTCGATCGACTGCTCGACGCGAGCATCTACTACTCCTTCGATCGCACGGGATTCCTGCGCCATCAGCGCGCCTTCCATCCCGAGGATCTCCAGCGCTCGATGGCGGGGAAGGTCTGCCTGGTCACCGGCGCCAACAGCGGCCTGGGGCTCGCCGTGGCCCGCGGCCTGGCGGGCCTGGGCGCCCGGGTCCACCTGCTCTGCCGCAGCGCCGAGCGCGGCGAGGCGGCGCGCCAGGCCCTGATCGAGGAGACCGGCAACGGTGAGCTGCACCTCGAGGTGATCGACCTCGCTAGCCCCGCGTCGATCCGGGCCTTCGCCGCCGAGCTGGAGGGCCGGGAGGGCGACCGCAAGATCGACGTGCTGGTGCACAACGCCGGCCTGCTCCCGCCGGAGCGAGAGCTGACCGAGGAGGGCCTCGAGCTGACGCTGGCGACCCACGTGGTGGGGCCCTTCCTGCTCAACCACCTGCTGCGCGAGCGGCTCGCCTCCTCGCGGGTGATCTACGTCTCCTCGGGGGGCATGTACGCCCGGCGCCTGGACCTCGAGGCGATGCGCGCCACGGAAGGCCCCTACGACGGCGTGGTCGCCTACGCCCACACCAAGCGAGCGCAGGTGGTGCAGGCCGCGCAGTGGGCCGAGGTCCTGCGGGGCTCGGGGACCACCGTCAACGCCATGCACCCGGGCTGGGCCGCGACCCCGGGGGTCGAGCGCTCGCTCCCGGCCTTCTACCGCTTCACGAAGAAGCGCCTGCGCACGGCCGAGGAGGGGGCGGACACCGCGCTGTGGCTGGCGGTGGCCGAGCGGGTGGAGGGCGAGAGCGGCAAGCTCTTCTTCGACCGGCGAGTCGTCTCGCCCTACCTCCTGCCCGGGACGCGGGAAGCGCCCGCCGAGCGGGAGGCCCTCTGGCGCTTCTGCGAGGAGATCTGCGACGTGGAGGTGAGGCCTTGAGTGATCCGGCGAAGAAGCTCGCGGCGATCGAGCTGGTCGACGATGGAGGCGCGCCGGTGGTGGTGCGCTCGGCCTGGGAGCGGGGGCCGGTCCTCCTCGTCTTCATCCGCCACTTCGGGTGAATCTTCTGCCGCGAGCAGGTCGCGCAGTTGCGCGGCGCGCAAGCCGAGATCGAGGCGAGGGGCGTGCGGCTGGTGGTGATCGGCAACGGGACGCCGGACTACGCCCGCGCCTTCCGGGAGGAGGCGGGGATCGACTTCGAGCTCTGGGTCGACCCCGAGATGAAGGCCTACGCCGCCGCCGGGCTGAAGGCCGGCGGGGCCTGGGGGGCCTTCTCCCTGCGCAGCCCCGGGCACACCCTGCGGGCCCTCAAGGCGGGCTTCCGGCAGACGGCGGTGAAGGGTGACCCCTGGCAGCTCGGCGGGGTCTTCCTCATCACCGCCGCTGGCAAGACGGTCTACCAGCAGCGCAGCCGGGAGGCGGGCGATCACGCGCCCCTCGACGAGGTGATGGCGGCGATCGAGGGCCTGGCCGGGCGGTGACGGGGCCGCTGCCGATCGGGCGCCGGCGCGGCGAGACCCTCTGGCAGATCTGGCGCCGCCGCCTCCTCTCGATCCCCTTCGTGCTCTTCCTCTTCGCCCTCGTCTGGGGGCTGGCGCCGGCCTGGCTCCTCCTCGCCGGGCTCGCCGACCTCGCGGGGGCGGGGCGACGCCGGGCCGGGAAGCTGCGAGCCGTCCTCTTCTTCGGGCTCTACCTCGGGCTGGAGGCCGCCGGCCTCCTCTCCGCGGGCGCGATCTGGCTTCGGGCCCACGGGGGCCGCCTCGGCGGCCACGCCCGCTACCTCGAGCGCAACCGGATCCTCCAGCGCTGGTGGAGCGACCACCTCTTCGGCGGGGCCCTGCGCATCTACGGCATGACGCTGGAGGTGGAGGGCGCCGCGGAGGTGCTCCCGCCGCCCTTCCTCCTCTGGGTGCGCCACGCCAGCACCGCCGACACGGTGCTGGCCGCCTTCGTCCTCGCCAACCCCCACGACCTCCTGCTGCGCTACGTCCTCAAGGAGGAGCTGCTCTGGGATCCCTGCCTCGACGTCGTCGGCCGACGCCTCCCCAACGCCTTCGTGGATCGCTCCGGCCGGCGCAGCGAGGAGGCCGTCGCGGCGGTGGCCGGGCTGGGCCGGGACCTCGACGATCGCAGCGGGGTGCTCATCTTCCCGGAGGGGACCCGCTTCTCCCCGGCCAAGCGCGAGCGGGCGCTGGCGCGGCTGCGCGAGGCGGGGGAAGCGGCGCTGGTCGAGCGCGCCGAGGCCCTCCACCACGTCCTGCCCCCGCGGCTCGGTGGCGTCCTGGCGCTGCTGGAGGCGGCGCCAAAGACCGACGTGGTGATCCTCGCCCACACCGGCTTCGAGGGGGTGGAGAGCTTCGCCGAGTTCTTCGGGGGCGCGCTGGTCGGGCGGCGCCTGCGGGTGCGCCTCTGGCGGATCCCCGCCGCGAGCATCCCGGCGGAAGGGCGGGCCGCCTGGGTCTTCGAGCGCTGGGCCGAGGTCGAGGCCTGGGTCGCCACCTCGCTCGAGCTGCTGTAGACGTGGCCACCGAAGAGGAGGACCATCGAATGGTGCGCTACGAGCTGGAAGAGAAGCCGGATCACCTCGAGGTGAAGCTCGAGGAGACCGGGGAGAAGAAGGAGGCGCTCCTCGAGGCCTTCCAGGCCTGCCGGGAGGGGCGCTGCGGCTGCCCGACCACCGAGTACGAGAAGCTCGGGCGCCTGGAGGTCGAGGCCTCCGGGGATCGCATCGCCCTGCGGCTCGAGCCGAAGGAGGGCGAGCACCTCGACGCGGACGAGATCGCGCGCTGCCTCGACCACACCGTCGAGGCGGCCTCCAGGGACGAGTGAGCGGCGGGGCGAGGGCCTGCTCCCTTGTCCCCTCCGCTGCCCCCCGGTACCTTTCGAGCCCCATGCGCAACGCGACCAAGGCGGTGATCCCCGCCGCGGGCCTCGGCACCCGCTTCCTGCCGGCGACCAAGGCCATCCCCAAGGAGATGCTGCCCATCGTCGACGTGCCCACCCTCCAGCTGAACGTCGAGGAGGCGGTGGCGGCGGGGCTCTCGCAGATCGTGCTCGTCAACGGGCGGGGGAAGGGCACCATCGAGGATCACTTCGACATCGCCTTCGAGCTCGAGCGCACCCTGCAGGACCGCGGGAAGAGCGCCGAGTACGAGGCGGTTCATGCGGTGAGCATGATGTGCCGCCTCACCAGCGTCCGGCAAAAACGGCCCCTGGGGCTCGGCCACGCCGTCCTCTGCGCCCGCGGGCCGGTCGCCGACGACGAGTTCTTCGCGGTGATCCTCGGTGACGACCTGATGCGCTGCGAGGTCCCGGCCATCGAGCAGCTCAAGGTCGTGGGGGAGCGCGAGGGCAAGGGCGTCATCGCCCTGATGGAGGTCCCGGACGATCAGACCCACCGCTACGGCATCGTCGCCGGTCAGTGGGAGGGCGAGGTCTTCCGGATCGAGGAGCTGGTCGAGAAGCCGGCGCAGGGCCAGGCCCCCTCCAACCTGGCGATCATGGGCCGCTACTTCCTGCCCGGCTCGATCTTCGACCACCTCGCCCGCACCGGGCGGGGACACGGCGGCGAGATCCAGCTCACCGACGCCCTCCAGTCCCTCTGCGCCGAGGAGGGGATGCTCGGCATCGTGGTGAAGGGTGAGCGCTTCGACGCCGGGGACAAGCTGGGCTACCTGCACGCCAACCTCGCCTACGCCCTCGAGCGCGAGGAGCTGCGGGAGGGCGTGCTCGCGATGATGCGCGAGCTGCTCGAGAGAGAAGGATCATGAAGCGTCTGCATCGAAAGCACCTCCTCGCCGCGCTGGCGGCCCTCACCCTCGGCGTCGCCGCTCCGGCCCTGGCCTACGTGCTGCCCGCCACCGCGATCTTCGAGCTCTTCGCCAGCCAGCGGGAGAAGCTGAAGTCCGACAACCAGCAGGTCGGCGGCCGGCTGGTGATCACCGACGCGGCCGGGGTGCGGACGGTGCTGCCGGCGACCCACACCCTGCGCTTCCCGGGCGACTGCCGCTTCGAGATCGACGAGGACGGAGTGGCCGGCGAGCTCGGCGGCACCCACGTCATCGTGCGCGACGGCAAGCTCATCGCGAAGGCCGCCGGCAAGCTCGCGCTCCTCGACGAGCTGGTCTCCCTGGCCTGCCCGGTCCTCTCCATCAAGGAGCTCGGCGCCGAGAAGCTCGACGCCCTGGCCAAGCGCTGGAAGATCGACCTCGCCTACAGCGGCCTCTCCCGCCTCGATGACCGGATGGTCTACGTCGTGGGGGCGAAGCCGAGCGAGGTGGAGAAGCCCTCGATCTGGTTCGACAAGGAGAAGCTCCTGCCGGTGCAGGTGCGGACGAAATCGGGCGAGCAGCTGCTCGAGCTGCGCATGACCGGCTTCAACGATCCGGCCACCGGCGAGCTCCACCCCCGCGAGATCCAGCTGCGCGTCGACGGAAAGCTCCGGGCCCGCTTCGTGGCCGAGCGCCTCGAGCAGAACCTCGACCTCGATCCCAAGCTCTTCAAGCCCGCGAGCTAGGGAGAGGGCAGGCCTTGGCAGCGGGTCGCTTCGTCGAGGTCGCCGTCACCGTGCCGGTGGACGGCACCTTCACCTACGGGGTGCCCGAGCACCTCGCCGGGGTGCCGCTCGCTCGCGGGCAGCGGGTGCTCGTCCCCTTCGGCGGCCGCCGCCTCACCGGGATCGTCATCGAGCCGGAGGGGGCCACCCCCGAGGGCTACGAGGCCCGGGACCTGCTGGAGATCCTCGACCTCGAGCCCCTGCTCTCCGAGGAGCTGATCTCCCTCTGCGTCTTCGCCGCGGACTACTACCTGCATCCCCTCGGTGACGTCCTGCGCACCGCCCTGCCGCCGGGGATGGCGCTGCGGGGCTCCCGCTTCCTCGTGCCCTCGAGCCCCGCGCCAGAAGAGGCGCCCGCCCTCGGCAAGGCCGCCGAGGAGGTGCTCGCGCGCCTGCGCGAGGCGCCGGCCGGGCGCCTGCGGGTGGGTGGGCGCGGCGGCGTGCCCACGCCGGTGGCGGCGCGCCTGCTCGAGGCGGGGGTGGCCGAGGTGCGCGAGTCCTGGGAGGGGGTCCGCGAGGGCCGGCGCGCCGTGCCGGTCACCGTGCGGCAGCTCCACTCCCTGGACGACGCCCGGCTCGAGCTGGAGCGGGCCCCGGCGCAGCGGGCGGTGATGGAGTGGCTGGAGGCGCGGGGCGAGGCGAGCCGCCAGGAGCTGATGGCCGCCGTCCCCGGCGCGGGGCCCCTGCTCAAGAAGCTGGAGGAGCGGGGCCTGGTCGCCCTGGAGGAGGCCCCGGAGTCCGGCGGAGGGGTGGCCGTCGAGGCCGATCCCGGCCGCCCCGGAGAGCTCACGCCCGAGCAGGGACCGGTGGTCGAGGCGCTGGTGGCCTCCCTCGGCGCCTTCTCCGCCCACCTGATCGAGGGGGTCACCGGCAGCGGCAAGACCGAGATCTACCTGCGCCTGATCGATGCGGCCCTCGAGCGGGGGCTGGGCGCCCTGGTGCTGGTGCCCGAGATCGCCCTGACGCCCCAGCTCGTCGGACGCTTCCAGGCGCGCTTCGGGCCGACGGTGGCCCTGCTCCACTCCGGGCTCTCGGACGCCGAGCGCCGCGAGAGCTGGTGGCGCCTGCACCGCGGCGAGGCGCGGATCGCGGTGGGGGTTCGCTCGGCGATCTACGCCCCGGTGGAGCGGCTCGGCGTGGTCGTGGTCGACGAGGAGCACGACGGCTCGTTCAAGCAGGAAGAGGGCCTCTGCTACAGCGCCCGAGATCTGGCGGTGGTGCGGGCCCGGCAGAGCGACGCGCTCCTGGTGCTGGGCTCGGCCACGCCCTCCCTCGAGTCCCTGGCGAACGTCGAGCGCGGCCGCTACGCCCACCACCGCCTTCTGGAACGGGTCGCGCGGCGCTCGCTGCCGGAGGTGCAGGTGGTGGACCTGCGCCAGCAGCGGCCGGCGAGCTTCGAGGGCGGCGGGCGCGAGGAGGTGCTGCCCCTCCTCACCGGCACCCTCATCGGCGCCCTCGAGGAGACCCTCGGCGCCGGCCAGCAGGCCATCCTCTTCCTGAACCGGCGCGGCCAGGCGCCGGCCCTGCTCTGCCCGAGCTGCGGCGAGACCCGGCGCTGCCCGAACTGCGACATCAGCCTGACCTTGCACCGCTCGCCGCCGGTGGTGCTCTGCCACTACTGCGGCCACGACGCCGAGATCCCCCGCCACTGCGAGGGCTGCGGCGGGGAGCTGCAGGCGGCGGGGGCCGGCACCCAGGCCCTGGAGCACGAGGTGCTGCGGCGCTTCCCCGGGGTGCGGGTGCTGCGCCTCGATCGCGACGCCACCCGGCAGCGCGGCGCCCTGGCCGAGGGCCTCGCCGGCTTCGCCTCCGGCCACTTCGACGTGATGGTGGGGACGCAGATGGTGGCGAAGGGGCACGACTTCCCGGGGGTGACCCTGGTGGGGGTGGTGCTCGCCGATCAGGGCCTGTGGATCCCCGACCTGCGCGCCGCCGAGCGGGCGGTGCAGCTCCTCTCCCAGGTGGCCGGGCGGGCCGGCCGCGGAGAGGATCCCGGGCGGGTCATCCTCCAGAGCTGGCAGCCCGATCACCCCGCGATCCAGGCGGCCCTGGCCGGGGACTACGCCGGCTTCGCCCGCCGTGAGCTGGTCACCCGGGAGGAGATGCGCTGGCCCCCCTACTGCCGCCTGCTCCTGGTGCGCTTCGACGGTGGGAGCCCGCGGAAGGTGGAGCTGGCGGCCCTGGCCGCCGGGCGGGCCGCCGAGATCGCCGCCATGGAGAGCCCGGAGGCCGACCTGGAGATCCTCGGGCCGGCGCCGGCGCCCCTCTCCCGCCTGCGCAACAAGGCCCGCTGGCAGCTCCTGGTGAAGGCCGGCAGCCCGGCCGCGGTGCGCTGGCTGGGGGGCTACCTCGCCTCCCTGCCGCCGCGCAGCGGGGTGCGGATGAGCCTGGACGTGGATCCGGGCAACATGCTCTAGCGCACGTCTCCCACCGCGGCTAAGCGGCCGAAAGTCGGGCTCTTTGGCGGCCGCTTCTTGGATCCGATCCGGGAGCCGGTGCTAGAGTCGAGCGACCTGCCAGGCCTCCTTCCTCGCCTGCCCTCGAACTCTTCATGCCCAAGCGCATCCTCGTCATCGACGACGACATCGCGTCCGTCTCCGCGGCCCGGCGAATCCTCAAGGAGGGTGGCTACGAGCCGGTCGTCGCCTCGAACGCGGCGGACGCCGAGGTCGTGATCGAGCACGACGATCCCGCGCTGGTGATCCTCTCGCTCTCCACCGACGAGCACTCGGGCCTGGAGATCTGCAAGACGATCCGGCAGCAGGCCAAGGATCCGATGCTGCCGGTGCTGATGATCGGCGACGGCCAGGGCGAGGTCACCGACGCGGCCTCGGCGCTGGCCAACGGCGGCGACGGCTTCTTCCGGCGGCCCGTGCCCTGGGCCGAAGTGGCCGCCAAGGTCGACGCCTACCTGGGGATGGACCGCGACCGCGAGCAGACCGCGGTGACCGCCGTCCCCGACCTCCCCGACCTCCCCGGTCCCAGCGACGAGGAGGCCTCCGAGTTCCTGGCCGCGATCAGCGGGCTTCCCGCGGCGCCGCCGCCGGTCCCCGCGATGGACGACGGCGCCACCGACCCCGGGGCCTCGGTCTCCTTCATGGCCTCGCCCCTCGACGAGGACGAGCACGAGCCGCTCACCGATCCTGGCGCCCAGGCCCTCACCGCGACGGGGGCCGAGGAGGCCTTCGCGGCCGCCGGGGGTGGGGCCCCGGCCCCCGAGGAGGAGGAGCGGGGCTTCACCGGCGCCTGGGAGGTCACCGAGCCGGGCCGCTCCGGGGAGCTGGCCGACGAGCTCTTCGGTGACATCGGCTCCGAGATGATGGGCGACGCCGAGGCCGGCTCCGACGACGACGCCGTCACCGCGGCCTCGGCGGGAGAGGTGGCCGACGCCCTCGAGCGCCAGCGCACCGCCGACCTGGAGCGGGCCGCCCGGGAGATCGCCGCCGGCGCCGAGGCCGCCAGCCCGGAAGAGGAAGAGGCCCTGGTGAAGGAGCGGGCCGAGGCCGAGGCGAAGCGCCGGGCCGAGGCGATGAAGCAGCGCGCCGCGGCGGAGGCCAAGAAGAAGGTCGCGGCCGCGCGCAAGCGCCGGGAGGAGGAGGACGCCAGGGCGCGGGCCCTCGAGGAGGAGGCCCGCAAGGCCGCCGAGGAGGCAGCGCAGAAGGCGGCCGAGGAAGAGGCGGCGCGGCTCGCGGCCGAGGAGGCAGAGCGTCAGGCGGCCGAGGAAGAGGCAGCGCGGCTCGCGGCCGAAGAGGCGGCAGAGCGTCAGGCGGCCGAGGAAGAGGCGGCGCGGCTCGCGGCCGAAGAGGCGGCAGCGCAGAGGGCGGCCGAGGAAGAGGCGGCGCGGCTCGCGGCCGAGGAGGCAGAGCGTCAGGCGGCCGAGGAAGAGGCAGCGCGGCTCGCGGCCGAAGAGGCGGCAGCGCAGAAGGCGGCCGAGGAAGCGGAGCGTCAGGCGGCCGAGGAGGCAGCGCGGCTCGCGGCCGAGGAGGCGGAGCGTCAGGCGGCCGAGGAGGCAGCGCGCCGGGAGGCCGAGGCCGAGGCGGCGCGGCTCGCGGCCGAGGAGGCTGCCCGCCTGGCCGCGGAGGAAGCCCGCCGTGAGGCGGAGGAGCTGCGCCGCAAGGCCGAGGCGGAGGAGGCTGCCCGCAAGGCGGCCAAGCGCGCCGCGAAGGAGAAGGCCCGCGAGGAGGCCCGCCGCCTGGCCGAGGCCGAGGCCGAGCGGGCTGCCCAGGCCGAGGCCGAGCGCCGGGCCCAGCAGGAGGCCGAGCGCGACGAGGATCTCGAGGACCTCGAGTCGATGCTCGAGGACGAGGCGCTCCCGGACGAACCCGGCGCCGGGCCCATCGAGGTGGCGGCCACGCCGCCCGAGCCCGAGCCCCCGGCGCCCGCCCCCGCACCTGCTCCGGCGCCACGGCCCGCTCGCTCGGCGGTGGTCGAGGGAGGGTGGACCTCCTTCGAGCGCGAGGTTGCGCCGACCCGGGCCTCGGGCTGGGGCGCCGGCGGTCCGACCACCTACGAGCTGGAGTCCCTGCAGGGAGAGCCCGTCGAGCGCAGCAGCCGGCTGGCGATCGATCTCGATGCGCCCGACCCGGAGCCCGAGCCTCCGATCCCGGCCCCGCCGGCCGAGGTCGAAGAGGGCTCGATGCTCCTCGATCCCTTCGGGGGCGGACCCGAGATCGAGGCCAGCGCCGCCGCAGGCTGGGGTGCCGCCGAGACCGCCACGGAGGAGGGGGTGGTGGAGGGTGCCGAGGGGCTCGACCCCGAGGCCCTGGCCGCGCCCACCTGGGGGGGCTACGAGCCCCCGACGCCTGCCCCGCCACCTCCACCGCCTCCCGCGCCGATCATCGCCGTACCGCCGCCGCCCCCGGCGCCGATCATCGCCGAGCAGCCGCCCCCACCTCCGCCTCCGCCGGCACCCTCCTACGGAGGCCTCGCCGCCCCCGCGATGGCGCCCGCGCCCGTCGCCCCGGCGCCGGTGCAGCAGGCCGCGCCCCCGCCGCCGCCTCCCGTGGAGCCGCCGCCCATGCCGCAGCCCCTCCCGCCCCGCAACCCCGCGCCGCCGCCGGCGCCCGCGCCGCACTCGCCGGCGCCCCAGGACATCCAGCCGAACCCCACCGGCGCGCCCTTCCCCGAGGAGGGCGATCTCCTCGAGCGGGATCTGCCGCGGCTCCTGGCCGACCTCTACCGGGCCCGGGCCACCGGCGTGCTGGAGATCCACGGCGCCGCGGTGAACCGCGCCGTCTTCGTCGAGCTCGGCCGGGTCGTGGGCGCCAGCTCCACCTCGGCGGCGGAGCGCCTGGAGGAGGTCGCCTGCCGCCTGGGCCGGATCACCCGCCAGCAGGCGCGGCAGATCCGGGCCGAGGGCGATCTGCTCCCCCGCCAGGCGGCCGTCGCCCTGGTCGAGGCCGGGCAGCTCAAGGCCCAGGAGCTCTACGACACGGTCCGGGCCCAGGCCCAGGCGGCGCTCTTCGGGGCCTTCTCCGAGGAGGAGGGGCGCTGGCGCTGGATCCAGGCCGTCTGCCCGGAGGACGCCCGGGTGGCCCTGCCCGATCATCCCTTCGCGCTCGTCGCCGAGGGCATCCGCCGCAAGTACACCCTCGATCGCATCCACCGCTGCCTCGGCGGGCCGGCCACCGTGCTCGCTCCCACCGAGACCGCGGGCGACTGGCAGGTCTTCGGCTTCTCGGCCCGCGAGCGGCGGGTGGCCACCAGCGTCGATGGGCTCCACTCCGCCGAGGAGCTGGTCTTCCTCTCGGGGCTCGGCGAGGAGCCCACCTACCAGGTGCTCTACGTCCTCGAGTCGACTGGTCAGGTCTCCGTGCGCGTGCGCGGCGCCATGCCCGAGGGCCGGGCCTCGACTCCCGAGGAGGCGCAGAGCCAGGCGGTGATCGACCGCACCCGCATCGAGGAGAAGTTCCGCCAGGCGCTGGACGCCGACTACTTCGAGATCCTCGGCGTCACCCGCGACGCCACCGCCTACGAGATCAAGGAGGCCTACGAGCGCCTCTCCCGGGAGATGCAGCCGGCCCGCTACGCCGACGTCATCTACCAGGATCTCTGGGGCAAGCTCGAGGAGATCCGCCGCGGCCTCGACGACGCCTACGACGTCCTGCGCGACGAGGGCCTGCGCGCCGACTACCTCTCCGCGCTCGTCTGAGGGCGGCCACGGAGAGAGCGGCCTGGCAGATGGAGGGAGTCGGCATGACGCGGTACGGAGTGACGTCGCTGTTGGTGGTTCTCTTCCTCTGCGCTCCCTCGGCTCACGCTCGGGCCGACTCGAGCGCGGCGCAGGCGGAGGTCCAGAAGGAGCACCGGCGAGTCGATGGCACGGTCCTGCTCTCCGCGGGCGGCGCCCTGATGGTGGCGGGGGGGCTCTCGCTGGCCTTTCCTTGCTGGATGGCGAGCCCGGGTGACTGTGCTCCGTGGTCCTACACGACGGGCATCCTGCTCGGTGGCGCCCTGACCGCCGGAGGCTTCCTCGTCGGGCTCGCCGGCTGGTCGCTCCTGGAGCTGGGGCCGGTGGGCCCCGCCATCGTGTTCGGCCTCGCCGGCGCGACCCTGGCGGGCTTCGCGCTCTACCACGGTGAGCCGGCCCTGGCGGGCGTGGGCTTCGGGGTCCTCGCGATCGGCGCGGCCATGATCGCCCAGCGGCTCCTCTCGAGGCGCCGCCGTCCGGCCGAGGTGGTCGTCACGCCGCTGCTCTGGCCCGGTGGTGGCGGCGTGGGTCTGACGTACGTGCCTGGCTAGGCCGAGAGCAGGGCCAGGGCGGCGACGCCGACGACGGCGACGAGGGTGCCGGCGGTGGGGCGCAGATCGGGCAGGCGGCGCTGCTCCGCCGACTCGACCAGCAGGCTGAAGATCGGGGTGGTGCCCAGGAGCACCGCCGCGATGGCCGCGGGGGCGAAGGCGATGCCGGCCATCATCAGCATCATGGCGAGGTAGGAGCCCAGGAAGGTCGCCGGCATCACCCGCTTCACCGAGGGGCGGTGCGTCAGCAGCGCGCGGGTGCGCCCGAGGCCGCCGCCCGGGATCGCCAGGAGGAAGAGGCCGAGGGCCGCCGCGCCGAGGCGAAAGGTCGCGGCGGGGATGACGCTCACCTCGCTCATGCCCTCCTTGGCGAGCACGATGCCGAAGCCCTGCCCGAGGGCGGCCAGCACCGCGAAGGCGACGCCGAGAGAGAGGGGCGCCGGGTGGTCGGCGCCGTCCGCCTCGACGCTCTCCCCTCGCGAGGGGGCGACGACCAGGGCCACGCCCACCAGGATGACGACCGCCGCGAGGAGCTGAGGGCCGGTGGGGATCACGCCCTTCCAGCCCCAGGCCAGCAGCGCGGTGAAGATCGGGGCGGTGGTCTGCAGCAGCAGGGTGCGGTGCACCCCCAGCCGGTGCACCGCCGCGAAGAGGGCGTTGTCGCCCAGGGAGAGGCCGACGACCCCCGAGGCGGCGAGGAAGATCAGCGCCGCGGGGCTCGCCCCGGTCAGGGCCTCGAGCTGGCCGAGGGCGAGGGTGGTCCCGCCCAGCAGCAGGGTGGCCACCGCGCACTTCACGAGGTTCACCGCCACCGAGCCGTGCGCGGCGATGGGCCCCCGGAAGAGGGTCAGGGAGAAGGCCCAGACCGCCGCCGCGCCCAGGCAGGCCAGCTCGCCGAGGAGGGTGCTCAAGGTTTGCTCAGAGAGGACAGCAGCCGAAGCCGCCGTGGCCGTTGAGGAGGCGGTCGATCGTGGCGGGGCTCTCGGTGCCGAAGCCGACCAGGCCGAGCTCCCGGTAGTCCATGAGGGTGGGGCGGATGGTCTCCTCGAGGAAGGCCTCGTACTCCTCCTCGCTCAGGGTCTCGGCGGCGAGGGAGATCCCCACGTCGAGGTCGAAGACGTTGGCGTAGGGGCGCACCTCCAGCTCGGCGAAGGTCTCGCGCATGGCACCCAGCCAGCCGGTGTCGCCATGGAGCCAGGAGAAGCTCAAGCCCGAGGTGAGGAAGGCCTCGGTCTCCGGGACGTTGGCGGCCCGGGGCATCAGCTGCAGCTCGGGGAGGCGCACCTGCATCTCCCGGAGGGTCGCGAGGCTGGAGTCGAGGAAGATCGTCCGCCGGCTGTCGGGGTGGCCCGCCTCGAGGGTGGCGGCGATCGCCTCGAGCGAGCCGCCCTTGTAGTCGAGGAGGAGCACCGACTCGCGGGTGGAGGCCAGGGCCTCGGCCAGGGTGGGCACCCGGCAGCGGCGGGGCAGGGCGCTCGCGGCGGCGTGGCAGAGGGGATCGTCGATCACCAGGGAGCGCAGCTCCCCGGCCGTGAGCTCGTCGACCGAGGTGCGGCCCGGGAAGCGCAGCTCACCGTCGGTGGTGCGCTCGACGTCCGCGTCGTGCATCAGGAAGACGACCCCGTCGGCGCTCACCCGCAGGTCGAGCTCGATCAGCGCGATCCGCCGCTCCTCGCAGGAGTCGATCGCGGCCAGGGTGTTCTCGGGGACGCCCGCCGCGCACTTGCCGCGGTGGGCCGCCGGCCACGACCACATGGTGTTGTACCGCTCCAGGAGGCCGGCCGGCGTGAAGATCTCACCGGTCGGATCCTGGCAGGCGGTGAGGGCCAGCAGCAGGGCGAGCGTCAGCCCCCATCGGGTGAGCGAGGCGAGCGACATCGCTTCAGGGCGCCCGCACCAGGCCCAGCCCCTCGAGGCCGTCGCAGCGGCCACCGCGGATCTCGGTGGCGGTGGAGGGGGGATCGGCCAGCAGGCCGATCTGCGGCGCGGCGCCGGTGGTCGTGAGCCAGGGCAGGTCGGCGAGCGGCGTCCGCCCGTGGGCCAGGTCGGTCCAGGCCTCGCGCAGCATCAGGGAGACCCGCTGGTCGGCGGCGGTGGCCGAGTAGCTCGGGAAGGTGTCGAGGGTGTCGAAGAGGTACCAGAGCTCGAGGGCGTGGAAGCTGCCCCAGGAGGAGGCCAGGCCCGTGAGGGTGTGGGTGAAGTGGTAGCTGTAGGCCTCGCCGCCGCCCTCCCCGGCGGCCTCGGCGAAGGAGAGGGCGGGGCAGATGAAGGCCAGGTCGGAGAGGAGCGCGTCGTAGGCGTCCTTGGGCGAGGCGAAGGCCGAGGCCGGATAGAGGGCGAGGACCTCGTCGGCTTGCAGGGGGAGCACCGCGCGCACCGTCGACTCGTAGGTCGCGGTGTCGGGGATCGAGAGGCCCTGGGTGAAGGTCTTCCCCTCGTCGGCGTTCGCGCCGGAGACGATGGTGATGGTGCTGCGCTCACCGCGCCGCACGCGGTCGAAGGGGGCCTCGGAGAGCAGGACCTGATCGATCACCGGTCCGAAGTCGGCGAGGCCGAGGTTGTTGGCGGCGCCGGAGAGGCCCGCGTCGATCACGGTGGTCGCCGGCAGGGCCCGCAGGCAGGCCAGGGCGTCGCTCGCGTTCTGGCAGCCCGCCTCGGTGATCACGTTCTCGGCCTGGCTGATCGCCGAGACGTGCACGACGGTGGGCACCCGCAGGCGCTGCATCCCGTAGCAGCCGGTGCCGCTCTGGACGATGGCCCGGGCGTAGAGGCCGTCGCTGCTCGGCGCCCCGAGGTGAGCGCAGACCGAGATGCCGCCGGCGGACTCGCCGAAGATCGTGACCTCTCCGGGGTTGCCCCCGAAGAAGGCGGCGTTGCGCTGCACCCAGTCGAGGGCGAGCTGCTGATCGCGGATCCCCTGGTTGCCCGCGCCGCTCTCCTCGGTCAGGAGCGCGTCGTCGACGAAGAAGCCGAGCGCCCCGAGGCGATACTGGAGCGTCACCACCACCACCTCGCCGGTGCGGGCGATGGAGGCGCCGTCGTAGACCGGGAGGTTCGCGCTGCCCTGCAGGAAGGCTCCGCCGTGGATGAAGACCATCACCGGCCTCGGCGCGCCGGCCGCGCGCGGGGCCCAGATGTTGACCGTGAGGCAGTCCTCGTCGCCCACCATCGCGCCGGTGTGATCCCGCTGCACGCAGGGCGGCCCGAAGGCCGTCGCATCTCTCGGCGAGGTCCAGGGGCTCACCGGCACGGGCTTGCGGAAGCGCAGCGCGCCCACCGGCGCCTCGGCGTAGGGGACGCCCCGGAAGATGACGAGGTCGCCGTCCTCCACGCCGTGGATCGGGCCGCTGTCGATCGTCAGGTCGGCCTCCAGGTCCGAGGACGTCCCGCCGTCGCACTCGCCGCAGGGCGGCTGACCCCCGTCGCCCCCACCGGCCTCGCCTCCACCGCAGGCGGTCAGGGTGAGGAGAGCGCAGAGGGCGAGGGCGTCGATCTTCGGGGCACGCATGGCGGCGCAGCATACCTGCTTCGATCCCGGATCGAACACCGGCGCCGAGCGCGTTTCAGGGGGGCACGGCCGGAAGCTGTCCAAGCCCCCGGCGCTCGAATAGGATCGAGTCCGGCAATGTCACTCGAGCGTGTGGGTCGAATTCGAGTGGGGGGACTGCTTGCCGTGCTCTGCTGTGCGGTGGCGCCCGGTGAGGTGCGCGCCGCCGAGGAGGGCGTCCCCGAGGAGGCGCTGATCGACGAGGCGGCCCTCGAGGCGGCCTTCGACTTCGAGTCCCTCGAGGATCTCGACATCAGCGACGAGTTCGCCCTGCTGGTGCAGGAGGACATCGTCGTCTCGGCCTCGCGCCGCGCCCAGCGGATCGACGACTCGCCCTCGGCGATCACGGTCATCACCCGGGAAGACCTGCGCCTGATGCCCTTCGACAACGTCGCGGACGTCCTGCGCACGGTGCCGGGGATGGACGTCTGGCTCCTGACGATCGCGTTCCCCTCCAGTGGCTCCCGCTCGGGCTCGAGCAACGAGGGCTCGAACATCCTGGTGCTGGTGGACGGGCGCGACGTGCTCCTGCCGATCTTCCAGCTGCCCCTCTGGCTGGCGATGCCGGTCGACCTGGCCTCCATCGAGCGGATCGAGGTCATCCGGGGCCCGGCCTCCACCCTCTACGGGGCGAACGCCCTGCAGGGCGTGGTGAACATCGTCACCCGCCGGGCCGAGAAGGGCCTGCTGACGGTCGAGGCCGAGCTCTCCGGCTACCGCCCCGAGACCCTCTCCGGCAACCTGAAGGCCTCGGGGACGAGGGGCCGCTTCAGCTGGTGGAGCTCCTGGGGCTACGACCGCCGGTCGCCCTTCCACGAGCCCGGGCGGGTGGGGGCCTGGTTCTTCCGGAGCCGGAACTGGCTGCGCTACGAGGGCGACGAGGTCGAGGCGACCCTCGAGGTCGGCGGCGGCGCCGAGCGCGGCGACATCGTGACCTTCGCCGGGAACGGGGACGGCTACTACGAGCACCTCTACGTGCGGGCCGACGCCATCGTCCACGACTGGCGGCTGCGCTTCTTCTTCGATCTCCTCGACACCGAGCTGACCCTCGACCTGAACCTGCGCATGCCGAACGACCCGTCGATGGTGATGGCGCAGCTCCCCCAGCCCGTCTTCCACCCCACCCGGGCCTACGTGGCCGACGCCGAGCGCATCTGGAAGCTCTCGGACGACCTGCGCCTCCTCACCGGGCTCTCGACCCGGCTCGTCCACCACGGCGAGGGATCGTTCGTCACCTGCCCCGAGAGCGCCCCGACGGCCTTCGATCCGGCCGCCTGCGAGCCGAGCGTGCTCTTCGAGGGCCGCGTCGAGGGCTTCACCCAGCTCGAGTGGCGGGTCGCCTCGTCGCTCGAGCTGAACGCCGGGGTCCGGGCGGGCTACAACACCCTGGTCCCCGAGCCCGGCTTCTCTCCCCGCCTGACCGCCGTCTACCGGCCGATGGAGCACCACACGGTGCGGGCCTCGGTGGCGCGCGCCTACCGGCAGCCCTCCTTCTTCGAGCAGAAGGGCCACCTCCTCCTCGAGCCCGGCACCCTGCAGGACCAGGATCTCTTCCGGCGCATCCAGCACATCTTCGCGACCGGCCTCGGCGGCGAGGAGCTGGTCAACACCAAGGTCGACATCGCCGAGCTCGGCTGGCGGGGCCGCTTCCTCCAGGAGAAGCTCCGGGTGGAGGTCGAGCTCTATCTCTCCCGCTACCGGGACGAGATCGAACTCGACGCCTCCTCCCTCTGGGACGTCCAGTACTTCGCCGGGCTGCCGATCATCGGGGACGAGGTGAAGCTCGTCTTCGAGTCCTTCCCGAGCAAGAGCTGGTCGGCGGGCGCGGAGATCGCCGCGTCCTGGCGCCTGCCGATCGAGGGGCTCGAGCTCGACCTCGCCTACGGGCTCGATCAGGTCTACGAGCGGGTGGAGCTGCCGGGCGGCGAGGTGGAGCAGCGGAGGAACAAGCGGGAGCCCACCCACCACCTGATCCTCGGGGCCCGCTACGGGGGCGAGGGTCTGCGCCTCTCCGCCTTCGCCTTCTGGACCTCGGGCTTCTGGGGGGGGCACGTCTCCCCCGACTCCATCCTCTCGCCGAACCGCAACACCCCGCTGGCGGCGAACACCCTGGTCTTCGCCCGGGCGGGCTGGGCCTTCGGGCTCGGCGGGACCGAGTGGGAGGCCGGCCTCCAGGGTCACACCCCGATCCTCGGCCTGGAGATGCGGGAGACCTCGGGCGAGTACCTCGAGGACGGCAGCAACTACTACGGCCACCCCATCCTGCCCCGCCTCCAGGGCTACCTGCGCAGCCGCTTCTAGGAGATCTCCTGATGACCGATTCGCCACGCCCTCCCGACGAGGTCGAGGCCCTCTCGGGGGAGGAGCTCGCGGCCGCCGGGATCCACCCCGGAGAGACGCCCCGCCAGTTCTTCCTCGGCCTCGGGATCGGCACCGCCGGCTGCGTCGTGGTCAGCGGGATCCTCCTGCTGGCGCTCCTCGGGCTGGTCGTCCTGATCGGCCAGGTCTTCTTCGGGGGCCTCGAGCTCTTCATCGACGAGGTCTGGGGGCACTGATGGTCGGGCTGGAGGGAGCCACCGGCGCGAGCGACCTGCGCGACTGGCAGCTGCGGCTCTCTCGCACCGCCTATCGCCTGGTGGTCGGCGGCCTCGTCCTCATCCCCCTCGTCGCCGTCTTCTGGCTGCCGCGCACCTATCTCCCCTCGGTCGGGATCGCCTTCGGGGTCGGCCTCCTCGGGGTGCTGCTCCTGCGGGCTCCCGGGGTCACCCAGCGGCTGCGGAGCTGGTACCTGGTCAGCAGCCTCGCGCTCGCCCTCGTGGTCTTCATCCTCCAGCTGGGCTGGACCCCGGTGAACACGGCGACGAGCTTCCTCCTGGTCTCCCTCGCCGTGCTGCTCCTCGGACGGCGGGCGTTCTACGTCGTGGCCGCCGGGATCACGGCGGCCTTCCTGGCGGGGGGCGCGCTGATCCGGGCCGGGGTCCTCGACATCGACGGCCGGGCGATCGACCCCACGGTGCTGGATCACTGGCTGCGCTCGGGGACCCTCTTCCTGCTGATCACCTCGGTGATGGTCGCGATGCTCCGCTTCGCGATGACGAGCATGCGCCGCCTCCATGCCTCGACCCGGGAGCTCCTCGAGGAGACGGCCGCGGAGACGATGCGATCGGAGGCGTTGCGGAGCGAGCGGGCCGCGCGGGAGGACGAGCTGCGGGACAGCTACCGCTCCCAGGCCATCCGGCACCTCGCCCACGGCCTCGCCCATCACTTCAACAACATCCTCACGGTCGTGCGCTTCGCCGTGGACGAGCTGCGCGCCGAGGCGACGCCGGAGGCGGCGCAGCGCCTCGCCCGGCGGATCCAGCAGATCACGGAGCAGGGCGTCACCCTGCTCTCGGACCTGACGGCCTTCAGCCGTCGCGACCCGGTCGAGCCGAAGCGGGTGGACGTGGGGGCGGAGGTCCTCGGCCACCGCGAGGGGCTGATCAGCGCCCTGCGGGAGGACGTCCGGGTGACCATCTCCGCGGACGAGGGCTGCCTCGCCGAGCTCAGCCCCGAGGGGCTGCGGCAGGTCCTCCTCTCCCTGGTGCTCAACGCCTCCGACGCCGTGGAGGCGGGCGGCACGATCGAGGTGCGGGTCCAGCGCCGGGAGCTCGCGGAGACGCCCCTCGATGCCATCACCCCCATCCCTCCCGGGCGCTACGTGGAGGTCTCGGTGCGAGACACGGGAGAGGGGATGGAGGAGGAGGTGAGGCGCCGGGCGGTCGAGCCCTTCTTCACGACCCGGAGCCCCGAGAAGCACTCGGGGCTGGGGCTCTCGACCGCCATCGGGCTGGTCGAGGCCTTCGGCGGCACCCTCGCCATCGAGAGCGAGGTGGGAGAGGGCACGAGGGTCCGGGCTCTCTTCCCGGATCTGGAGGCGAGCGAGGCGCCCGCCCGGGAGCCCGCCCCCCTCGCCGGGATCCCCACCCCGGCCGCGGTCGTCTCGCGAGGGCCGTCGATCGGCGCCGCTCCTGCCGAGGCCACCCCCGCGCCGCTCCCCGGGCCGGTGGCCCCCGCCGCGCCCGAGGATCTGGACGACTGGTCCCACCGGCTCGTCCAGAAGATGCTGCGGGTCTTCACGGTGCTCTACTTCGTCGCGCTGGCCCCCTATCCCTTCATCCAGTTCGATCGGGCGGTGCTGCTGCGCTCGCTCTTCGGCGTGGCGGGCGCCGCGATCCTCGGGGCCATCGGCGGCTGGGTGCCGGGGCTCGGCCGGGGAGTACGCAACGGGCTGCTCTACGCGAGCATCCTCTGCGTCGCCGCGCCGCTCCTGGTGTTCAACAGCTTCCTCTCCGCGATCTCGGTGGCGCTCCTGAGCCTGGTGGCCGCCCTGGCGGCGGTCTTCAGCCGCCGGTGGATGATCGTCTCGCTCCTGGCCCTCTTCGCCCTCCTCTTCCTCGCCGGCGGCCTCCTGCACCAGCAGGGGATCTTGTCGGTGCCGCTGGAGGACTTCTCGCCGGTCCACGCCCGCAACTGGTTCAGGGTCGCCTTCATGCTGGGGACCGCCTTCACCTGCAGCGGCGTGCTGACCTTCGGGGTCTTCCGGGGAGCCCAGCGCACCATCGAGGACATGACCCACGCCATCGCCGATCTCGAGGCCGCGCAGGCCCTCCGGGAGGAGGAGGGCGAGAAGGTCGAGCGGCTGCAGCAGATGGAGGCCCGGACCGCCCGGATCGAGGACATGGGTCAGCTGGCCGGGGCGGTCGTGCACGACTTCAACAACGCCATCCAGACCCTCGTCTCCAGCACCTGGATCCTGGAGCGCTTCGAGATGCTCGACGAGGCGGGCCGCCGCCGGGCTGTCCTGGATCTCGAGATGGCGGCGGACTACGCGGAGACCCTGGTCGAGCAGTTCACGACCGACTCGGACATCGTGACGGGGGCCGACGAGGTCGTGGAGCTCTCGTCCACGCTCCAGCGCGCGCTGCGGCTGGTCGAGCGGCGCGCCCCCCGCTCGATCGAGCTCGACTTCGAGCTCGCGCCGGGCTGCCACGTCCTCTCCCAGGTGCGGGATCTCAACCGGATCGTCTTCAACCTCACCCAGAACGCGATCCACGCCATGCCGGCGGGAGGGCGGCTCACGGTCCGGACCTCGCGGGACGCGGAGCGCGTGACCCTGGTGGTCGCCGACGACGGCGTGGGGATGGACGCCCGGACCCTCGAGCAGGCCTTCGAGCCCTTCTTCACCACCAAGGAGAAGGGGCGGGGCACCGGCCTCGGCCTCGCCGCGGTCCGGCACCTGATCGATCGCAGCGGGGGGAGCCTCTCGGTGCAGAGCGCACCGGGGGAGGGCACCCGCTTCGAGGTCCGCTGGCCGCTCCAGAGCGCGCCGGGCAGCCCCGCGCGGGCGCCGGCGCCCAGCTCGGGGGAGCGCCGGGGGAAGGTGCTGGTCGCCGAGGATCACGAGCTGGTCCGCAGCGTCTTCTGCGCGATCCTCCAGGAAGCGGGCTTCGAGGTCCTCCAGGCCGCCGACGGGGACGAGGCGCGGCGCCTGGTGGAGCTCCACGCCGACATCGATCTCCTCTTCACCGACGGGGTGATGCCCGGCTATCCGAGCCACCGGCTGGTGGCGGACTTCCGGGAGCGCTACCCGGGGCGCCCCATCGTCGTCTGCTCCGGGTATCTGCCTCGCGAGCTGGATCCCGGCCTCCTCCGCCAGGAGTTCAAGCTGCTGGCCAAGCCGGTCCGCAGCGAGGATCTGCTCCGGGCCGTGGCCGAGGCGCTGGGCTGAGCAGCCGGGGATCCCCGGTGCTACCCTGACCGCCATGGACCTCGCCGATCCGCGAACCATGGCGCTCTTCCTCCGGGTCTACGGGACGCTGCCCCGGGCGGGTCCTGGTGCGGACGCGCACACCCGCCGCGCCCTGGCGCTCGTCCCGGGTGAGGCGCCGGCGAGGGTGCTCGATCTGGGCTGTGGCCCGGGGGCGCAGACCCTGGCCCTCGCGGCAGCGCTCCCCGGCGCCGAGATCCTGGCCCTCGATCTCTCGGCGCCGCTGGTGGCGCGGGCTCGCGAGCGGATCGAGCAGGTCGGCCTCGCCGGGAGGGTGCGGGTCGAGGTCGGGGACATGGCTTCCCCGCCGGTGGAGCCCGCCAGCCAGGACCTGATCTGCTCGGAGGGAGCGATCTACAACCTCGGCGTGCGGGTGGGGTTGGAGGCCTGGAGGCGGCTGCTCGCTCCCGGAGGCGTGGTGATCTTCACCGAGGCGATCTGGCGGGTGCCCGATCCCCCGCCGGAGCTCCGCCGGTGGTGGGAGGCCGAGTATCCGGCCATCACCGACGAGGCCGGGGTTCGCGCCGAGATCGAGGCGGCGGGCTACGCGTCCCTGGCGTCCTTCCCTCTGCCTCCCTCGGCCTGGTGGGACGAGTACTACGCGCCCATGCGGCAGAGGATCGAAGAGCTCGTGCGCGACCTGCCGGAGGATCCGGTGGCCGGCGAGATCGCCGCCACGGCCCGGGAGGAGATCGCGCTCTTCGAGCGCTTCTCCGACGCCTACACCTACGGCTACTTCGTCGCGGCGCCGCTCGGGGAGCCCGAGGCTGTTCGGGAGTCCGGATCTCGTTCTAGGCTCGGAGGGTGAGAACCGCCCGGCTCCCCCTGCTGCTCCTGGCCCTGTCCGCCTGCAATCGGGACTTCGCCCTCCCCGGGGGTGGAGAGCCGGCCTGCGGCAACACGACCCTCGATCCGGGGGAGGGCTGCGAGGACGGCAACCTCTCGATCAACGACGCCTGCCCCAGCGGTCCGCAGGGGACCTGCCAGGAGGCCTTCTGCGGGGACGGCTTCGCCTGGGTCGACGGCTTCGGCGCCGCCGAGGAGTGCGACGACGGCAACGATCTTCCGGGTGACGGCTGCTTCCAGTGTCAGGTCGAGCCCGACTGGGTCTGTGGCTACCAGGAGCCGATGAGCGGCTGCTGGTGCCGGGCCGGCTACCAGGACCACGATCGGGACGGCAGCTGCCTGCCCGGCTGCGACAACATCGCCCTGCCGCCCCTCGAGCCCCACGAGGTCTGCGACGACTCGAGCGGGCAGGTGGCGCGGGCCTGCGCTCTCGACGCCGAGGTTGAGCCCCTCGACGGGCTCTGCGAGCTGGTGGCCTGCGACCCTGCCTGCGGAGTTCACCAGGACTGCGACGGGTCGCAGTGCGTCTGCCGGCCGAGCTGGACCGGTACGGACTGCGGCACCTGCCGGGTGATGGTCGATCCGGCGGCGACCTGCACCGGCTGCGACGGCGAGTCCTGGGCCGGCGCGCTGCCCTCGATCGACGCCGGGATCGCGCTCGCGGCGAAGCGGGCCGCGGGCTACGGGCAGCACTGCGAGGTCTGGGTGCGGGCCGGGCACTACTGGGTCTACGACGACCACCCGACCGACACGATCGCGCTCCGGCCCTGGGTGGCCCTCTACGGTGGCTTCGCCGGCACCGAGCAGACCCGCGCCGAGCGTGACTGGCGGACGAACCGCACCATCCTCGACGGCCACGCCGGCCCCGACTCGGCCGAGCAGGTCTGGCACGTGGTCACCGCCACGAGCAACTCGACCCTCGATGGCTTCGTGGTGACCGGTGGGCGGGCCGAGGGCCGCTTCGGAGACTACGAGATCGTCGACGACGACGGCGGTGGCTTCCTCGCCGTCGGCGCACAGAACGTGCGGGTGGCCAACACCGCCTTCGTCAGCAACTCCGCCCGCACGGAAGGGGGCGGCGCCCGGATCCACGAGTCGTCGGTGGTCTTCGAGGACTGCTCCTTCGTCGCCAACGAGACCTGGAACGACGTCCAGTGGAACCGCTGCGCAGCGCTCATGTCGAACTGGAGCGCGACCGAGCTGCGCCGGACGGTCGTCGCCGGGAACGAGGCCGCGGAGCAGACGCTCTGTTTCGCCAACGCGGCCTCCCACGACTCGAACCTCGTGGCGAACAACCTCCCGACGGCCTACGGCGGGATCCTCTGGAACCGGGGCAACCTCTCCCGCGTCTACGGGAGCGTCCTGGCCGATCACGAGCCGGGCTCCGATCTCTGGTGCAACACCGCCGCCGGTGTGATCGAGGTCGAGGCCTCCCTCTTCGAGGGGTTCGGCTGTGGGGGCCAGGGGACCTGCGCGCTCGGGGCCGGGGTCGTCGACGCCGCGCCCGGCTTCGTCACCGTGCCGGGGACCGCCAGCGGCGCCTGGGACGAGGTCAGCTGGGATCCCCAGGTCGTCGAGACCACCCTCACCGACGCCGACGCCGGCTGGACCGCCGGCGAGCACGCCGGGCGCTTCGTGCAGGCGGACACGGCGACGGTGCACCAGTTCCCGATCCTGGCGAACTCCGCCACGACCCTCACCGTGCTGGGCGACCTGCGGCCCTTCGTGCTGGCGGGCGCGAGCTACCAGCTCTTCGACTACCGCCTCGACGCCACCTCCGCGGCCCTCGACATCGGCATGGACCTCACGGCCTACGGGGTGAGCACCGACCTGCTCGGCGCCGCCCGCAACGTCTGCCAGAGCGGCACGGCCCCCGACTGCTGGGACGCCGGCGCCTATGAGCGGCCGTAGGCGGGCCGAGGCCGCCCTGGTGGGCGTGGCCGGGGCCTGGGGGCTGACCTTCCCGCTGATCCGGGAGGCGCTCGCCGACGTGGCGCCCCTGCACTTCCTGCCCCTGCGCTTCACGACGGCGGTGCTGGCCTTCCTGCCGGTGCTCCTCTTCTTCCGGGTCTCGCCCCGCTCCCTGACCCGCGAGGCGCCCGCGGGGCTGCTCCTCGGCGGGGTGGCCTTCCTCTCCTATGTGACCCAGACGATCGGCCTGCGCACGGTGCCGGCCGGCCGCGCCGCCTTCATCACCGGGCTCGCGGTGGTGATCGTGCCGCTGATCGGCCCCCTCTTCCGGACCGGCCGCCCCGGGCCGCGGGCCTTCCTCTCGGCCGGGATCGCCACCGCCGGGCTCTACCTCCTCTCCGAGCCCGAGCGCGGGGGGCTGACCTCCGGCGACGTCTGGGTGCTGGGCTGCGCCCTCTCCTACGCCGTCTACACCCAGCTCCTCCAGCGGATGACCACCCACGCCGACGGCAGCGACTCGGGGCGCGACGCGGCCTCGCTGGCCTTCTTCCAGGTGGTGGGGCTGGCGGCCTGCTCCCTCATCACCCTGCCCCTGGCGCCGGCCGGCTGGCCGGCCATCACCCCTGCGGTGGTGAAGGCGGTCCTCTTCTGCGCGGTGGCGGCGACGGTGCTGACCTTCTTCCTGCAGGCCCGCTACCAGCGCCACACCACCGCGCCGCGCGCCTCGCTGATCTTCGCCAGCGAGCCGGTCTTCGCGGCCCTCTTCGCCTACTGGCTGCTGGGTGAGACCGTCGGCCCCACCGGCCTCGCCGGGGCGGGGCTGGTGCTCCTGGCCATCGCGCTGCCGCAGTCGCCTAGCGGTCCGGCCGGGGACTCCAGGGACGCCCTGCCCCCCACTCCGGAGGTTCCGCGTCCGGGCTCGGTGGCAAGGGACTCGTGAGGAAGCGCAGCTCGCCGCCGGCCGCGAGCTGAGCGTGCGTCAGCCAGGGGTCGGTGAGGGGCTCGTCGTTCCAGGTGACCGAGTGCACCGCCACCCCGCGCTCGCCCTTCTTCTCGAAGGGCTCGGAGACGATCGTCAGATCGCCGCCGGGCAGGTGCACGAGCGCCCGCTCGAAGAGGGGCGTGCCGATCAGGTAGAGGTCGCTGCCCGCCAGGGGGTAGAGGCCGAGCGCCGAGAAGACGTACCAGGCCGAGAGGGTCCCGGCGTCGTCGTTGCCGGCCAGCCCGTCGGGGGTGTCGTCGTAGTGGCGCCGCCGCACCCAGTCGATCCAGCGGGCGCCCCGGCCCGGCTCACCCATCAGGGCGTAGAGCCAGGGGTAGTGCAGGTCGGGCTCGTTGCCGTGCCAGTAGTAGGGGTCGGGCTCGAAGAAGGGCTCGGTCCCCAGGACGATGGGCTCGGTGCCCTCCGAGAGGACGAAGAGCTCGTCGAGGCGCTCGAGGAGCGCCGCGCGGTCGCCGATCATCTCCACCAGCGCCACCGGATCGTAGGGCGCGGAGAAGAGGTACTGCCAGGCGTTGCCCTCGACGAAGGCGTCGTTCCAGGGGGTGGGATCGAAGTCGGCCTCGGTGAGGCTGCCGTCGAGGTTCTTGCCCCGCAGGAAGCCCGAGGCCGGATCGTAGTGGGCGGTGTAGATCAGCGAGCGCGCGTCGAGGGCGGCGGCGAGGGAGGCGTCGCCGCGCTCCTCGGCCAGCCGGGCCACGGCGAAGTCGGCCCAGCCGTACTCGACGGCCTTCGAGACGCCGCCGCCGATCTCGTCGGCCGGGCAGAAGCCCACCTCGGCGCAGCGGGCGTGGGTGGTGTGGTTGGGCCGGGGGCTACCGAGGTCCGCCTCGGCCTCGAGCACCGTCCAGACCCGGTGGGCGTCGAGGGGCAGGTCCTTGAGCACGCTCTCGGCCAGCACGATCGAGGCCGGGGCGCCGATCATGGTGCCGTGCTCGTTCATCGCCAGGGGCCAGCGGGGCAGGTAGCCCAGCCGATCGTTCATCTCCAGCAGGCTCTCCCCGAAGGCCGCCGCGTCCTCGGGCCAGAGGAGGGCGTAGAGGGGGTGCGCCGTGCGGTAGGTGTCCCAGAGGGAGAGGTCCGAGTAGAAGGGCGCGAAGTCACGGACCACCCGATCGACGCCGAGCGAGCGGCCGTCGCCGTCGTCGTAGCGGGTCGGCATGATCAGCGAGCGGTAGAGGGCCGAGTAGAAGGTGCGCTGGTCGGCCTCGCTGCCCCCCCAGATCTCGATGGTCCGCAGCCGGTCACTCCAGCGCTCCTTCGCGCCGAAGCGGACGGTGTCGAAGTCCTGCCGGGCGCCCGAGTCGAGGTTGGCGGCGGCGCCAGCGGCGTCGACCACCGAGACCGTCGCCTTCACCCGCACCTCGGTGGTGCCGGTGGGGTAGGCCGCGTGGGCGCCGATCCGGATGCCGCTGACGGTGGTGCCCGGCTGCAGGTCGGCGTCGTCGAAGACCCCGAGGCCGGCGGGGGGCGGGTCGAGCTCGAGGGCGAAGTGGAGGTCGTAGGCGCCGCCGGTGCCGGTGAAGCGGCCGGTGGAGAGGATGCGGCCGGTGATGCGCCCGGTGGCCGGATCCACGCTGAGCTCTCCGCCGAGGCTGCCGTCCCGCCCGATGCCGTGGCCGGCGTCGATGACGAGGGTGGGCTCGGCCACCGTGGCGGGGAAGGTGTAGCGGTGGAAGGCGACCCGCTCGGTGGCGGTGAGCTCGGCCCGGATGCCGGAGGGGGTGAGGGTCACCGTGTAGTAGCCGGGCTCGGCGTGCTCGCTCTCGGCGTCGAAGAAGGAGCCGTAGCCGTTCTCCCGGCGCTTGGCGGCGCTCATCCCGTCGGTGGCCATCACCAGGATGAGCCCCTGGTCCTCGACGCCGGTGCCGTGGACGTGGGTCTGGGAGAAGCCGTCGATGAAGTCGTCGAAGGCCCAGTAGCCGGCGCAGTGAGCCCAGCCCGCGCGGCCGAGGAGGGGGCCGTTGGTGTCGGGCCCGGGCCGGATCATCCCGAAGGGGAGGGCGGCGCCGGGGAAGGCCTGCCCCTGGGCGAAGCCGCCGCCGCCGGTGCCGATGCGGGGGTCGGCGGACTCGAAGGCGAGGACGGGGTCGCCGAGGGGATCGCGCTTGCATCCCTGGGAGAGGCCGAGCGCGAGGGCGAGCGCGAGCGCGAGCGAGGGGCGAGCCGGATCGAGGAGGACGCTCACCGGGGGTCGTTGACCATGCCGTAGGTCAGGAAGGCGTCGACCAGCCAGCCGATGCCCAGCACGCCGCCGGTGAGGAGCCAGATGATCCCGGAGATCCACCGGCCCGTGTAGAAGCGGTGGATTCCCAGGGGGCCGAGGAAGAACCACAGCAGGTAGCCGACGAGCATCGATTTCGGTGCAGCGCTCATGGCGCGCACCCTAGCAAAGTGCTCCCCGGGTGCGCAGCCGGAGACACGGGAGGTTCAAGCTCCGGCCCGGTTTTGTCAGGATGGCGGGCGACGAGCCCGGGGGACCTCGCCCTCCGGGTCCCATCCCCGAAAGGTCGATCCATGAAGCGCCTGCCCCGCCTCGCCCTCGCCTCTCTCGCCCTCGTCGCCCTCGCGGCCTGCGGGGCGCTCAAGTACCACGGGTCCGGCACCTACCACGCCAGCAAGATCTTCTCCTGCGACGGCGGCGGTGAGGTGTTCATCACGTTGATGGGCGAGAGCGGCTCGCTGACGGTGGATGTCTACGAGGACGGCGGCGCTCGCCCGCACCTCTTCGGGCAGACCTTCGCGCCGAGCGCGGTGGAGCGCACCGAGAGCTACGAGTTCCCGGCCCAGGCCGGCGACGAGGGGAGCGACTGGGAGGTCTTCGTCGAGACCAACCACGACTGGAAGGGCAAGTTCGAGGTCACCTTCGAGTGCCTCTAGCGCTGTAGGTAGATCTCGCCGCCCTCGTCCTCGAAGGCGCGGGCCCGCTCGGTGAGCCCCTCGCTGCGGGCCTCCTCGACGGCCTTCCCCTGGGCCCTCGCCAGCTCGCGCAGGTCCTGGGTGATCTCCATCGAGCAGAACTTCGGCCCGCACATCGAGCAGAAGTGGGCGCTCTTCGCGCCCTCCGCCGGGAGGGTCTCGTCGTGGAAGGCCTTCGCGGTCTCGGGGTCGAGGGCCAGCTTGAACTGATCCTCCCACCGGAACTCGAAGCGGGCCTTGCTCATGGCGTCGTCCCAGGCGCGGGCGCCGGGGAAGCCCTTGGCCAGGTCGGCGGCGTGGGCGGCGACCTTGTAGGCGATCACCCCCTCCTTCACGTCGTCGCGGTCGGGCAGCCCCAGGTGCTCCTTGGGCGTCACGTAGCAGAGCATCGCCGTGCCGTACCAGCCGATCATCGCGGCGCCGATGGCCGAGGAGAGGTGGTCGTAGCCCGGGGAGACGTCGGTGATGAGTGGCCCGAGGGTGTAGAAGGGCGCCTCGCCGCAGACCTCGAGCTGGCGGTCGACGTTCTCCTTCACCAGGTGCATCGGCACGTGGCCGGGGCCCTCGATGATGGTCTGCACGTCGTGCTTCCAGGCGAGCTTGGTCAGCTCGCCCAGGGTGTCGAGCTCGGCGAACTGCGCCTCGTCGTTGGCGTCGGCGAGCGAGCCGGGCCGCAGGCCGTCGCCCAGCGAGAAGGCCACGTCGTACTGCGCCAGCAGCTCGCAGATCTCCTCGAAGCGCTCGTAGAGGAAGCTCTCCTTGTGGTGGGCCAGGCACCACTTGGCCATGATCGAGCCGCCCCGGGAGACGATCCCGGTGACCCGCTTGGTGGTCAGCGGGATGTGCCGCAGGCGCAGGCCCGCGTGGACGGTGAAGTAGTCCACGCCCTGCTCGCACTGCTCGACCAGGGTGTCCATGAAGAGCTCGAAGGTGAGGTCCTCGGCGACGCCGCCGACCTTCTCGAGGGCCTGGTAGAGGGGCACGGTCCCGATGGGCACCGGGGCGTTGCGCAGGATCCACTCGCGGGTGGTGTGGATGTCCCGGCCGGTGGAGAGGTCCATCACCGTGTCGGCGCCCCAGCGGATCGACCAGACCATCTTCTCGACCTCCTCCTCGATGGAGGAGGTGATGGCCGAGTTGCCGAGGTTGGCGTTGATCTTGGTGAGGAAGCGCCGGCCGATGACCATCGGCTCGCTCTCGGGGTGGTTGATGTTCGCCGGCAGGATGGCCCGGCCGCGGGCGAGCTCGTCGCGGACCAGCTCGGGGGTGATCTCCTGGGAGAGGTCGATGCCGAAGGCCTCGCCAGCGAGGCGCGCCTCGCGCTCGGCGTCCGGCAGGACCGAGAGGCCGGCCTTCAGCTGCTGGCGCAGGAGGTTCTCGCGGATCGCCGCGAACTCCATCTCGGGGGTGACGATCCCGCGCCGGGCGTAGGCCAGCTGGGTGACGGGCTTGCCGGTGGAGCGCCGCACCTGCTGGCGGCGCTGCTTCATCTCGGGGGGGCGGGGGGCGTCGTCCGCGTCGCCCTTGCGGCCGTCGTCGACGGGCTTCACCGCGCGGCCGGCGATCAGCTCGGTGTCACCCCGCGCCTCGATCCAGGCCTCCCGCAGCGCCGGCAGGCCGACGTGGACGTCGATGGTGGCGGCCGGGTCGGTGTAGGGGCCGGAGGTGTCGTAGAGGAAGACCGGCGGGTTGGGGACCAGCGTCGTGTCCTCGCCCCTTCCCTCGCGGGTGGGGGAGAGCTCGACCTTGCGGAAGGGCACGCGGACGCCCGCCTGCTCGCCCTCGACATAGACCTTGCTCGAGCCCGGGATGGGGCCGGTGGTCACGCGCTCGGGGGTCGCCTGGAGGGCGCCATTGGCACCCTTGCTGCTGCCCTTCGTTCCGTTGCTGCTCATGCGAGCTCCTCTTTGCTGCGGTCGCTGGAGCGAAGGGGGGACCCTACTCCCGTGGGGGCATCGTGCCCAGCCCGTAGACGGTGCCGCGCTGTGCTATCCTCGGGGCTACCGATGTCCAGATCACTCTTCCTCGCCATCGGCCACCGGGTCGCCGCCGCCCTCTTCGGGCTCCTCTTCGGCATGACCATGGCCGAGGTCTGGAGCGCGCCCGGGCCGCACTGCTGTCCCCGCCAGGGCCACCCCGCGATCGTCACGCCGGTGGTCGCCACGCCCGCCGGTCCGCTGGTGCCGATCGAGGTGGTGGAGGCCCCGGCCCCCGAGGCCGAGGTCGTCCCCTTCGAGGTGGGCCGGGTGATCGACCTCGAGGGCGGCGTGCGGGCCGAGATCTTCGAGATCGCCTCCGAGACCGACGAGCTGCAGGTCGAGCTGGTGGCCGCCGAGCTCTCCCGGGCCCCCGAGTGGCTGACCCCGGGGCGGCGGATTCACCTCGTGCCGGCCTCGGGGCAGGGGGTGCTCCACTACAACCTGCGCCTGGAGACCGGCCCGGAGGGGCTGCCGGCGGCGCCGGGGGTGCGGGTCTGGGCGACCCTCGCCTGGCACGACCTCTTCCGGATCGTCGTCATGAGCCAGATGGAGGGCATCGCCGCGATCCCCTCCCCCGACCCCGAGCCCGCGCCCGGCCTGATCCCGCCCGGCGTGCAGTGGACCGTGGCCGGGCAGGGCGAGTAGGTCAGGCGCCCTCTCCGCCCTCGCCCCCGAGCCGGAGCACCTCGGCGATCCCCGCCGGCGCCGCGCCCGGGCCCAGCGGCAGGGCGTCGAGGAGGCGGGCAGCCACCTCGGCGACGCTCTCCCCGCCCAGGATGGCCAGGGGTGAGAGATTGCGGGAGAGCTCGGCGCTCAGCTGCCGGGCGCCGAGGTTCTCGAGGGTGGCGATGAGCTGGGGGCTCATGGCCTCCATCTGCTCCCGGAAGGCGGCGGTGCGGGACTCGAGGAGGCTGGCCTCCAGGGCACCCTCGCGCTCGGCGGCCTGCAAGCGGGCGGCGCTCATCCGCTCGAGGGCCTCGGCCTCGCGCTCGGCGGCGGCCCGGCTGCGCAGCCCCTCGAGGGCGGCAGCGCTCTCGGCCCTCGCCCGCGCGACCTCGGCGCGGGCGGCCTCCAGCTCGAGGGCGGCGGCGGCGGTCTCCCGCTGCGCGGCCTGGATCTCCCGGCTCACCGCCTCCCGCAGCTTCTCGTCGCCGAGGCGCAGCTCCTCCTTCTTGCGGGCGATCTGGGAGACGATCGTCTCGCGCTGGGCGTCGGCCAGCAGCTCGCGCACCGCCTGATCGAGGATCTCCACCTCCAGGACCTCGACGTCGTAGACCCACATCCCGTTCTCCTCGAAGACCCTCCCCTCCCGCCGCTCCTTCTCGCCCCGCTTTCCCAGGATGGCGCTGCGCAGGATCTCGGCGCCGTGCTCGTGGAAGCTCTCGATGCTGGCGTTGCGGGAGGCGGCGCGGATCAGGGAGCCGAGGTGCTCGCAGAGCAGGCCCACGTAGTTCTTCACGTTGAACCAGCGCTCGGGCTCACCGGTGAAGCTGACCCGGTAGGAGAGGGTGAGGCGCAGCTTCACGTGGTCGGCGGTGGTGACCCGCACGACGTCCGAGACCCGGTTGCCCTCGATCTGCAGGAAGCAGGTGGAGAGGAGCGCCTCGTCCTGCTTGGGGCGGCCGGTGGAGAGGGTGAGGACCTCGAGCTCCTCGTCGTAGGCGAGGATGCGGGTCTGGGGTCCGCTCACCACCTCGCGGCGATCCTTGGTGGTCACCATCACCGCCGTGCTCGGGGGGATGGTGATCGAGGGGGCGTGGGGGTCGCCGCCCCGCGCGAGGCCGTAGAGCCGCGCCTTCTCCTCGGAGAGGTGGCGCACGACCCGCTCCTCCTGGGTGGGGTCGGGCAGGTAGCTCACCGGCCCCTCGACGCAGCGGATCTTCCCGGTGGCACGATCGCGCAGGTAGACCCCCTCCTTCTCGGCCAGCGCGATGCGGCTCACCTCCTCGACCACCTCGAGGCTCTCGCTGGGGAAGAAGTAGCCCTCGCGGTCGCGCAGGAAGAGATCCTGGCCCGCCCGGTACTCGCCCGGCGGCACGGCCTCTCCCTCCGCCGCGACGAAGGGGCGGGTGACCCGCAGGTGCAGGCCCCGGTCCTTCTGCAGCCGCCAGGCCCGGCGCAGGTAGCGGCCCTGGAGGGGCACCACCTCCAGCCCGGTCTCGGGGATGTAGAAGGCCACGTCGGCGCCGCGAACGATGTGCTCGCTGCCGATGGGCTCGCTGCCCTCGCCCTGCTCGTAGACCCGCACCACCAGGTACTCGTCCTCGCGCAGCTCGTGGCCGTCGACGACCTTCGCGCGCTGCCCGGGCCAGAGGGGGAACTCGGCGGGCCCCGGCACGATGACCTTCCGGCCGACGAGGAGCTCGGCGGACGAGTTGGCGCCCTTCACCGGCGCGGCGTCGGACTGCTTCGGCGGGTTCTCCAGGACGATGTACTGGGAGGAGCTCGCCGCGACGAACTCGTGCACGCCCCGGGCAGCGTCGTCACCTCGCACCGGGACGAAGCGACCCTCCTCGAAGACGACCAGCCGCTCGGTGTTCGAGAGGCTGATCTTGGTCGGCCCCACGTAGAGGACGATGTCGCCCTTGGTGAGGTCCTGTACGTAGGCGTACTCGTGGGGGGCCACGAGGATGTCCCGCTCCCGGATCTCGCGCTCGGCCATGGCCGCTGCCTCCTGCTGGTTGGTTGGCGTGCTCACGCCTGCCAGCAAGAGCAACCGGCGTGCCGTCGCGCCAAGCCCCTGCAATCCGGTGGTGGGCAGCCGGCGCCTGTCTCGTCGTGGGCCAGATCGACCCCTCCCTCTTCGAGGCAGTGCCTCGAAACGAGAGAGCCGGAGGATGTGCTCGATCGTGGGCCTGCGAGGCACCTCTCCGTACATGTAAGGAGGGCTGTGATGAGGCTCACATTTCCTCCCCCTTTTCTCCAAGTACGGTCCTGCCCCCCGAGATCGAGCCGCAAGAGCCCCAAAGGAGGCCATCTGGCGATCGGCGCTTTTTCAGGGGGGGCCGGGGCGGGGCCGGGCGAGGCGCGGGAGCGCCGCCGGCGGCGCAGGGATCGGTGGTGCGATCGGGGTCCGGGAGGCTAGGAAGGAGTCCTCGAGAAGCCGGGGGGAACCGGACTTCGTGGCCTACCTGGGAGGACCTGACTTGAATCGCGCACCGCTTCGTCTCGTCTCGCTCACCGCTTCTCTCCTGCTCTCGCTCTCGCTGCTCACCGGCGGCTGCGGTGACGACGAGCTGGTCGGCTTCGAGGCTCCGCCGGAGCCGCCGCTGCTCCCCGACATCGTCTCGCGCCCCGATATTCATGACTTCGGCGTGCTGCGCGTGGGCGAGGGTGGCTCGGTGCAGATCCGGGTCGGCAACCGCGGCGAGGGGCTCCTCGAGGTGAGCAGCGTCACCGTCACCGGTGACGGCGCGGCGGCCTACCTGGTCACCGACGATCCGGTCTCGGCCCACGCCTTCGCGCAGAACGAGCTGGCCGACCTCACCCTCGAGTTCCGGCCCGCCGAGGCGCGCCGCTACCTGGCGGTGCTGGAGATCGCCAGCAACGATCCCGACGAGAACCCCCTGAAGATCCCCCTCGACGGCACCGGCGTGGTCATCGATGACCCCATCGCGGTCTGCAACGTGATCCCGGGGACGGTCCACGTGGGTGAGGGGGCCTCCTTCACCGGCGAGGGCTCCCACGATCCGAACGGCACGGCGATCGTCGGCTACAGCTGGCAGCTCACCGCCCGCCCCCAGGACTCGACCCTGCTGCTGCCGGGCTGCGCCTCCACCATGGAGTGCGGGCCCTTCGTCCCCGACGCGGTGGGCCTCTACGAGGCGACCCTCACGGTCACCTCGGCCTCGGGCCTGACCGGCAGCTGCACCGCCACCCTCGAGGCGATCCCGCCCCCCGAGGGGCCGGTGGCGGTCTGCTCGGTCACGCCGGACACGGTGGCGCCCCCCTTCGCCTCGGCGACCTGGATCGGAAACGCCTCCCACGATCCGGACGGCCGCCCGCTGACCTACAGCTGGCGGATCCAGAGCGCGCCCGCCGGCTCGGCGGTGAACCTCTCTGCCAACTGCGCGGGCGCCCCGGACTGCCCCGGCTTCACCCCGGATCAGGCCGGCCCCTACGTCGGTGAGCTGACCGTCACCAACGACGCGGGGCTCTCCGACACCTGCACCGCCACCCTCCTGGCCGAGCCCGCCGAGGCCCTCTGGGTGGCCATGCACTGGACCTTCCCCGGCGACGACATGGACCTGCACCTGATCGCCCCGGGGGGCACGCCCCGCAGCGAGGGCGACTGCTACTTCGCCAACTGCGAGATCAGCGACGGCCCCGGACCCGACTGGGGCACCCAGAACCTGATCGACGACGATCCCGCCCTCGAGCTCGACGACATCGACGGCACCGGCCCCGAGAACATCAACATCGCCTCCCCGGCGCCGGGCCAGTACAAGGTCATGGTCCACGACTACCCGGGCAGCCTCTACCCCGGCGCGAACAACGTGACGGTGGAGGTGCGCCTCGACGGCCGCCTCGTCTACACCGACACCCGGACCATCTCGAACGAGGACAGCGAGACCGACTTCTGCCTCATCGACTGGCCTTCGGGCGTGGTCACCCGGCTCTAGCTCGTCCGGAAACTGAGGGTCTCGGTCGGCCCTCTGCTAGGTTCGCACCCATGGGGGCTCCCGAGATCATCCCGGCCACCGCGGCCGACCGGGGACGCCTGGGAGGTCTGCTCTCGGACGCCTTCGCCGAGGACCCCCTGGTCCTCTGGACCTGCCGGAAGGACGCGAAGCGGGACGAGGGTCGCCTGGCCCTCTACACCGCCGGCTTCGACGAGTACCTGATCCGGGGGATCGCGCAGACGACTCCCGAGAAGACGGTCTGCGCCCTCTGGGCGCCGCCGGGCGCGGCCCACCTGGGTCTGCGCGGGGTGCTCTCCTATCTGCCGGTGGTCAGCAGGTACGGCGGACCCCTGCGGGTGCCCTACCTCACGGCGGTGCAGCTGCGCCTGGAGCGCCACCACCCCCGTGAGCCCCACTACTACCTCTACGTGCTCGGGGTCGCCCCGGAAGCGCAGGGGCAGGGGCTGGGCAGCGCGATGCTCGAGCACATGCACGCCCGGATCGACGCCGAGGGGATGCCCGCCTACCTCGAGACCTCGACACCCAGGAACCTGCCGCTCTACGAGCGGCACGGCTACCGGGTGCGAGAGGAGGTCGTGCTGGGCCGGGGGGCTCCCCCCACCTGGCTGATGTGGCGGGAGCCGCGGCCCTCTGCGGGCGCCTAGGCGCCGTTGCCCTCGGAGAAGTTCTTGAGGTTCTGGTGGACCTCGTACTTCGCGCCGTCCTCCCGGGTGTTCACCGAGCGGTTCTCGTTGCCGGCGATGCCGTCGCCGGCGGCGGCGAAGAGGGCGCGGACGTTGTCGCCGAAGAGGCTGACGACGCCGATGCTGGCGATGCCGATCAGGGAGACGATGATGATGTACTCGGTCATGCCCTGGCCCGACTCGTCGCGGAGGCTCTTGCGGATCTTCGTGAACATGGGGTGCTCCTTGGTTGGGGTTCGTCAGGGAAGCGCGCCCCCCCGGCGAAAGGTTCACCCCGATCGCATCGGTCGAACGACCGATGCGTGGGCGGACACCCCCTAGTCGCCCGCCGCGAGCGAGGCGAGGAAGGCCCGGTAGTGCCGGGCCGTCTCCTCGGGCCGCTCCATCATCGGGGAGTGGCCGCACTTCTCCATGATCACCACGGTCTCGTTCGGCAGGCCGTCGGCGAAGACCTGCACCGCCGAGGGGTCGGTGATGCGGTCGCCGTCGCCCCAGAGGACGAGGGTGGGGGCGCTGATCTTCGGGAGGTCGGGCTGGAGGTCCACGTAGCTCGCCAGGTAGTCCTCCAGCAGGCGCGCGTTCAGCGCATCCCGGGCTCGCCGCTGCTCGAAGAAGTAGCGCTTCGCCGGGCCGGGCATCATCGGGGGGTCGACGAAGGTCAGGGCCATCAGGCGGTCGACGTCCTCGAGCTCCTGCATCTCGAAGGGGTTCTTCCCCTCCTCGCCCAGGCGCATGGCCTCGCTCTTCACCGGCGAGCGGACGCCGGCGGCGTCGAAGAGGGCCAGGCTCATCACCTGCTCGGGGTGCTCGAGGGCGAAGAGGCCGATGGTGTGGCCGCCCATCGAGTTGCCCACCAGGTGGGCGCGCTCCACGCCCACGGCCGCGAGGAAGCTCGCCAGGGCGGCGGCGTGGGTGCGGATGTCGTAGGGGCGGCCCGGGAGCTCGGGGCTCTCGCCGAAGGGCGGCAGGTCCAGGGCGTAGAGGTGGTGATCCTCGGCGAGGTAGCGGGCGAAGGCGTACCAGTTGCTCTTGTCGCCCGAGAAGCCGTGGACCATCACCACCACCGGTCCCTCGGCGTCGCCGCCCTCGACGTAGGCGATCGGCTGTCCGTCGATCTCGAGGCGCTTCGCCGCGAGCTCGGCCTTCTTCATCTGCCGGGCGAAGTGCCCCTCGACCATGTTGCGGCCGAGGTTGGCGCAGCCCGAGCTGACGAGGAGAGCGAGGAGGAGGGGGCGAAGGAGCAGGGAGACCGGGCGCATGGGCAACCTCAGGCGGCGGAGCTCTCCGCACCGGAGAGGGGCAGGCCCAGCTCCTTCCAGACCGCCACCATGGCGCGCTCGAGGCTGCCCATCATCTGCTCGTCGTGGTTCGGCGAGGGGGTGAAGCGAAGGCGCTCGGTGCCCTTGGGCACCGTCGGGTAGTTGATCGGCTGGACGTAGTGGCCGCGCTCCTCGAGGAGGTCGCTGGCCCGGCGGCAGAGCACCGGATCGCCCACCTTCACCGGGACGATGTGGCTCTGGTTCACCATCACCGGCAGGCCGGCGGAGAGGAGGCGGTCGGAGAGGGCCCGGGCCCGCTCCTGGTGCTTCTCCCGGATCTCCGGGTGCGCCTTCACCCAGGCCACGCTGGCCCGGCAGGCCGCGGCCACCGGCGGGGGCAGGGCGGTGGAGAAGATGAAGCCCGGCCCGAAGGAGCGGACGAAGTCGACCATCTTGCGGCTGCCCGCGACGTAGCCGCCGATGACGCCGAAGCCCTTGGCCATGGTGCCCTGGATGACGTCCACCCGGTCCATCAGGCCCTCGCGCTCGCAGACGCCGCCGCCCCGCTCACCGTAGAGGCCCACCGCGTGGACCTCGTCGATGTAGGAGAGGGCGCCGTGCCGCTCGCAGACCTCGAGGATGTCGGCGATGGGGGCGATGTCGCCGTCCATCGAGTAGACCGACTCGAAGGCGACGATCTTCGGCGTGCCCTCGGGCAGGGCCTTCAAGATCAGCTCCAGGTGGTCGACGTCGTTGTGGCGGAAGACGACCTTGTCGCAGCGGCCCGCCCGGATGCCCTCGATCATCGAGTTGTGGTTCCAGGCGTCCGAGACGATCACCGCTCCGGGGAGCTTGGCGCCGAGGGTGCACAGGGCGGTGAGGTTCGCCACCCAGCCCGAGGTCAGGACCAGGGCGGCCTCCTTCTGATGGAGGTCGGCGAGCTCCTGCTCGAGCAGCACGATCTCGTGGTGGGTGCCCCCGATGTTGCGGGTGCCACCGGCGCCGGCGCCGTAGCGCTCGGTCGCGTCCACCATCGCCGCGAGGACCTCCGGGTGTTGGGCCATGCCCAGGTAGTCGTTGCTGCACCAGACGACGATCTCGTCCACCGAGTCGCCGTGGTGGGCCTTCGCCCGGGGGAACTCCCCGGCCATCCGCTCCAGATCCGCGAAGATCCGGTAGTTGCCCTCGTCCTGGAGCTGCTCGATCTGCTCGCCGAAGAACTTCTCGTAGTCCACCGATGTACCCGCATGTTGTCCGGACCCTCGCGGGGCCGGGGTTGAGATCGTGCGCTGCTGCTCCCGGGCAGCTCGAAGTTACGACTTTTCCGCAATCCTGCCGCACCTTGTCAATGCGCCACGTCGAGGCGGCGGCCGGCCGGGGGTTGAGGCGTGGGGACCCCGCCTTCGGGGGGAGGAGGCCCCGGACCCCCCGGCCCGACCGGGAGGGCCAAGGTCCTGGAATCACGGCCTCGCATGCGAGCAAGGGGAGTGGATCCAACCTTGCAAGCACCTCCGGGGTGGGAACCCAGGAGGCAGAGATGACGACGAAGACTGGCGATCGGTGGCAGCAGGACGTGAGAGCGAACCCCTCCCTCTCTCCGCGCTTCCTCCTGCCCCTCGTCATCTCTCTCCTGGTCCCCTCCTTCCTGCTGACCCCCGGCTGCGGCGGCGGCGAGGTGACGATCGAGAGCGGAGGGCAGCGCCTCTCCAGCGCCGGTGACATCGCGGGGGGCGGCGCCTCCTCCGACGGGGGCGGCGAGCCCGGCGGCGGCAACGACCTCCCGGGGGGCGGGGATCCCGGCGGCGGCGACGACCTCTGTGAGCCCGAGCCGGGCGGTGAGCACTGCAGCAACGGGCTCGACGAGGACTGCGACGGCGCGATCGACTGCGAGGATCCCGACTGCAACGGCGCCGCGGCCTGCGCGGTCTGCCAGGACCTCGGCGCCGAGTACTGCGCCAACGGCAGCGACGACGACTGCGATGGCCTTCTGGACTGTGACGACCCCGACTGCGCCGCGGATCCGAGCTGCGCCGTCTGCGAGGACAAGCTGACCTGCGAGGCGAACGACAGCAAGGGCAACTGCAACGGCCACCTGGGCGACGACTTCCAGGCCTGCCTGGCCGCCGGCAACTCGGGGGGCTGCTCCCAGGCCTGGCTCGAGGCCTGGTGCTCGCGCCGGGTCGATCCCTCGCCCACCCGCTGGGAGACCATGATCCGCGACTGGGTCACCAGCCGCTGCGAGGGGCAGGTGCTCACCCGCCTGCACCAGGACCGCTACACCGAGTACTACTGCGTCGACAGCTCCGGCTGTGAGACCCACGGCTGCACCACCCCCCTGGTCGTCGTCTTCGGGCGCGGCGAGCGGGTGAGCTTCCTCCCCGACGACGGGGAGAGCCGCTTCGACCTGGCGGCGCCCGGCCGGACGCCCGTGCTGCGCACCGACTGGCCCTCGGCGGTCACCCCCTGGCTGGCCCTCGATCGGGATGGCGACGGGGCGATCACCTCCGGGCAGGAGCTCTTCGGCTCGGCGGTGCTGATCGACGGCCGGCCGGCGGCGAACGGCTTCGAGGCCCTCGCGGCCCTCGACGCCAACGGCGACGGGCAGATCGACCGGCGGGATCCGGCCTTCTACCGCCTGCTGCTCTGGGCCGACGCCAACGGCGATCGCCGGAGCCAGCCCGCCGAGCTGCGCAGCCTGCGCTCGGCCGGGCTGCTCTCCCTGGCCCTGAGCCACCAGAGCCAGCCGCGCTGCGACGAGCGGGGCAACTGCGAGGTCGAGCGCGCCAGCCTGCGCTTCCGCGACCTGGCGGGCGTCGAACGCGAGGGCGCGGTGGTGGACGTGCGGCTGAAGGAGCACCGGGTCCTCTTCGAGGAGGCCCTGGCCATGGCGCCCCTCTGCCGCTAGGGGGGGTCCCCGAGGGGGGGGCCGGGATCGGAGCGTCCACGTCCTGATCGATCCAGGCGATCGATCAGAGTATGGACGGCTCCGGTCTCGTATTTTCAGGCACTTGGGATGGCACGAGGGTTGCTCTCTGACGCGCCGAGTCGAAACCCTCGGTCCAGGAGCTCCCCATGCGCCTCGCTCTCTCGTCTCTCGCCCTCGCCCTCTTCCTCACCGCCTGCGGCTCGGCCGGCACCTTCGAGTCCGGCGCCTCGGTCGGCCGCGCCGCCATCCTCGATGGCGACGAGGAGGCCTACATCGCCTCGCTCTCCGAGTACGAGCGCAAGGGCACGGTCTGGCTGGTCAACTCCGCGCTCACCACCGTGCAGGTCCTCGACGTGGACTGCGGCCTGCAGAGCGACGCCGCCAAGCACATCATCCGCGAGAAGCTCCGGCGCAACGGCGTCTTCGACACCCTCGAGCAGATCGCCGACGTGAACAACGTGGGCGTCTACAACCTCTCCCGCCTGACCGACTGCGCCTACGACAAGGGCTGGATCCAGCCCGACACGACCACCCTCTACGAGAGCTACGCCGCCCTGCCGACCTACCTGCAGGAGGCGGTCGACGGCCTCATCGTCCTCGCCGAGGAGTCCAGGGTCTGCGACCCCTCCTCGGGCTGGGGCTGCTACTCCGCGGACTTCCGCTTCTACTGGGCCGAGGTCACCGGGCACGGCACCGTGGTCACCGAGGCCAGCGTGCAGGTGGGCCGGGTCATCGATCCCGAGGGCGGCATCACCGAGACGGTGACCTACACCCTCGACTCCGACCTCGAGGTCGTCGACGCCTGGTGGGACGCTGGCTGATTCCTAGCCGGAGACCCTCAGCACGAGCGCGCCGCGCGTTGGCTTCTCCTTGAGGGCCAGCAGCGCGGCGTTCGCGTCTTCGAGGGCGTAGACCTCGGTCTTGGGCTGGATGCCCGCGGCGGCGGCCACCGAGAGGAAGTCCCGCACGTCGGCGCGGGTGACGTTGGCCACGGTCTTGAGCTCCTTCTCCAGCCAGAGGTGGCGGGGGTAGTCGAGCTCGAGGAGGGCCGCCTTGTCCGCGGCCTCCTTGCGGATGGCGTTCACCACCAGCCGGCCGCCGGGCTGCAGGTGGGCGAGGGCCGCCACCACCGGCGTCCAGGCGGGGGTGGTGTCGATGATGGCCCGCAGCTTCACCGGCGGGGCCTCCTGGGTGTCGCCCGACCAGGTCGCGCCCAGGGAGCGGGCGAAGTCGCGCACCACCGGATCCCGGGCGAAGACGTAGATCTCGGTGGAGGGGTAGAGGTAGCGGGCGAGCTTGAGGACGAGGTGACCGGAGGCGCCGAAGCCCGTCAGCCCCAGCCGGTCTCCGTCGGCGAGATCGCAGAGGGCCAGCGAGCGGTGGCCGATCGCGCCGGCGCAGAGGAGGGGCGCGGCGGCCTCGTCGGAGAGCTGGGAGGGCAGGGCGTGGGTGAAGTCGGCGGGGACGACCAGCTTCTCGGCGTAGCCGCCGGGGGCGTCGCGCCCGGTGGCCTGGAAGGTGGCGCAGAGGTTCTCCTCGCCGCGCCGGCAGTGCTCGCAGGCGCCGCAGGCCGAGTGGATCCAGGCGACCCCGAGGCGCTCCCCCTCGGCGACGCCCCGCACCCCCGCTCCGAGGGCATCGACGGTGCCGACCACCTGGTGGCCGAGGGTCGCCGGGAAGCGGGGGAGCTTCAGGCGCCCCTCGATCTCGTCGAGCTCGGTGTGGCAGACCCCGCAGACCCGGACCCGGAGCCGGACCTCACCGGGGCCCGGCTCGGGCTCGGGCAGCTCCACGAGCCTCAGGGGCTCGCGGTCCTGGCGCAGATCGACCACGCCCTCGAGCACCATCGCCTTCATCGTGCGACCACCTCCTTCTCCTCACCCCCTACGGTAGTCTCTGGGGCGTGAGCGTCGAGAAGATCATCTCCGGCGGGCAGACGGGCGCCGACCGGGGTGGCCTGGACGCCGCCCTCTTCCTCGGTCTCTCCCACGGCGGCGCCTGCCCCGCCGGCCGCCGCGCCGAGGACGGGCGGATCCCCGAGCGGTACCACCTCGAGGAGACCCCGGAGCGCGACTACGCGGTCCGCACCGAGAGGAACGTGCTGGCCGCCGACGCCACCGTGCTCTTCACCTACGGGGAGCCCACCGGCGGCTCGGCCCTGACCGCCTCGCTGACCCGCCGTCACGGCCGGCCGCTCCTCCACGTCGACCTCTCCCGGAACGACGAGCGCTGGGCCGGGCGCTTCATCGACTTCTGCGCCGAGCACGGGGTGCGGGTGCTGAACGTCGCCGGCAGCCGGGAGAGCGGCGCTCCCGGGCTGCAGCGGCGGGTGCAGTTCTTCCTGGTGGCCGCCCTCGGCGGACGCCTGGGCGCATCGGGCTAGAATGGGACCATGCGAAACCTCGTCGTTCCCGCTCTCCTGCTCACGATCTTCTCCCTGCCCGCCTGCGGCGGCTCGCTGCCCTCGGGTTGGGAGGAGGCCACCCGCATCGACGGCCTGGTCCAGGCCGAGTGCGCCGGTGATCCCTACCAGGGCACCCACGACGAGCGCCTGGAGGCGGCGGTGGGCGGCGGCGGCATCCAGGTCGAGTACAAGGAGGCCCACTTCCGCTGCGAGCAGGAGGTGGAGGCCTTCGAGCGGCGCGCGGGTCAGAGTATCGACCTGCTGGTCCAGCCCCGGGATCTGACCCCGAAGGCCGTCGCCGGCTGCGACTGCCTCTACGACATCAGCTTCAGCCTGGTGGACGTCGCGGGGGAGACCACCCTCACCCTCTACCGGCGCTGGGACGATCTCAACGATCCCAACGAGCCGGTCCTCATCGGCTCGGCGACCCTGACCGTGCCCTGAAGCGTGGCCGGGCCCGGCCGGGCTGATAGACTGTCCGGATACTCTCGTGGGCCGGCGGCGCCGGCCAAAGAAGGAGTCCCCATGCGGCTCGCGTCGGTCCTCGCTCTCGCCCTCCTCGCACCCCTCGCCCTCTCCGTGGGCTGCCCGGGGGAGAACCCCGAGGGCCCTCACGCCCTGCCGCCGCTGGGCGACGGGAAGACCGACAACTACGTCTCGGACACCGCCCGCGAGTACGTCCTCTCCGGCGAGGCCCACGCCACCTTGCCGGCGGACTACGCCACCCAGACGCCCGAGGAGCAGACGGCCACCCTCGAGCGCCTGGTCGCCGCGCGCCTGGGTACCGTCGGCCGGGCGGTGAAGAGCCACATCCAGCAGGTGGAGCGCGACGCCAACGCCGAGCTCCCCGAGGGGGCCAACGAGTTCTTCACCTACTTCAAGCGCAACAACGCCAGCGCGGAGGCCGCCACGGTGGTGGACGCCACCCGGGCGGTCTTCCCCTTCGAGATGGAGTTCATCGGGCACAACCTCCTGATGAGCAAGGTCGCCCCCGAGTCCAACGATCCGCGCACCTTCGTGGTCGAGGTGAAGGACTGGGGTGAGGCGACCGGCGAGCAGGTGACCGTCACCATCGCCGGCTCGGAGAGCCGCGACGCCTTCCCCAAGTACGACGAGCTCTTCGCCGACGGGATCTTCGACATCGCGATCCACTTCGGCGGCGACTACAACACCGAGCGCTACGACCTCGAGACCGCGAAGTGGACGGTCGAGTACCTCCTGGAGGGGGGCTGGACCCACCCGAGCGCCACCAGCCTCGAGAGCCTCACCCTCGAGTCCGAGCCCTTCACCCGGACCCTGAAGGTCGAGGGCAAGGAGGTGGCCGTGAACGTCTACGTCTACACCGCCGAGATGGACGGGGGTGGCGATCAGGGCGTCCTCTCCCAGGCCATGGCCGCCTCCTTCGCCGCCCGGGACATCGTCGTCTACTCGGGCCACGCCGGTGAGGGCGCCGGCTTCCTGCTGGACTACCACCCGCGCTACGAGCTGCGGGCCAGCGCCTTCGCCGACCTGCCGCTGGCGAGCAAGTACCAGATCTTCATCTTCGACGGCTGCAACTCCTACCGCTCCTACGTCGACGACATGATGAAGAACCCCGCGAAGACCTTCGACAACGTCGACATGGTCACCACGGTGAACACCACCCCCTTCTCGGCCGGCTACCAGTTGATCCACGAGCTGCTCTTCTGGTTCACCATCACCGAGGAGGACGGCACCCACTACCCCCTCTCCTGGCTGACCCTCCTGCGGGGCGTGAACAAGGACTTCTGGGATGTCCACTACGGGGTCCACGGCATCGATCAGGATCCCCAGCTGAACCCCAACGGCGGGCAGACGATGATGTGCTCGGGCTGCGAGACCGACGCCGACTGCGGCGCCGGCGGCAACTACTGCCTCGCCTACTCGGAGGGGGCGGCCTGCGGGGTGGCCTGCACCACGGACGCCGCCTGTGGTCAGGGCTACCGCTGCGCCCGGCTCTGGGACGATCCGGAGCTCTTCTACCTGCCCAAGCAGTGCATCCGGCGGGATCAGGTCTGCGAGTAGGGGGGAGAATGCGCCGGCGCCTCTTCCTCCTCCCCTCGCTGGTCCTCGCGCTCGCCGCCTGCGGCGCACCGGAGGACGACGACGGGACGGCCTTCACCGTCGCCGATCAGGTCTTGAGCGGGGAGATCGCCGGGCAGCCCTGGACCTTCGTCCAGGGGAGCACCAACGCCTTCCTCTCCGACGCCGAGGGCTGGTTCTCCAAGCTCCACGCCGCCCCCTACACCTCCTGTGACGAGTTCACCGAGCCGGACCCGCCCTACATGCTCGTGAACGTCCCCACGACCCTCGGGGAGCACCTCTACGGGCTGCACCTGAACGCGACCTTCGTGACCGAGCCCGGGGTGAACATGATCGGCACCACCGGCGGGATCATCGTCACCGAGATCACCGAGACCACCGTGACCGCCGGCCTGAAGACCTCCTACGAGGGTCACCACGCCGAGGGCTTCTTCACCGTCGACCTCTGCCCCTGAAGCTGGATCCACGGGAGCGGTTCGGGCCATGATGCCGGCCTCGGAGGTGAGCCGTGGACAATGCACTCGGTGAGGTGGAGGGGGTGGAGCTGCTCCAGAAGCTCCGCATCTTCTCGCAGCTGAACTTCGACGAGACCACCCGCCTGGGGGAGATCGCCGCGCACCGCGACGTGCCCGCCGGGGAGGTCGTGATCGAGCGGGGCGCCCTGGGGGATGCCCTCTACGTGATCATCGAGGGCGAGGTCCTGGTCACCCGCGGCGAGGACACCGACGGGGACGGCGACGACGAGGAGCTCGGCCGCCTCGGCCCCGGGCAGATCTTCGGCGAGATGGCCCTGGTCGACGACATGCTCACCAGCGCCCGGGTGCGGGTGACGAGGGACGCCCGCCTGCTGGTGATGGAGCGGGACGCCTTCGAGAAGGTGCTGGCCGCGGACGACACCCTGGCCCGGAAGATCTACCGGGGCTTCTGCCAGACGCTCGCCGAGCGGCTGCGGAAGACCAACGACGAGCTCACGGCCGCGAAGGCCTTCGAGCTCGGGATGCGCTAGGCGAGAGGAGAGCACGATGGAGCTCGAGAGTTTCAACCGCTTCCTGGGCGCCTCGGTGAACACCGGCGCGTCGGACATCCACTTCAAGGTCGGCGCGTCGCCCGCGCTGCGAGTGAACGGAGAGCTCCTCGCCGTGAAGGTCCCCGCCCTCTCGGCCGAGGACACCCAGCGGGTCGCCGGGCACATCCTGAGCCGCTCCCGCTACAAGGGCAGCCTCGAGGAGCTCACCGAGCACGACGCCTCCTACGCCCTGCCGGGGGTGGCGCGCTTCCGGGCCAGCATCTTCCGGAGCGAGGGCAACCTCGGGATCATCCTGCGGGCCATCCCCTACGACGTCCCGAGCTTCGCCAGCCTCAACCTCCCGGCGGTGCTCGAGAAGGTGGCCCAGACCGAGCGGGGCCTGGTGCTGGTCACCGGCGTCACCGGCTCGGGCAAGTCCAGCACCCTGGCGGCCATCGTGGGCTACATCAACGCCCACGAGCGCAAGCACGTCCTCACCATCGAGGACCCCATCGAGTTCTTCCACGAGGACAAGCTCTCCCGGGTGACCCAGCGGGAGATCGGCCCCGACACGCCCTCCTTCGCGGCGGCGCTCAAGGCCTCGCTGCGCCAGGACCCCGACGTGATCATGCTCGGTGAGATGCGCGACATCGAGACCATCGAGATCGCGCTGAAGGCCGCCGAGACCGGCCACCTGGTCCTCTCCACGGTGCACACCCAGGACGCGGTCCGCACCATCAACCGCCTGCTCGGGGCCTATCCCCCCGAGGCCCATCACGGCGTGCGCGCCCGGCTGGCCGACGCCCTCAAGTCGACCGTCTCCCAGCGCCTGCTACCGCCGGCCCAGGGGTCGGGCCGGGTGGTGGCCTGCGAGGTGATGCTCACCACCCGCTCGATCCAGGAGTTCATCCGGGACGAGGAGCGCACCGGCGAGATCAAGGACTACCTGGAGAAGAACCGGGGCCTGCTCGGCACCCAGTCCTTCGATCAGCACCTGGCGGAGCTGCTCTCCCAGGGGAAGGTCACCCTGGATGTCGCCAAGGAGGCGGCCACCAACCCCAGCGACCTGGAGCGGGCGGTCAACTTCACCACCTGATTCTAGCCAGCGGCCGGCTCGGGCAGCTCGGGCGCGGCCGGCGGCGGTGCGCCCATCAGCGTGCGCAGGGCGAAGGCGAGGATCGCCGCCACGCCCCAGCCGAGGCCCACCACCACCCCGGCGTCGATGATGCCGCGCCAGGGCTGAGGGGTCAGGCGCACCAGCACGATCAGGAGGATCACCCCGGTGGTGATCGACCAGGAGACGATCTTCCGGCGGCGGGGGGCGTGGAAGAGGGCCATGCAGAAGAAGGGGGCCAGCAGCGCGTGGAGGAGGCGAGGGTCGCGGGCGAGGTGAGCCGCCCGGCTCACCACCCGGGGGGCGAAGGCCTTCTGGAAGCCCTTGTAGCCCTCCGAGTAGGCCATCAGGACGACGCTCAGGGCGTAGAGGAGGCCGTGCCACCAGAGAAGCTCCCCCGTCCGGATCGGCTCCCAGGCCAGGGGGGCCAGGCGAACGATCGCGCTGGTGCAGAGCAGCACGACCCCCGCCACGCCCCAGAGGGCGGCGATGCGGCCGGGGAGGGTGGCGCGCTTCATGGTGCTGATCTCGTGGGTGCTCACGGCGCGTGGCACCCTACCCCAAAAGGCCCGGTCCTTGGCGCGGTCTAGCTCAGCTGAGCGACGATCTTGCGGGAGTAGACGTAGGCGCTCCCCTCTTCCGCCTTCACCTGCTGGTAGAAGTCGCAGGCCATGCAGTTGGAGAGCTTGATGGCGTAGGAGCCCTGCACCTGGCCGCCGCAGAGGGTGCCGGTGACCGCCCAGCAGGCCCGCCCACCGTTCTTGCCGCTGTTGATCCCGTCGGTCCGCTTCTCGGTCGCGGCCGGGCAGACGCCCAGCTCCGAGCTCTTCTTGCCTCCCGGCTCCCTGCCACAGGAGGTCGATTCCCAGCAGTTCTTCTTCATCTGTGTTCCCCTGATGTTGACGTCTCTTCCGTCGGCGGCGCCCCGCCGTCGACGATCCCGCTCCTTCCAGCCAGGAGCGGACCCAAATCTATTGTAGTTGTAAAATTCCTGCATGAATGTCAGGTGGTCCTGACGAGTTCCCGGGGCCGCCCCCTGGACCTGGCACCCGTTCTGCGCCGAGAGTGTGCTGCCGTGCCCCGCTTCGACATCGACAGCCTGGACAACCGGGACGAGCGCTGGCTCGAGCGCTTCGTGCGGATCGTGGAGGGGGTGCTCGAGCCCTACTACCGGGCCGAGGTCAGCGGCCTGGAGCGGATCCCCCCGGGGGCGGCCCTCTACGTGGGAAACCACAACGGCGGCCTGATGATCCCCGAGGCCTTCCTCTTCGGGGCGGCCGTCTACCGCGAGCTGGGGCTGGCCGGGATGCCCTACGGCCTCGGCCACGAGTTCGCGATCTCCCTGCCCGTGCTCAACGAGATCACCGCCCCCCTGGGCGCGGTGCGGGCGAGCCACGAGAACGGCCTGCGCCTCTTCGAGGCCGGCCACAAGGTGCTGGTCTACCCGGGCGGCGACTACGAGGCCATGCGCCCCTACCGGGATCGGGATCGGATCGTCTTCGGCGGCCGGCGCGGCTACGTCCGCCTGGCCCTGCGCGGGGGTGTGCCCCTGGTGCCGGTGGTGGCCGCGGGCGCGCACGCCACCTTCCGGGTGCTCACCGACGGCCGCCGGTTGGCGCGCCTGCTGCGGGCCGACCGCCTGCTGCGGGTGAAGGTCTGGCCGATCACCCTCTGCCTGCCCTGGGGCGTGGTCGTGGGGCCGCAGCTCCTCTACCTGCCCTGGCCCTCGAAGATCCTGATCGAGGTCCTCGAGCCCATCCACTTCGATCGGCAGGGGGAGGAGGCCGCCGCGGACGAGGCCTACGTCGAGCGCTGCGCCCGGCAGGTCGAGAGCATCATGCAGGTGGCCCTCACCCGCCTGGCCCACGAGCGAGAGCGGCGAAGGTGAGGCGAGCTCTCCACCTCCTGACCCTGGTCGGCCTGCTCGGCGCCACGCAGGCCCGGGCCGAGGACGGCCTCCTGGGCTGGGGTCTGCGCGTCGAGCTGGGGGTCGGCCCGGTGGAGGCCGTGGGGCCCGGGGGGGCGGCCGTGGGGGTCGTCCAGCACCTGGGCTTCCAGCTCGGCCTCGCTCCGGCCTGGGCGCTGCGCCTCGAGGGGAGCCTCTCCCGCGGCATCGAGGAGGGGAAGGCGAGCTGGGCGCAGGCCGCCGTCGCGGTGGTGGGGATGTATCGCTTCCTCGACGATCGGGCGCCTCTTCGCCCGGCCCTGGGCGCGGGCCTGCGGATCGGCGCGCTGGTGGCGAGCCGGGAGCTCCTGGGCCTGCCGGCCTCCACCGACCCCAACGACCGCTCCTCGGCGGGCTTCCCGGTCTCCCCGCTCCTCGCCGGCTCGCTCGAGTGGCGGATCGGCAAGGCGCTGGGGCTCCTGCTGGTGATCGACGGGGCCTGGGTCTCCTTCCCCGAGGGTGCGGTGTGGCATCTCTCCGAGCGGCTCGTCCTCGCCCTTCGCTTCTGATGGACCTCGATCGGACATGGTAGGATTCCCCGGTCGAGTCCACAGAGAGGCGGAGCGGATGGGCTTTCACGTCGACGAGCTGCCTTCGGGGCTGCAGCTCTGCAAGGACGGCGAGCGCGGCGGCGCGATGCTGCGGCCCCAGGATCTGAAGCGGCGGCTACAGCAGGGCAAGAAGCTGCTGCTGGCCCGGGCCTGCAAGGCGGCGCCCGGCATCACCGTCCTCGACGCCACCGCGGGCTTCGGCCTCGACGGTCTCACCCTCGCGGCGCTGGGCTGCTCGGTGACCCTCTGCGAGCGGCACCCGCTGGTCTTCGAGATCCTCGTGGACGGCCTCCGGCGCCTCGGCCCGGCGCCCGACGCCCCGGGAGAGGTGGAGGCGGTCCGCGCCGAGGCGCGACTGATCCTGGAGCAGGAGGGCCTCTACGACGTCATCTACCTCGACCCGATCTTCCCCGAGCGCAGCAAGAAGGCCCTGCCCAACAAGCGCGCCCGCTACCTGGCCGAGCTGGTGGGGCACGACGAGTCGCCCCACGAGGAGCTCGTCCGGCTGGCACTCGCGCGGGCCCGGGAGCGGGTGGTGGTCAAGCGCCGCCTGCACGACCCCGAGGCGGGCCCCGACGGCCGCAAGCCGGACTTCGTGCTCGCCGGGAAGTCCGTGCGCTTCGACGTCTACCGGCCCTAGAGCGTCGACTCGAAGGCGAGCTTCACGACCACGGCGTTGCGGATGAGGTCGTCGGCCGCGCCCTCGTAGGCGACGCCCCAGTCGAAGCGCTCGAGGGTGAACTCGCTCTTGAAGGTGTAGCCGTCCTCGCGCACCGAGATCTCGGCGGGGAAGGAGAGCTTCTTCGTCACGCCCCGCAGGGTGAGCTCGCCGACGACCGTCGCCTTCCCCTCCGAGGGGAGGATGGGCTCGGTGGTCCGGAAGGTCGCGGTGGGGTGCTCGGAGACCAGGAAGAAGTCGCCGCTCTGCAGGTGGCGGGTGAGGCCTCCCGAGTCGCTCGTCACCGAGGCCATGTCGATGACCACCTCGAAGGCGTAGCTGCCGCTCCCGGGATCGTGCTGGATCCAGCCGTGGAAGCGCTCGAAGCCGCCCAGGTGCGAGCCGGTCACCTTGCTGCCGACCCACTGGATCGTGCCGGCGCGCTGATCGAAGGCGACGGCCCCCTCGGGGATCGCCGCGGCCGCGGCCGCGGGGGCGGGTGCGCCGGTGGTGGCGGGCGCCGCGGGAGGCGTGGCCGAGGCGGCGGCCTCGGTCTTCGCCGCGGGCTTGCCCTCGGCGGGATCGTTGCAGGCGGTGAGGCTCGTGGCGAGCAGCAGGGCGAGGGCGAGGGCGGGTCGGCGCGCGGTCATGGGGTCACCTCCGGATCGAGAGTCGAGAGGTAGAGGGTGTTCCCCGCGGGCCAGGACGCAATCAGCGCGGCTTCTTCCGGCTCTTCGTCGCGGCCATCCCGAGCTTCGCCTCGAGGTTGTCGGGCTCGAGCTCGAGGGCGGCCCGGAAGTGGGCGCGGGCCTCCCGGGGCATCCCCAGCTCGGCGGCCGCCTTGCCCTGCCCCACGTGGAGGAGGGAGAGCTGCTGCCGGAGGCGCCCTCGCAGCGCGCCCCCGGGGGAGATCGTCTCGATGGTCTGCTCGGCCCGGGTGAGGTCCTCGATGGCCTCGTCCGCCTCACCCCGGCGCAGGGCGGTCATCCCGCTCTGGAAGTCGGGCAGGAACTCGGCGACGGCGACGCTCAGGCGGCTGGCCTCCTGCCGGGCGCCCGCGTTCGAGCCGTGGTTGCCGACGTCCCAGAGGAACTTGCGGGCCTCTTCGAAGCGCTCGCCGTCGAAGGCGCGCAGCGCCAGCGCGATGCCCGGCTCGGTGCGGGCCGCCGAGCTCCCCGGCGGGGGCGCCGCCGGCGCCGGGGGCAGCGCCTCGAACCGATCGACGATCGCCTGCAGGTCGACGAGGACGAGGGAGCTCTTCTCGCCGAAGGCCGGGGCGAAGCTCAGGCCCCGCCGGGCGAGCTCCTCCGCGCTCTCGGGGTCACGCTCGAAGCTGCGGTGGGCGGCGTCCCGGAGCTGGCGCAGCTCCGCCTCCAGCCTCGGGTGGAGCGCCTCGACGAGCTGTGAGGCGCGGGGGTGCTCGTCGGCGAGCGCCCGGACGTGCCGGAGGACCTCCAGCCGGGAGGGCTCCTCCATCTTCCCGAGCCCCTCCGCCAGGGAGGAGAGGGCGGCGAGGTCGCGCTGGCTCTCCTCGTGGAGCTTGCTCGCCTCCGGCACCTCGGCGAGCAGGTGGCGCGCCCGCGCAAGGTCGCCCTCGCGCAGGGCCTCGGGGACCGACTCGAGGAGGCCGAGGGTGAGGAGCTCGCGTTCGCAGGTGAGCAGGCCCTCTCTCGCCTCCTCCGCCAGGGTGGCCTCGGGGCTGGCCGCCGCCCGCAGGAGGGGGGGCTGAGCCGCGTCGTAGTCGCCCGCCTCGAGGAGCCGCAGGCCCGCCTGGAGGTCCTCGAGGCCGGCGGGCGGCGGCGGCTCCGCGGCCGCCACCTCGGGCGGGGACGCCTCGCGGCGCTCCACCAGTGAGCCGGCGGCCATGAAGAACAGGACCACGGTGAGGATGGCGAGGGTCCACTTCATCTGCGCAAACCAGGGTAGCACGGGCCTCCGCCCCCTAGATTTTCCCGAGGGCCACCCGGGAAAATGCCGGCTGGTGAATCCTCGGGGGCCGGCGCAGGCTCTTGTCTGTTGAGAATCAATCTCCATTTGGAGCCTTGGAGGAGAGAGCCGGATGCTCTTCGATTTCCAGAGACGGATGGGTGGAGCCAGCGACCTCGACGGAGTGCCCCGGGTGATGGGAGGGATCTCCCAGACCGGCCCTGGATGGCTGGCCGGGCAGCTCGAGAAGCCCGACCACGGCCTGCGGGTCATCGACGTGCGGGAGCCCTACGAGTACGAGGCCGGGCACATCGAAGGCGCCGAGCTGGTGCCCCTGGGGAGCCTGATCCAGGCCGCCTCCACCTGGGACCGCGACCCGCCCCTGGTGATGGTCTGCCGCTCCGGCGCCCGCTCGGCCCGGGCGACGATGGCCCTCATGCAGATGGGCTTCGCGACCGTCCACAACCTCCAGGGCGGGATGATCGGCTGGAGCCGGATCGCCCCCTGATCTTCGAAGGCAGGAGCCGCTCCCATGCAGATCGAGACCTTCCACGACGAGGCCACCTCCACCTTCACCTACGTGGTGTTCGAGCCCGAGAGCGGTGACGCCGTGGTGATCGATCCGGTCCTCGCGCTCGACACGGTCGAGTCGCGGGTCAGCGCCGGGCCGGTGGAGAAGGTGGCGGCCTTCCTCGAGGCCGAGGGGCTGAAGCTCCACCTGATCCTCGAGACCCACGCCCACGCCGATCACCTCTCCGGGGCGCAGGAGCTCAAGGCCCGCTTCCCCGGGGCCCGCCTGGCCATCGGCCGCCGGATCACCGAGGTGCAGCAGGTCTTCCAGAAGGTCTTCGAGCTGCCCGCGGACTTCGCCACCGACGGCAGCCAGTTCGATCTCCTCCTCGAGGACGGTGAGGTGGTCGAGGCCGGGAAGCTCGCCTTCGAGGTCATCTCGACGCCGGGCCACACCCCGGCCTGCGTCACCTACCTCTTCGAGGACGCGATCTTCACCGGCGACGCCCTCTTCATGCCCGACATGGGGACCGGCCGCTGCGACTTCCCCGGGGGGAGCGCCGAGGACCTCTACGACTCGATCACCGGGCGCCTCTACGCGCTGCCGGACGAGACTCGGGTCTTCGTCGGGCACGACTACCAGCCCGGCGGCCGGGAGCTCGCCTGGGAGACGACCCTCGCCGCTCAGAAGGCCTCGAACGTCCAGCTGCCGGCCTCCCGCTCGCGAGCGGACTTCGTCGCCTTCCGCAGCCAGCGGGACGCGGGCCTCTCCTCGCCCCGGCTGCTCTTCCAGAGCGTGCAGGTGAACGTCGGCGGCGGCCGGCTGCTGCGCTACTTCAAGATCCCGGTCAACGTCTTCCGGCCGGAGCCCGCCCCGAAGGGCGCCGAGGCCACCTCGCTGCGCGAGGAGCCGATCTCCGAGGCGCGCCCCTAGGGGCAGCGATCCCTAGTGCTCGTCCCCCCTTGGCTGAAGGGCTATCGCCGCGAGGACCTGCCCGGGGACCTCAGCGCCGGGCTCACCACGGCGGTGCTGCTCATCCCCCAGGGGATGGCCTACGCCATGCTGGCGGGGCTGCCCCCGGTGGTCGGGCTCTACGCCTCCACCGCGCCGCTCTTCCTCTACGCCCTGGTCGGCAGCTCCCGGCAGCTGGCCGTCGGGCCGGCGGCGATGATCGCCCTGATGGTGGGGACGGCGGTGGGCGGCCTCTCCCCCGAGCCCGCGGGCCGTGTCCCCGCCGCGGTGCTCCTCGCCGCGCTGGTGGGGATCGTGATGCTGGGGATGGCGGCCCTGCGCCTGGATCGCCTCACCCGGGTCCTCACCCACCCGGTGCTGGTGGGCTTCACCGGAGCGGCGGCCCTGATCATCGGCGCCAGCCAGCTCCGGCACCTCCTCGGCGTGGAGCTGCCCCGCACCCACGCCCTCCACCAGGTCCTCGGGGCGGTGATCGCCCGCCTCGACCAGGTCCACGGCCTCACGGCGGTCCTGGGCGCCGGCAGCGTGGCCCTCCTGCTCGTCCTGGAGCGGACCTTCCGGCGGCTGCCCCGCGCCCTCCTCGTGATGGCGCTGGCCACCCTCGGGGTCCTCCTCCTCGGGCCCGCCGCCGAGGGGATCGCCGTGGTGGGGGAGGTGCCCGCGGGCCTCCCCGCCGTGGCGCTGCCCACCCTCACCGGGCTCCCCCTGGGCTCGCTGGGCGGCGCGGCCCTGGCCATCGCCCTGGTGGCCTACGTCGAGTCGATCTCGGTGGCGCGGGCCTTCGCCCGACGCAGCGGCCACGAGATCGATCCGCGCCGGGAGCTCCTCGGGCTCTCCCTGGCGAACCTCGGCGGCTCCCTGGTCGGCGCCTTCCCCGTGACCGGAGGCTTCGGCCGCACGGCGGTGAACGCCCAGGCTGGCGCGAAGAGCCCGGTGGCCTCCCTGGTCAGCGGCGTCGTGCTGCTCGCGACCCTCCTCTTCCTGACCCCGCTCTTCGAGCACCTGCCGAGGGCCGTCCTCGCGGCGATCATCGTGGTGGCGGTGAGCAAGCTCTTCGATCACGCCGAGCTGCGCCGCCTCTACCGGGAGGCGAGGGGCGAGTTCGCGGAGGCGGCCCTCACCTTCGCCGGCACCCTCGCCCTCGGCATCGAGGCCGGCCTGGCGGTGGGGGTGATCTTCGCCCTGGGCCGGCGCGCCTGGCTGGCGCAGCGCCGCGCGCCCCTGGGGGAGGCCGTGGCGCTCCGCCGGAGGTAGAGTCGAGGGAGACCCTCTCCCCTCAAGGAGGATCCCTTGAACCTCCTCGCCCTCCTGGCCGGCCTGATCCTGCCCCTCGCCGCCGCGGCGAGCCTGGCCTGGCTCGCGAGCACCTCGGTCCTCGCCCTGGTCGCCCAGCTCACCCTCGCGGCGGCCCTGGCCGCTCTCCGCCCGCCGGGCGGTGGCATGGTGATGGAGGGCACCACCCGGGTGCGCTTCCTCGCCTGGAGCTGGACCTTCGATCGCCAGCGCTCGGCCCGGGAGGGGTGGTGGGGGACCCTCTGGCTCACCGCCGCGGTGATCGGTGGCTTCTGCCTGCCCCTCCTGGGGGTCGCGCCGCTCTGGTGGCTCCTCGGCCCGCACCTGCCGGTGAGCGAGGAGACGGCGGTGATCCTGGCGGTCGCGCTCCTCCTGGGCCTCTCCCTGCCCCAACACCGGCGGGAGCTGCCCCTGTGGCGCTGGCGGGAGGCCCTGGAGCACCCTGGCCGCGTGGCCGACGAGGAGGTCGCCCACTGGGTCGCCCTGCTGCGGACCCGCCGCCAGGCGGACGGCGCCATCGGCCACGTCGGTGGGATCGGCACCGCCGAGGTCGGGCTCCACGAGCTCCTCGACGCCGAGGCCATCCTCCGGGAGGCGCAAGGTCGGGGCGTGCCCGGCGCCGCCGAGCTGCGCGCGCCCCTCCTCGCCCACCTGGCCGCCCGGGAGGAGGGCGGGGGCTTCCCCGTCTACCCCGGCGGCCTGCCCCGGGAGGCCCTCGGCGCCCGGGCGCGGGAGGCGCTCGCGGCCGTCAGATGAGCGGCGGCCGGCCCCCTATCGCTCGTGTACGCCACATGTCAGGTAGAGGATCCGATGAGTGCCCATGACGAGCCGGATCGGCGCGACTCCATCACCGAGGCCGAGCTGGAGAAGGTCATCCGCCGGGCGACCGAGCTGCAGTTCCGCCGCCGGGAGTACGCCGCCGAGCTCACCCGGGCCGAGGTCCTGCAGATCGGCGAGGAGGTCGGCCTCGATCCGGCCCACGTGCAGCAGGCCCTCTCGGAGGTGAAGGCCCTCTCCCTGGTGCCCGACCTGCCGCCGGAGGCGGAGCTGCCCACCTTCCTCTTCGGCTCGGCCATCGTGCAGGTCAGCCGGGTGGTGCCCGGCACCCTCGCGGAGGTCAGCGGGCGGCTCGAGGGCTTCCTCACCACCCAGGAGTGCCTGCGGAAGGTCCGCAACCAGCCCGGGCGTACCCTCTGGGAGCCCTCCGACGGCTTCGTCAGCAAGCTGCAGCGGGGCATGAACTTCGCCGGCCGCCCCTACCGGCTCGCCGAGGCCAGGAGCCTGGCGGTGAGCATCGAGTCCCTGGACGAGGAGCGCTCGATGGTCACCCTCACCGTCGACCTCTCGAACCTGCGGGTGTCGGCGGCGGCCGGCAGCTACAGCGGCTTCACCGCCGGCACGGTCGGGCTCTCGGTCGCGGCGGTCCTGGCCGGGGGGCTCCCCCTCCTCCTGGTGGCCCCGCTCGCGCTGGCCACCACCCTCGGCCTGGGGACGCTGGCCGCCGAGCGCGCCGTGCGCCAGCACCGCAAGAAGCTGGTCCTCTCCCTCCAGGGTCTCCTCGACAGCGTGGAGCACGGGGAGAAGCCGGTGAGCCAGGGCGCGGTCCTCCTGGAGAAGATCAGCACCTGGCTGGAGTGAGCCAGCCCCCCCGGGGGCGACTAGATTGGATCCCATGCGGGGCGTGTTCAGCCGGGCGCTCGTGATCGTGGCGCTGCTCTCTTCTCCTGCCGCCTCAGGTGAGCCGGCCGGGAAGAAGGACGCCTCCGCCGCGGCGAGGTCGAGCATGGTCCGAAGCCAGATCGAGGAGCGGGGCATCGACGATCCGAGGGTGCTGGTGGCGATGCGGGAGGTCCCCCGGCACCGCTTCGTCCCGCCGGCCTACCGGGCCGAGGCCCACGCGGACCACCCCCTGCCCATCGGCCACGGCCAGACGATCAGCCAGCCCTACATCGTCGCCCTGATGAGCCAGGCGGCCGGGATCGAGCCAGGCGACCGGGTCCTGGAGGTGGGCACCGGCTCGGGCTACCAGGCGGCGGTCCTCGCCCGGATGGGGGCCGAGGTCTACAGCATCGAGATCCTCGAGGCCCTGGCGAAGGAGGCCGACGCCCGGCTGAAGGCCCTGGGCTACCCGGTCACCGTCCGCCACGGCGACGGCTACGCCGGCTGGCCCGAGAAGGCCCCCTTCGACGCCATCGTCGTCACCGCCGCGCCCCCGCAGGTGCCCGAGCCCCTGAAGGCCCAGCTGAAGGTGGGCGGGCGCCTGGTCATCCCGGTGGGGGAGCACTTCCAGTCCCTGCGGGTGATCACCCGCACCCCCGAGGGCTTCACCTCCCGGAGCATCGCCCCGGTGCGCTTCGTGCCCATGACCGGCGAGGCCCAGCGCCGGCGCTGATCGGCCACCCGGGTGCGCCGGGCCTAGATTGGGATCGAGCCCACTCGAACACCCTTGGCCGGGAGGTGTGAGATGTCGAAGCTCGAGGACGCGGTCCGGATCGAGGCGCCGCCCGAGGTGGTCTACGCCCAGCTCGAGATCTTCCTCTCCGACACCCGCAACTACCGGCAGTGGCACCGCGCCCACGAGCACCTGGAGTGGACGCGGGGCGCGCCCTTCCAGACCGGCTCGATCTGCTACGCCGAGGCCTTCGTCCTCGGGAGGCTCTGGCGCTCCCGGCTGATCTTCGTCGAGGTGATCGAGAACCGGCACGTGGAGTTCCGCCCCGTCTGGCCGATGTCCCTGCTCATCCCGGGCTGCGCCTTCGACCTCCAGCCCCTCGACGAGGGACGGGCGACCCTCCTGCGCTCGAGCAGCCGCCTCGGCCTGCGGGGCCGCAGCTCGAACACCCTCCACTCGGCGCACCGCCACCTGCAGGAGGAGGCGGTGGCCCTCAAGCGGGCCGCCGAGGCCGCGCTCTCCTGACGAGCGGTCCGGACTCTGGTTCAGGGGCAGTAGGTGCTCGCGCTGACCTGGCGGGTGACGCTGACCTCCTGGGCGGTGAAGGTCATGCCCGCCGAGTAGCCGTCGTCCATCCGGGGATCGAGGAGACACTCACCGTCGGAGACGACGCCATCGCCGTTCAGGTCGCTGTCCGGGATGACCGTGCCGGCCTCGTCCACGCAGTCGCCCAGGGACCAGATCGCCCCACCGCAGGGCACCAGGCAGGCCAGCCAGCCGCCGGCGCAGCTCACCGAGATCGTCATGGACCCGTCGCCGTCGATGTCGATGTCCGGGACGCCGGCGACCGCCCGGACCGCGTGGAGGGCGGTCTCGCAGCTGCCGCCGGGGCCGTCGAGGGGGATGCCCCAGAGGCTCCTGGCTGCCACGGCTCCGCCGAGGACGCCGTTGGTGAGCGCGGAGATGCCCGCCGTGTCGTCCACCACCGTGGCCTCGATGGTGGCGTCGTGCAGGACGGTCTGGACGCCGACCAGCGCCAGGGAGAGCTGGCTGGCGTGGGCCCGGAGGTAGGGGGCCGGCGGGGCCGGGTTCGCGAGCTGGCCTCCCCCGGTGGGGTAGATGCCGTTGGCCGGGTCGTCGGCGTCGGTGATCTGGGCGCCCCCGACGCAGGTCGCGGTGTCCCAGGCGTCGGCGTCGCTGTAGAGCTCCACCGGCCAGGGGCCCGCGATCCAGGGCGGCGGGTTGGCGGCGCCGTAGACCGGGCCGGTGGTGCAGGCGGGATCGACGGTCGGGTAGAGGGAGACCACCACGTCGGGATCGTCCTGGTAGCCCGGCGTGCCGGTGCCGCTGTAGGGCACGTTGTCGAGGGCGGCGATGGTGAAGACCTGCATCAGGCTGCCGTCGTCGAGGGTGCCCGCGAGGATGTTGTTGAACTCGCCCCGCAGGGTCCCGTTGGAGCCCAGCCGGTTGTCGATGGTGCCGTCGCCGTCGAGGTCGAAACCGGTGGTGCCGGTGCCGAGGGCCAGGGTGGTGAGGACGACGGTCTCCTCGCCCTGGCACTGGTTCACCGCGCCGGCCGGATCGCCGGAGCAGCCGTCGTAGGCGCAGAGGTTGCCGTCGTCGCAGACCTCGCCGCTCTCGAGGGAGCCGTTGCCGCAGGCGCAGACCGCGTCGCCGCCGACGCAGTCGTTGTCGATGGTGTCCTCGCAGATCTCGACGGCGCCGGGGTTCACCGTCGGGTCGCCGTCGGCGCAGTCGTTGCCGTTCGGCGCCGTGCCTGCGGGGGGCGCGCAGGCGCTCACCGGCGCCGCGAGCGCGTCGCCGAAGCCGTCGCCGTCGATGTCCGGCCAGTAGTCGCTGAAGGTCAGGCCGTCGTCGGCCCCGCCGGCGCAGTCGTTGTCCGCGCCGTCGCAGACCTCGGTGTTGCCGGGGAAGTTGGCGCCGTCCCCGTCGTCGCAGTCCTCGAGGATCGTCTGGTAGGCGTCACAGCCGGCGTAGGTGCCGTCGCCGTCCCCGTCGACGCAGGCGCTGCAGGAGGCCCAGTTGTTGGGGTCCCCGTCGTCGCAGTCGGTGGCGTCCGGCACGCGCCCGGCCGGGGGCGTGCAGTCGTTCACCGGGGCCGCGCCGCCGTCCCCGTAGCCGTCGCCGTCGCCATCCAGGTAGTAGTCGAGGTAGGCGACGTTGTCGTCGACGCCGCCGACGCAGTCGTTGTCGATGTTGTCGCAGATCTCGGTGGCGCCCGGGTGGATGGCGGGGTCGAGGGGCTCGCAGTCCTCGCCGGCCCGCATCACGTAGGCGTCGCAGCCCGCGTAGGCGCCGTCCCCGTCCTCGTCCACGCAGGTCGCGCAGGAGTCCCAGTTGTCGGGATCGGTGTCGCTGCAGTCGCTGCACACACCGACTCCGTCCTGATCGAGGTCGAGGTCGTCCGGCGTCAGGGGGTCGCAGTCGTTGTCGAAGCCATCGCACTCGAGCTCGGTGGCGTCGGGGCTGATGGTTTACTGCGTGTCGTCGCAGTCGTCGCCGTTGGTCACCGAACCGGCGATCGGCGCGCAGGCGCTCACCGGCGTGGCGCTCGCGTCGCCGTGGTCGTCCTGGTCGAGGTCGGGCCAGTAGTCGAGGAAGGTCAGGCCGTCGTCGGCGCCCCCCTGGCAGTCGTTGTCGAGGCCGTCGCAGACCTCGGGGTTTCCGGGGAAGTTCGCCGGGTCGCCGTCGTCGCAGTCGTCGCCCCCGCAGGTGGCGTCCTCGTGGCCGTCGCCGTCCGCGTCGGTGCAGGGCTCCCACTGGCAGGTCGCGTCGCAGCCGTCCCCGGCGGTGGTGTTGCCGTCGTCGCAGGCCTCGCCCACCTCGACCACGGCGTTGCCGCAGACCGCGTTCCCGGCGCTCTCGCTCGGGCAGCCGAGGCCCCCGCCGATCAGCGCCGCCGCCAGTACGATGTCCCAGTGCTTCAGCTTCATGCGCTGGCCCTCCCGGACACCAATCTACCCGAGCGAGCCGGATTTCCCCACCGGCCCGCGGCGCGGCGCGCTGCGTCATGGGTGCCGGCGCGGCGCCTTGTCAGAGGGGAGGATCCTGACCATGGTGCGGGCCCGGATCGGCGGTGAAAAGGAGCGATCGAGATGGCAGGATTCGAAGGAACCGTTTGGGCCCCCGGGCAGCTCTCCTACACGCTGGAGGACAAGCGCCGGGAGATGCTCGCGGTCTCGGCGGGCACCCCCGCGGTCTCCCGCTCGGTGCACTACGGCCTCTGCCTGACCTTCGAGGGCATCCGCTTCTTCGTGCGTGAGGAGGGGGGGCGCTACCACGCCTCCTTCCTGAACCTCGATCACAACCTCGGCCGCTTCCAGCGGGGCATCGGCTTCAACCTCTCGGATCCCCAGCAGGCCTGGGTCCCCTCGGTCGACGAGCTGCGCAGCCTGATCCTCCACTTCCTGCGGGATCCCATCCACCGCCCCTTCATCGAGGAGATGGCGGCCCTGGGCTCGCAGGGCTACCTGCGTCCCTTCACCATCGACGCCGACCAGTCCATCGGCGTGACCTTCCCGGGCCGGCCCACCATCCGGATCGTGGGCAACCACTACGAGTCCTACCTCGGCGAGCCCTTCAACGGCGTGGCGATCCCCTTCCTGGTGCGCGCCACCCGGGCGAACGGCACCGGCTGCCTCAAGCTCGGCGGCAACTACCTGATGAGCGTGAAGGCGGTGCAGGCGGCCCGCAAGATCCACGTCGAGGCGGCCTCGGCCCTCTTCCTCGACGACCGCACGGACCTGCCCCTGGCCGAGCGCACCATCAGCGAGTGGGACAGCTCCTGCGCGCTGATCGCCCTGACCAACGGGCACGTGATCCGCATCCCCGACAGCCCGCTCATCCTGCCCTCGGTCACCGTCCGGGGGATCACCTCGATCCTCCAGGACGAGGGCGTCGAGGTCGAGGAGCGGGACATGACCTACGGCGAGCTGATCCGCCGGGCGAAGTTCGGCGAGGTCGCCACGATCTGCAGCATCGGCACGGCGGGGATCCTCAACCGCTGCACCAAGCTCTGGCTGGCCGACATGGAGGGCGTGGTCATCGGCGAGGTGAGCTCCCAGCTCGATCACCCCATCGCCCAGGCCCTCGGCGCCGCCCGCAAGCGCTACTGGGACATCTACCGGGGCGAGTCCGAGCCGGCGCCCGGCCTCAAGCTCGAGAGCTTCGAGCTCGGCGCCGCCGCCTGATCAGGCCGGTCGGTCGGGCTGCTGCAGCGCCTCGGGGTGCGGGGCGCGCAGGCGGCCCAGGAGGCGGAAGAGCTTCGTCGCGGACCAGTGCCAGGCGAAGCCGAAGACCATCCGGGGGTCGTAGTAGGGGTTCTTCGTCTTCCCGAGGGCCGAGAGGTAGAGGACGTTCTCCGCGACGCTCACCGTGCAGCCCGGCACCCGGATCACCCGCTTGCCCAGCGCCTGCAGCCGCTCGCCGAGGACCTTGGTGATCTTGCCCGGCAGGTCGGTGGCCTTCACCGACTCCGGCCGGATGAGGTGCCGCTCGCGGTAGCGGCTCTCGATCTCCACCGGCTCACCGGCGATCTCGCCCTTCCAGCAGGCGCAGTCCCCGATGAAGAGGACCTTCTCGTCCCCCTCCACCTCGATGGGCCCCTGGTAGGCGCCGAAGACGATGTGGATCGGCTCGATCTCCTTCTTCACCTCCGGCTGGAGGCGCTCGATCACCGCCAGGCCCTCCTGGAGGGCCCCGGGGCAGCCGCCCCAGCAGTAGTCGTAGGTGTCCGGGGGCGGGCCGGCGTACACCTTCAGGTTCGAGTCCCGGTTGAGGTTCTCGTCGACGCGCTCGAGGGCGAGCCCGAAGCCGCTGGCCCGGGCGCGGGCCTCGTCGAGGGTGCAGTCGCCGTCGATCTCGATCTGCTCGAGGTCGATGGGGCCCCAGCCGCGCTCGGCCACGATCCGGATGTGGTCCACCTCCCGGGGATCGAGGCCGACGATGTGGGTGGAGACCGCGTCGGCGGCCACGGCGTCGTCGCTGACGATGATCAGGCCCAGGGGGTAGGGCTCGGGGACGAGCATGCTCTTGGCGCCGGCGGTGATGGCGTCCATGGCGCAGAGCTTGGGCTGGATGACCTCGTAGAGGTCGGCGATCTTCGTGTGCAGGCGGTGGTCGTGGTCGATGAGCCGGTGCTCGTCGTCCTGGATGCCGATGTAGAGCTTCAGGTTGAAGGTGACCTTGGTCCAGGGGTGGGCCTTGAACTTCGGCGCCGAGACGTACCACTCGGTCTCGGCCACGGCCTCGGGGATGTAGAGGTAGTCGCGCAGCCTCCCCTCCGCGAAGAGGTTCCGGCGGACCTGGGGCATCTCGTCGAAGTAGCGGGGCCTCGCCCGGTGGCGGCGCAGCACCTTCGGGTAGTGGGCCTGGGCGAAGGCGAAGCGGGTGGGGATGGTGATCCCGCAGCGCTCGCCCACCGAGAGCTCGGTGACCTCGTCGTCCCGCTCGCGCAGCGCGCCGAGGAGGCCGTCGAGGAACTCGCTGCGGGTGTAGGAGTGCGGGAAGAAGTGGTCGTGGGCGATGACGGTGTTGGGCTTCACCATCGTGCGGCCGGCGGGCTTGAGGCCCAGCTCGTCCATGCACTCACCGATGATCGCCCGGATGCGATCCGGGTCGTAGTCGTCGCAGCGACGCAGCAGCACTCTGGCCATGACTCGATTCTACCTCTCGTCCACGAGGACCGGGTCGGCGCCGGTCAGATCGATCTCCTTCCAGGCCCCCGAGCGGAAGCGGAAGACGAGGACGACGGCGAGGAGGGCGATGTAGCCCGCCACGCAGAGCATGGCGGCGATGTGCCCTCCCTCCATCATCCGGACGGCGAAGTAGGCCGAGGGGGTGAAGATCACCCAGGCGATCACCACCCGCGCCCAGAGCACCCAGGCGGTGTCCCCGGCGGAGCGCAGCGCCTCGCCCAGGGTCAGGGCGGCGGCGTCGAAGAGCTGCCAGAGCGCGCTGATCGCCAGGAGGGTCGCGCCGATGGCGACCAGCTCGGCGCTGTTCTCGGTCGGGGTCTGGAAGAGGCGCATCAGGGGCGCGGGGAGGAGGAGGTAGGCGAGCCCCACCGAGCCCTGCCAGCAGAGGGTGACCGCCAGGGTCCGCCGGACGATCCGGCCCACCTCGTCGAGCTTGCCCTCGCCGATCGCCTGGCCGGTGAGGATCGCGCCGGCGCTCGTCAAGCCGAAGGCGGGCATGAAGGAGACCGAGTTGAGCTGGATGACCACCATCATCGCGGCGAGCACCACCGTCCCGAGGCCCGCCACCACGATGTTGATGAAGAAGGCGAAGGCCGTGAACTCGAGGAACCAGTTCACGCCGTGGGGCAGGCCGAAGCGCAGGAAGCGACGCAGCTCGGCCAGGGAGAGGCCCGCGGGCCGCACCGAGTCGGTGGGCACGGCGATCTTCAGCCCGAAGGCGGCGAGGAGCACCAGGAAGCCGATCCCGGTGGCGATCACGCTGGCCCAGGCGGCGCCCTCCACGCCGAGGGCCGGGAAGCCGAGGTGCCCGAAGATCAGCACCCAGTTGAGGAAGACGTTGATGAGCATCGCGATCACGCCGGCGACCATGTGGAGGCGGGTGTTGCCCAGCCCCCCGTACCAGTTCCCCAGGGCCTCGGTGGCCACCGCCGCGCCGATCGAGAGCAGGCGGATCTGCAGGTAGAGGGTCATCAGCCGGTGCACGTCGGGCTGGTAGCCGAGCAGGCCCAGGATCGAGCTCACCGCAGGGATCGCGGCGAGCGACGCCAGCGCCGCGACGCCGGCCACGATGAGGGCGTACCAGGCGTAGCGGACGGTCGTCCTCGGCCGGCCCCGGGCCGAGAGCTGGGCGGCGAAGCTCTGGCCGATGAAGACCACCCCCATCGGGAGGATGGTGATCATGAAGGTGTTCATCGCCCCGGTGGTGACCGCGGCCAGGCCCACCTCACCCAGGGGGGCGGTCATCAGGGCGTCCGAGAAGCCGATGACCGCCTGGGAGGAGCGGGCCACCACCACCGGCCAGGCCAGGTGGAGCAGGGCCTGCAGGCCGAAGGGGTTCCGGGAGGAGGTCATGGTGGGCCGTCGAGGGGGGATAGGTTAGGCCGCCGGGCGGGGCGCGAACAGCGCGCCCTCGCGGCAGCGGTCGGGCGCATGCACCCTTTTCCGGGAGCGGCGGCTCTCACGTCTTGAGAAAGATTTTCAACCACCGCCACCGAGAAGGGGGCCCCCATGATCGCCAAGCTCTTCCCCAACAACGAGCACGTCGTCGAGCGCGCCCTGCGCGTCCTCATCGGCCTGGGCGCCCTCGCCCTGGTCTTCGTCGGTCCCCAGACCCCCTGGGGTTGGATCGGCCTGCTGCCGCTGGTCACCGGCGCGCTCGGGACCTGTCCCGCCTACACCCTCCTGGGCTTCAGCACCCGCGGCGCCGCGAAGGCGCCGGAGGCGCTGACCAGCGAGAGCTGATCCGGCCGCGCGCGAGGGCGGCGTACGGGAGCGCGCCGCCCTCACCCGGCCCTCGTCAGCCGCCCCGGATCTTCCGCACCGTCTCCTCGTCCAGCCGCTTCGTGACGGCGGTGAGCAGCGCCAGCGCCGAATCGTAGTCGTCGCGGTGGATCAACGAGGAGTGGGAGTGGATGTAGCGGGAGGGGACGCAGATCGCCACGCTGGGTACGCCGGCGCCGGCGACCTGGAAGCGGTTGGCGTCCGTGCTGCCTCCACCCAACGACGTGGCGTGGTAGGGGATCTTCTCCTCCTCGGCCACGTCCATCACGAAGCGGGCGAGGCGGGGGTGGGCCACGGCCCGGCCCTCGAGGAGCAGGATGCTCACGCCGCTGCCGAGGCGCTCGGGGTTCTTCTCGCTCTTCTTGGAGCCCGGGGTGTCGAGGGCGAGGCCCACGTCGACGGCGAAGGCGATGTCGGGCTTCACCGAGTAGGCGCTGGTGTCGGCGCCCCGCAGGCCGATCTCCTCCTGCACGGTGGCGACGCCGAAGACCGTGTTGGGGTGATCCTGGTCCTTCAGCTCCCGGAGCAGATCGGTGGCCAGGGCGCAGCCCACCCGGTTGTCCCAGGCCTTCACCACCGAGAGCTTCTCGTTGACGAGGGTCTCGTAGGGCGCGTGGGGCACCACGAAGTCGCCGCGGCGGACGCCGGTGGCCTCGAGGACGTCGAAGTTCTCGGCCGCGCCGAGGTCGACGAAGATGTCGTCCCAGTCGAGGACCTTCTTGCGCTCGTCCTCCTTGAGCTCGTGGGGCGGCTTGGAGCCGATGATCCCCAGGAAGGAGCCCTTGGCCGTGCGGACGATCACCCGCTGGCCGAGCATGACGTGGGGCCACCAGCCGCCCAGAGGGCGGATGCGCAGGTAGCCGCCGCTCTCGAGGTCGGTGACCATCCAGGCCACCTCGTCCATGTGACCGGCGACCATGATCCGGGGGCCCTCGGCGCTGCCCTTCTTCTCCGCGATGAAGGAGCCGATGTTGTCCCGGCTCACCTCGCAGAAGTGCGCGACCCGCTCGCGCAGGATGGCGGCGACCTCGTCCTCCATCCCCGGGGGTCCGAAGGCCTCGGTGATCTGCTTCAGGAATACGCTGCGTGCGTCCATGGCGCGGGAGTCTACTCCTCGCCCGGGCCGCCGCGAAGCGCCGCGGGTGACCTCGCCGACCCTTGACGCTGGCAAACCGAGGCGCGATTCCTGTCGGGGTGAGCCTGCGGATCGAGCGAGCTGCGGCAGCCGGCGCGCCCCGCCTCCACTGGGAGGGGAGGCCGGAGGGGCCGCTCGAGGTGGAGCCGGCCCTGCTCGAGAACAACGAGCGCTGGGCCGACCGCGCGGCCAACCTCTCCGGCCGGCTGATCCTCGGGGACAACCTCCCGGCGATGGCGGCCCTGGAGCCCGGCTCGGTCCGCCTCTGCTACCTCGATCCCCCCTTCTTCAGCGGGGCCCGCTACCGGCACCGGATCAAGCTGCGGGACCTCTCCTGGGAGGTCGACGCCTTCGACGACGTCTGGTCGGGAGGCCTGGGGGAGTACCTCTCCTTCCTCGAGCCGCGCCTGCGCCTGATCGCGCACCTGCTGGCCGAGGACGGCTCGGTCTACCTGCACCTCGACGCCTCGGCGGCCCACTACGTGAAGGTGCTCATGGACGAGATCTTCGGGGCCGAGCACTTCTCCCGGCAGATCATCTGGCGCATCGGCTGGGTCTCGGGCTTCAAGACCCGGGCCCAGAACTGGGTGCGCAACCACGACGTCATCCTCTACTACGCCCGGCCCGGCGCGCCCTTCCACAAGAAGCTCCTGCCCCACCCGGATGGATACGAGCGGCGCGGCGGGGGCGAGGGCGAGGGCCGCCCCATCGAGGACGTCTGGACCGACCTCGACTCGATCCAGGTGAAGAGCTTCAGCGCCGAGAAGACCGGCTACGCCACCCAGAAGAACGTGGCGCTGCTCGAGCGGATCGTCGAGGCGTCGAGCGATCCCGGGGACCTCGTCCTCGATCCCTTCGGCGGCGCCGGCACCACCGCGGTGGCCGCCGCGCGCCTCGGCCGGGAGTTCGTCTCGATCGACGCCTTGCCCCTGGCGATCCACCAGAGCCGTCGCCGCCTGATCGACGAGGGCGTCCCCTTCGCCGTCGCCGGAGAGATCCCCGAGCGCGCCGGCGGCCTCGAGGCCGAGGCCGAGTGGAGCCTCGCCGGCCCGGTCGTTCGCCTCCTGGAGGTCCCCGGCGCCGACGGCCCGAGGGAGGTCTCCAGCCTCGAGCGCCTGGACGCCTGGTGGATCTGCGAGCGCAGCTCCAAGACCCCGATCTGGTTCACCCACCGCCCCACCGGCGGGCGGCACCCCGATCCGGTCACCGTCGAGAGCGAGCCCCTCACCGTCCGGGGCGGCACGCCCCTGCGGCTGACCGCCGTCGATCTCGCCGGCGGTCACCACCTCGGCAAGCTCGAGGTGTGAACCAAGAGAACGGCCCCCGACCCCGGGAGGGGAGGGGGGCCGCTCGTTCACGCCCTCGGCGGCCTAGTTGCAGGTGCCCTTCCGGGGGTTGCAGTTGCCGGAGCAGCAGTCCGCGCCGGTGGAGCAGGCAGCCTTGCGGGGAGCGCACTCGGGTGCGGGCGGCGCGGCCTCGCAGGCGCCGGTGGAGGCGTTGCAGGTCTCGCCCGCGCCGCAGCTCACCGCCGTGCCGGCCTGGCAGGCGCCGCCGGAGCAGGTCTCGAGGCCGTTGCAGGCGTCGCCGTCGTCGCAGTCGGCGTCGGCGCTGCACTCGGGGACCGCCGCGCCGCGGTAGGCGCCCCAGGCGTCGACGATGCGCGCGGCCTGGCCGTTCGTGAACTCGAACATGCAGTAGTCGTCGCTGTAGTCCATGAAGTTCACGACCGGATCGTCACCGGTGTCGCGGCGGCAGCTGTCGCGGCCGACCGGGCAGCCGTAGGCCGGGCTGGACTCGGCCGGGGTGTCGTCGACGTAGTCACCCGCGCCACGGCAGCCGCCCTGGAAGGTGTGGTAGAGGCCGAGCCAGTGGCCGACCTCGTGGGTGAGGGTGTCGCCCTCGTTGTAGGGGGCCGCGTTGCCGCCGGGGACCGAGCCGTCGAGGAGGACCACGCCGTCGTCCGAGGGGTTGCCGCCGTACCAGCTCGGGAAGGTCGCCCAGCCCAGGAGGCCGCTGCCGGTCATGCCGCAGGAGTAGACGTTGAGGGTCTCGGGGCCGCCGGTGCGCAGCGTGCTCTTCATCGCCGCCTCGACCGTGCTGCTGTCGCAGTTGTCGTACCAGTTGGCGTCGTCGGTGTAGGTGACGCTGGCCAGGGAGAAGGTGAAGCCGGTGTCCACGCCGCCGGTGTTGCCGCCGTAGGACTGGTTGAGCACGTTGATCGAGCCGCTGATGGCGCCGTTGGAGAGCTTGCCGGTGTTGCCCTTGTGGATGACGTGCCAGGCCACCGGGATGGTGACCGCGGTGGAGGCGGCCAGGCGCATGGCGGCCCGGTGGGCGTCGAGGACCACCGCGACCTGCTCGACCTCGGTGGCGGTCGGGTTGGGGGTACCGCAGCTGCGCCGGGGGGCCACGCTCATGTTCGGGGTGGTGAGATCCCCCCTCAGATCGGGGTCTGCGCTCGCGTTCGGGTCGAAGCGCTGCTCGACCACGCAGGCCGAGAGGAGGGCCGAGACGGCCAGGAAGGAGGCGATACGGAGGATCTGGGTCTTCATGCGGTGCTCCCTTGCGATGAGGCGATTCGAATGCCGGGAAACCATACTCAGGATGTGTGCCACGGTGACGCTCCTGGGCGCCTGTGTAAGGAGGGGACATACCAGGGCGGCATCTGTAGCGACAGAAAACAGCTTGGAAGCCATCTCCCGGGCGATTCGAGGGACAATTTTCGATAACCACAAAGAAATCAATTGTTTACGAAACCGAAGACTGTCCTGAATCAGGACACCCATTGGCCCCTTCCGGGGCGCTCGATTGGGGGCCGTCCCGCTCGCGCCAGAATGGTAGGCTCTCCCCTCGCTCACCCGCTCCCCGCTCCCTCGAAAGGACGCCCATGGGTCACCTCGGTCACCTCAAGCAGGAGTACGCCGATCTCGTCGAGCGCCTGGACGCCGGCCCCGTGGGCTACCCGAAGCCGGCCTCGGAGAAGGCGGCCTTCGGCTGGCGGGAGATCCTGGAGATCCTCTACACCCCAGAGGAGGCGGCCCTCGCGGCCCGCCTGCCGCTGAAGCCCTCGGGCCTGGGGAAGATCGCGGCGAAGCTGAAGCTTGCCCCCGAGGAGCTGAAGCCCCGCCTCGACCGGATGGCCGACAAGGGGCTGGTGATGGACGTGGTCGACCCGAAGACCGGCAAGACCCGCTACCTCCTCTCCCCGCCGGTGGTGGGCTTCTTCGAGTTCTCCCTGATGCGGGCCCACGACGAGATCCCCCGCAAGAAGATGGCCGAGGCCCTGCGGGCCTACACCCACGGCGACGAGACCTTCGCCCGGGAGGCCTTCGGCCACGAGACGATGATCGGCCGGGCCATGGTGCACGAGACGGCGATCGGGGCCGCCGCGCTGCCCGACGTCCTGCCCTGGGAGCGGGCCACCGAGCTGATCGAGGGCGCCCGCAGCCTCGCGGTGGCCCTCTGCTACTGCCGCCACAAGGCCGAGCACCTCGGGGAGCAGTGCGACAGCGAGATGGACAACTGCCTCTCCCTGGACGCCGGCGCCGAGTTCATCGCCCGGCGGGGCTTCGGGTGGTCGATCGAGAGGAGCGAGGCCCTCGAGATCCTCCACCGCTCCCGCGAGGCGGGCCTGGTGCAGATCGCCGACAACGTCCAGCGCCGGCCGAGCTACCTCTGCAACTGCTGTGGCTGCTGCTGTGGTCAGCTCCAGGCGATCAACGAGTACGACCTGCCGGCCGTGAACCCCAGCCGCTTCCTGGCCGAGGCCGACGACGAGACCTGCGTGGGCTGCCAGCGCTGCTCCCGCGCCTGCCCCATCGCGGCCATCTCGATGGTGCCCCGGAGGGAGCGGACGGTCCGGAAGAACCAGATGCGGCCGGTGGTCGAAGAGGAGCGCTGCATCGGCTGCGGGGTCTGCGCCACCGCCTGCGGCAAGGAGGCCATGCGGATGAGGCAGCGCGCCGAGGACCCCGATGTCCCCCTGAACTCGGTGGATCGCGTGATCCGCCAGAGTCTGGAGCGGGGGCGCCTCGGGCAGCTGATCTTCGACGGAGGCGAGAGCCTCGGCGCGAGCTTCCTCGGCCAGGCCGTGGACGCCCTCTGCCGCCTGCCGGGGGCGGAGCGGGCGCTGGCCAGCCGGCAGGTGCGCTCGCGCTTCCTCGGCTTCGCCCTGGGGCGAACCCCGGGCCGCCGCTGACCGCCGGTACCCCCGGAGAATGCGAAAAGATCGCCGGATCCGTTGGCTCCAGGGATTCATCGGCCTACCTTCTTGCCATCTTCGCTTCGGGGGCATCAGGTAGAGAGGGCCATGACGAGCACAGAGCAGGTGGCTGGCGGCGAGCGGATTCACACGCGGGAGACCATGGACGAGGTGGTCATCCGCTTCGCGGGTGACTCGGGAGACGGGATGCAGCTGACCGGAGGTCAGTTCACCTCGACCTCCGCGCTCCTCGGAAACGACCTCGCGACCTTCCCGGACTATCCGGCGGAGATCCGGGCCCCGGCGGGGACGATCCCCGGGGTCTCGGCCTTCCAGGTCCGCATCGCGAACTACGACATCCACACGCCCGGTGACGCGCCGGACGTGCTGGTCGCGATGAACCCGGCGGCGCTGAAGAAGTCCCTGGCCGATCTGAGGCCGAACGGCATCATCATCGCCAACACCGACGAGTTCAACGCGCGCAACCTCCAGAAGGCCGGCTACGAGGCGAACCCCCTCGAGGACGGCAGCCTCGAGGGCTACCGGGTGCACACCGCCGACATCACCACGATGACCCGGCGCGCCCTCGAGGGCAGCGGCCTCGACACCAAGTCGATGGACCGCTGCAAGAACTTCTTCGCCCTCGGGATGGTGTACTGGATCTTCAGCCGACCGCTGGAGACCTCGGTGGACTGGCTCCGGGAGAAGTTCGCGTCGAAGCCGACCCTCGCCGAGGCCAACGAGAAGGTCCTCCACGCGGGCTACAACTTCTGCGACATCACCCAGGCGTTCCAGGTGCGCTACGAGATCGCCCCGGCGGCGCTCGGGGAGGGCACCTACCGGAACATCATGGGGAACAGCGCCCTGGCCATCGGCCTGGTGGCGGCCAGCCACCAGATCGGGCGGCCACTCTACCTGGGCTCCTACCCCATCACCCCCGCCAGCGACATCCTCCACGAGCTCTCGGGCTACAAGCGCCACGGGGTCATCACCTTCCAGGCCGAGGACGAGATCGCCGCCATCGCGGCCACCATCGGAGCGGCCTACGCCGGCCACCTGGCGGTGACCACCACCAGCGGTCCGGGCCTGGCCCTGAAGTCCGAGGCCCTGAACCTCGCGGTGATGGTCGAGCTGCCCCTGGTCGTGGTGAACGTGCAGCGCGGCGGCCCCTCCACCGGCCTGCCCACCAAGACCGAGCAGTCGGACCTGCTGCAGGCCCTCTTCGGCCGCAACGGCGACTCCCCGGTCCCGGTGATCGCCGCCTCCTCGCCGGCCGACGCCTTCGACACGGCGATGGAGGCCTGCCGGATCGCGGTCGAGTCGATGGCGCCGGTGCTGCTGCTCTCCGATGGCTACATCGCCAACGGCTCCGAGCCCTGGCGGCTGCCCGACCTGAAGAGCCTGCCCCGGCCGAGGGTCGAGTCGCCCACCGAGCCGGAGGGCTTCCAGCCCTACGCGCGCAACGAGGAGCACCTGGCCCGGCCCTGGGCGATCCCCGGGGTCCCGGGGCTCGAGCACCGGGTCGGCGGCCTGGAGAAGGACAAGCTCACGGGCAACGTCTCCTACGACCCGAAGAACCACGACGAGATGACGCGCCTGCGGGCGGCGAAGGTCGCGAAGATCGCCGACCACATCCCCGAGCTCGAGGTCGTGGGTGAGCCCTCCGGCGACCTGCTGGTGCTCGGCTGGGGCAGCACCCTCGGCGCCATCACCGGCGCCGTTCGCAAGGCCCAGGAGAAGGGCCTGAAGGTCAGCCGGGCACACCTGCGCTACCTCAACCCCTTCCCCAAGAACCTGGGTGAGGTGCTCGGTCGCTTCGACAAGATCCTCATCCCCGAGATGAACGACGGCCAGCTCGCCTTCGTGATCCAGGCGAAGTTCCGCCGGGAGGTGGTGAGCTTCTCGAAGGTGGAGGGGATGCCCTTCTACCGGGACGAGCTGTTGCAGCGGATCGAGGCGGCGCTGGAGGCGAAGAGCAATGACTGAGGTCGTGAAGCTGACGAAGAAGGACTTCCAGTCGGACCAGGAGGTCCGCTGGTGCCCGGGCTGTGGCGACTACGCCATCCTCTCGGCGATCCAGACGGTCCTGCCCACCCTGGGCGTCCCCAAGGAGAAGTTCGTGGTGGTCTCGGGGATCGGCTGCTCGAGCCGCTTCCCCTACTACATGGACACCTACGGCTTCCACGGCATCCATGGCCGGGCGCCGGGGATCGCCACCGGCGTCAAGATGGCGAGGCCCGACCTCCAGGTCTGGGTCGCCACTGGTGACGGCGACGCCATGAGCATCGGCGGCAACCACCTCATCCACCTCCTGCGGCGCAACGTGGGGGTGAAGGTGGTGATGTTCAACAACCGGATCTACGGCCTGACCAAGGGGCAGTACTCCCCCACCAGCCCGGTGGGGAAGAAGACCAAGTCGACCCCCTTCGGCTCGGTGGACACCCCCTTCAACCCCCTGGCCCTGGTGCTGGGGGCCGGCGCCTCCTTCGTGGCCCGGAGCGTGGACGTCTTCCAGCCCCACCTGCGCGAGGTGGTCGCCGCGGCGGCGGCGCACGAGGGCTCGGCCTTCATCGAGGTCTACCAGAACTGCAACATCTTCAACGACGGCGCCTACACCTTCATGACCGACAAGCCGGTCCGGGACGAGCAGGGCCTGACCCTGGAGGCGGGCAAGCCGCTGGTCTTCGGTAAGGGCCGGGACAAGGGCATCCGGATGAACGGGACCCGCCTCGAGGTCGTCGCCCTCGGCGACGGCGTCACCGAGGACGACTGCATCGTCTGGGATCCCACCGAGGAGAACCCCACCCTCGCCTTCATGTTGGCCCAGATGCTGCCCCCCGACTTCCCGACCCCGATCGGCATCTTCCGCTCGGTGGAGCAGCCGGCCTACGAGCAGGTCGTGGCCGCGCAGATCGAGGAGCAGATCGAGAAGACCGGCAAGGGCACCCTCGAGGAGCTGATCTACTCGGGCGAGCTCTGGTCGGTCGCCGGCGACGGCAGCATCAAGCGCGGCTGAGCCCCCGGTCGGCCCGCCCTCGCGGGTCTTGCCCGGAGGTCCCCCTTCGTGGTCTCTCCTTCCCCCCATGGGGAAGCGGAAGGTCAAGGGGATCCTCTTCGTCGACTACGTGCGGATGCTCCGGGCGCGCAAGGACATCGACTGGTCCGAGCGCCTCGCCCCCGAGGACCACGAGTACCTCGGCCTCACCATCGACCCGGACGAGTGGTACCGCCTCGACGTGATGGAGCAGCTGGGGCTGGCCCTCCTGGAGACGATCCCGGGCGACGCCCTGGAGCAGGTGCGCCTCTGGGGCCGGGTGACCGCCGACAGTCTCGTGGAGAAGACGCCGGCCCTGCTGGTGCGCGGCGATCCCCGGGAGTCGCTCATGAGGCTGCTGGTCCATCAGGCCAGCTACTTCGACTTCACGGTCTTCCGGACGACGAAGCTGGTCGACACGGAGATCCGCCTCGCCATCGGCTACGGGATGGAGCCCAAGGCCGAGGAGGCCGCGGCGACCCAGGCGATGGGCTTCTTCACCCGCCTGCTGGAGCTGGCCGGCGCCGGGCGGGTGGAGGCGCGCTTCTTCGCCGAGAGCTGGCGGGGAGACACGACCACCCTGCTGGTCCTCGACTGGCGCTAGCGCGCTATCCCTTCCGGTGGCCGGCGACGATGGCGTCGACCACCGAGGGGTCGGCCAGGGTGCTGGTGTCGCCGAGCTGGTCGTACTCGGCCGAGGCGATCTTGCGCAGGATGCGACGCATGATCTTGCCCGAGCGGGTCTTGGGGAGGCCCGGGACCAGCTGGATGCGATCGGGCTGAGCGATGGGGGAGATGGCCTGGCGGACCTGCTCCTTGAGCGCGCCCTGCAGCTCCTCGGGATCCCAGTCGGCGAACTCGGGGGTGATGATCACGTAGGCGTAGATGCCCGTGCCCTTCAGGTCGTGGGGGAAGCCCACCACCGCGGCCTCGGCCACGCCGTCGTGCGCCACCAGGGCGCTCTCGACCTCGGCGGTGCCCAGGCGGTGGCCCGAGACGTTGAGCACGTCGTCGACCCGGCCGGTGATCCAGTAGTAGCCATCCTCGTCCCGCCGGCAGCCATCTCCCGTGAAGTAGAGGCCGGGGTAGGTCGAGAAGTAGGTCTCCTTGTAGCGGGCGTGGTCGCCCCAGATGGTGCGCGCCTGTCCCGGCCAGCTGCCCTCGAGGCAGAGGTTGCCCGAGACCCCGTTGCCCTCGATCACCGCGCCCTCGGCGTCGACCAGGACCGGCCGCACCCCGAAGAAGGGGAGGGTGGCCGAGCCGGGCTTCAGCGGGGTCGCGCCGGGCAGGGGCGCGATGAGGATCCCGCCGGTCTCGGTCTGCCACCAGGTGTCGACGATGGCGCAGCGCTTGCCGCCCACCACGTCGTGGTACCACTGCCAGACCTCGGGGTTGATGGGCTCTCCCACCGTGCCCAGGACGCGCAGGCTCTTGCGGGAGTGCCGGGTGACGGGCTCGTCGCCCTCCCGGGCGATCGCCCGGATGGCCGTGGGGGCCGTGTAGAAGATGGTGACCTGCAGGTCGTCCACCACCTGCCAGTAGCGGGAGGCGTCCGGGTAGAGTGGGGTGGACTCGAACATCACCGTCGTGGCGCCGTTCGCCAGCGGTCCGTAGACGATGTAGCTGTGCCCGGTGATCCAGCCCACGTCCGCCGCGCAGAAGTAGATGTCGTCCTCCTTGAGGTCGAAGACCCACTCGTGGGTGAGGGAGGCGTAGACCAGGTAGCCGGCGGTGGTGTGGAGCACGCCCTTGGGCTTCCCGGTCGAGCCGGAGGTGTAGAGGATGAAGAGGGGATCCTCCGAGGACATCCACTCCACCGGACAGGTGGAGCGCTGGCGCAGCGTCTCCTCGTGCAGCCAGAGGTCCCTCCCCGGCCGCATCGACACCTCGGCGTCCGTGCGCTTCACGACGAGGACCTTCTCGACCACCGAGAGGCCCTCGATGGCCTGGTCGGCGATCTCCTTGAGGGGGAGGGTCTTGCCGCCCCGGAGGCCCTCGTTGGCGGTGATCAGCACCTTGGCCCGGGCGTCGAGGATGCGGTCTCGCAGGGCGTCAGCCGAGAAGCCGGCGAAGACCACCGAGTGCACCGCGCCGATCCGGGCGCAGGCCAGCATCGCGAAGGCCAGCTCCGGCACCATCGGCAGGTAGAGGCAGACCCGGTCGCCCTTCCGGACTCCGTGGTGCAGGAGCACGTTCGCGACCCGGGCGACCTCGTGCTTGAGCTCCCGGTAGGTGATGTGCCGGTACTCGCCGGCCTCGTCGGCCGCCCAGAGGATGGCGGTCTTGTCGGCGCGGGTCTCGAGGTGACGGTCGATGCAGTTGTGGGCGACGTTCAGCTTGCCGCCGCCGTACCACGAGAAGTCGATCTCCCGGGTGTCCTGGTCGAGGATGTTCCGGGGCGGGTGGAACCACTCCAGGCGGGCGGCCTGCTCGAACCAGAAGGCCTCCGGGTCCCGGATGGAGCTCTCGTAGAGCTGTCGGTAGTCCTCGAGAGATCGGATCTGTGCTTCGGCCTGGATGAGCTTCTTGGGTTCGATCATCCTCGTCAGTGTGGCGCCTGGGCCCGGCGAGGTCTAGCCTCCCCTTCCATGCACGATCACAAGCACGACCACGCTCACGGTGAGCACCGCTTCAGGTTCTCCCAGGTCGCGAAGCTCGACGGCCCGGAGCGGATGGAGTTCCAGAACCCCGCGGTGCTGATCGAGCACCTCGCCGCCGGTGGCACCCCTGCCCGGATCCTCGACGTCGGCGCCGGCACCGGCACCTTCGCCCTGCCGCTCCTCGAGCGCTTCGGTGAGGCCCGGCTGGCCGCCCTGGACGTCGAGCCCCGGATGCTGGGCGTGCTCTACGGGCGGGCCATGGAGCGGGGGCTGGCCGGGCGGCTCGAGCTGCTGGAGGTCCCCTCGGAGGACCCGGCCGCCTTCCCCGAGGTCGAGGCGCCCTTCGCGCTGGTCCTGATGATGAACCTCCACCACGAGATCGACGACCGGCCGCGCTTCCTGGCCTCGGTGAAGGCGGTCTGCGCGCCCGGCGCCCGGATCGTGATCTGCGACTGGTCCCCCGATGCCGTGATCGAGCGCGGCCCCCCTCGGGAGATCCGCGCGACGGCCGGGACCCTCCTGGCCGAGCTGGAGGCCGCCGGCTTCACCGGGGGCGAGACCCTCGATCTCTACCCGGACTTCAACACCGTGGTGGCGCGAGCGCCCTAGGGGCCGATGTAGAAGTACTCGGCCGGGTAGCTGTCGGTGGCGTTCCCCACGAAGATGATGTGGGGGTAGCCGTCGGGATCCAGCTCGAGCTCGATGGTCGGATCCGGCGGGATCTCGAAGACCCCGAGGACGTAGTACTGGAAGTTGGTGGTGTCGGGCTGCAGCTGCCGGGCGTAGACCACCCCGTTCCAGGCGGTGTCGCGGTAGGCGAGGTGGAGGGAGCCGTTGGCCGAGACCTCGATGTCCACTCCGAGGCCGGGCTCGGTTCCACCGAGGACCGGATCGACGGAGCCGAAGATCCGGGTGTCGCTCCAGCTCGTGTCGGCGGGGTGAGCGTGGGCGATCTTCAGGTCGATCTGGTTCGGAATCGTCCCGTTGTCGATCCGGTAGGCGACGAAGACCTCCCCGTTGCCGTCGACGGCCACCGGGGTGTGCGGCGCGAGGGGGAGGTCCGCGGGGATGTCCATCGCGGGGATGTTGCCCGACTGGGAGGCCGGCGCGGGGTCGGCGTCGGTGTGGTAGTAGAGCCCGCCTGCCCCCCCGAGGTCCATGAGGTGGGTCAGGTGGTGGGCGCCGGTGGTCGGGTTCACGGTGAGGTAGGTGCGGGGCGGCGTGCCCGGCGTGTTCACGAGACCGGTGTAGATCGGCGACCAGGTCTCGGCGGCGTCGCAGAAGCCGGCGTAGACCGTGTTGTTCGGGTTCCCGGCGAAGGAGGCCAGGGTGTTTCCGCCGACCGGGTCGTGGGCGATCCGGGGGCCCCGGGCGACCTCTCCGATGGGCGTGGAGGGGCAGAAGCGCGTCGGGATCCAGATGTTGTCGAAGGTCTGGAGGGCGAGGAAGGGGTCGCTGGTGCCCCCGACGAGGTAGCCCACCTGCAGGTTGTCGCCGCCGTCCCGGGTGAGGGTGGGGAAGGCACCGTCGGCGTGGAGCTCGGTCGCATCGGCGAGGAGGTAGGGCGTGGACCACTGCTCCTCGGCGAGCCAGGCGTCGACCCTGCGGTTGTTCTGGTCGTACTCGTAGACGATGTCCGCCGCCCAGTGGCCGCTGATCGTGGCGGAGGTGTCCGGATCCACGCTCAGGGTGGCCCGCAGGACCGAGCCCCCGAAGGGGACCCGCCGGATGCTCCGGCAGACCGGCCGGGCGCAGTCGTCTCCGTCGCAGAGGCAGAAGGAACCCTCGCTGCACCCGGTGCTCAGGTCGCAGGGCGAGCCGGCGCAGGGCAGGCAGACGCCACCGCAGTCGACGTCGGTCTCGTCCTGGTTCCGGACGCCGTCGTCGCAGGTCTCCGTGCCGCAGGGTGGGCAGACCCCGCCGCAGTCGACGCCGGTCTCGTCCTGATTCTGGATGCCGTCGCCGCAGGTCTCCGGGGGGCCGCCATCGGAGCCGCCGCCGTCGGTTTCTCCTCCATCGGTATCACCGCCGTCGGGGGCACCGCCGTCGGGGGCACCGCCGTCGGGGGCACCGCCGTCGGGGGCACCGCCGTCGGGGGCGCCGCCGTCGTCACTGCCCCCGTCACCCGTGGCGAGGATGCAGTAGCCCTCGGGCCCGCAGACCTCGTTGCTGCCCACACTGGCGCCGCAGTCGCCGGCGCCCTCCGGGTGCTCGGGTCCGCAGACGTAGGCGCAGATGCCCCGGGGGGTGCAGACCTGGAAGGCCTCACAGGGAGCGTACTCGCCGGCGTCGGTGGGGTCGCAGCGGTAGTGGTCGTCGACCCAGCAGCTGGTGGCCATCAGGGCGATGGCCCCGAGGGCGAGCGCGCCCAGGAGCGGGGCGAAGGGGGTCTCGCGGTGAGCGCTCATGGCAGCCTCCAGCGCAGGGTGGCATAGGCTCCGCCCTCGAGGGGCACGATCGCGGCCTGGGTCGTCTTGCCGCCGCCCAGGGCGCCCAGGGTGACGTCCGCGGCGATCAGGGCGGCCCCGAGCCCGGTGAGGAGGACACCGACGTTGCGGCCGGCCTTCACGCTGCGGGCCTCCTCCGAGTCCAGCAGGTAGTCCGAGGGCTGGGTCACGGTCCCCGACTGCAGGGCGAGGGAGGCGTCGTTGTGGCGGGCGATGGTGCTCTCGTTGACCGCCCAGATGCCGCCGCCCGCGGCGACCATCGCCACGCCCGTGCCCAGGCCGATCCAGAAGAGAGTCCTCGAGCCCTTGTTCGGGGCCGCGACCACGTGGGAGGGGGTGGTCGCCGCCGAGCCCGCCCGCGGACCGGCGGCGTTCTGCAGCTCGGGGAGCTTCGGCAGGATTTCGGCCACGGCCGACTTGATCGCCTTGACCAGCGGGTCGATGCCGTCGGTCTCGCGGGTCGCCCGGTGGACGGTCTCGCTGGCGGCGGCGTCCAGTATGGAGAGCTGCAGGAGCCAGGTGCTGCCCACCCGGGAGACCTGCGACGAGAGGACGTAGGGGGCGCCCAGCGCGCCGCCGATCTCGGCCAGACAGGAGGAGTCGGACTCGCAGCCCATGAGCTGCTTCTGGGCCTCGAGGCCCAGGAGGGTCTGGATCTCGGAGGGCATGATGGCCCTGACCCGGGGCTCGTTCTGGAGCGCGGCGGCCAGGACCAGCTCGAGGCCCTCGACCTCCGTGTGTTCGATCGGGCCGCGCGTCACCATCGGTGTCACGGCGATGGCGATGCGCTCCTCCTTCTCCTCGGCGTCGGCCGCGCGGGGCAGGCCGAGCCCGCAGAGGACGAGCGAGAGCAATAGCGTGTGAGACACCCTCGGCATGAATCCCTCCTTCGACGGATCGACCGCCGAACCCTCGAAGTCTAGCGGTCCCGGGTGGGCGAGAGCAAAGAGGCTCGCGCCTCTCCCCCCCCTCGATCTCGGGTGCTAGCGTCCAGCTCATGATCCGTCATGCGATCGGGTTCTTCTGCCTCTTCCTCGTCGCCTGTGGCAACGGCGTGGCGGAGGGGCCGGATGGGGGTACGCCGGACGCCAGCCTCGACGCGGGCCTGGACGGAGGCGGGATGGACGCCGGCAGCGATGGGGGCGCTGACGGTGGCTTCGACGGCGGTGGAGCAGATGGCGGCGGCGCGGACGGCGGCGCCGAGCCCTTCTTCGACCTCGACGCCATCCGGGACGCGAGCACCGCGGGCTGCACCTTCGAGAACGAGCGCCGGGCGGTGAAGGACCTGGTGGCCCTCGTGGTCTGGGACGTCTCCTACACCAGCTGGGAGTCCATCGACGGCGTGCTCCAGCCGATCACCATCCGGGGCTTTGCCGCCCGCCCGCAGGCGGCCACGGGTGCGATCCCGGGCGTGGTGCAGGCCCACGGCCTGGGTGGGTACGCGGAGGTGGACAACGCCACCGGGCCGGCCGCCCTGCTGGGCACCTTCGTGCTGGCCTTCACCGGGCCCGGCGGCGGCACCGTGCCCGAGAACACCTCCGAGGGCCTCGGGCCGAGCGCCCGGCGCGGCCGCCGGCTCTTCGACACGATCCCCGATCCCCGGGGCAGCTGGATCTGGTCCCACACCGTCGCCGGACTGCGCGGGCTGACCTGCCTGGCGACGCGCCCCGAGGTGGACACCACCCGGCTGGGCTTCACCGGCTACTCGGCCGGCGGCGTGGCGACCCTCATCGCCTCGGGGGTGGACGACCGCATCGTGGCCGGGGTGCCCCTCTCGGCCTCCCTGCGCTGGGAGCTGGCGGTCGCGTCCCCGAACGCCTGGCAGCACGACCTGCTGGAGAGCGGCGGCCTCGACACCAGCTCGCCCGAGTGGCTGGCCCTGGTCGAGGCCCTCGACGCCGAGGCCCTCCTCTCCGGGACCACCGCGGCGATCTGGATGGTGAACGGCTCCAGCGACGAGTTCTTCCCGCTGCCAGCTCACTTCGCCACCTACGATGCCTTCGATCATGCCTCCCGCCGCAGCACGCTGATCGGCAACGGTGACCACGGCTGCCTGGTCGCGCTCGGCGTCCCCGGCATCGACGCTCCTTCCGAGATCCAGGCCCGGGCCGATCTGCGGGCGCGGGGCGCCCAGCGCGCCTGGTTCCATCACCACTTCGGCACCGACGCGGCCTACGCCTGCTTGCCCGAGACGCCCACCTTCACCCTCACCCCCCTCGGTGCCGTCACCCAGGTCGACGCCCGGGTCGACACCACCTGCGCGGGGCTCCAGGCCGAGGCCGCCGAGGTCTGGTGGAGCGGCGACGGCGGCCTGACCTTCCTGCGGGTGGGGCTCGACGATCAGGGCGGCGGCGCCTTCGCCAAGCTGGCGGCCTTCCCCACCGACGCGGGCACGGTGGCCTTCGTCGACGTGACCTACCGGACCGACGACTTCTTCTCTCCCGAGCGCTTCTCGGTCTCCACCCGGCCGGTGCTCCCGGCGGGCTTCGTCCCCCGGGTCTTCGACACCACCTGCGCGGTGCCCTGACGCGAGGCGAGAAGGGGTGAGCGGGAGCGGCGAGTCGCTCTTCGTCCTCGGCTTCTTCGGGGGAGGGCTCTTCCTCCTCTTCCGCCTCTGACTCTGAACCCGGCGCGTTGGGCTTCCCCGGCCGCTCTGCTAGCTTGCGGCGCATGAGGCGCTCCGGGGATCGTTGGGGATGGGTCCGAAGGGCGCTCCTGTCCGTGGCGCTCCTCCTGCCCGGGCTGGCGAGCGCGGACGTGGCGCGGATCGGCCTGCGGCCGGTGGCGGGCGCGGACGAGGAGGCCGGGCTGAGGGCCACGCTCACCGACGGCCTGGTCGAGGCTCTGCGGGGGCGGGCCGCCGGCCGGCTCGAGGTGCTCGCGCCCTCCGAGCTGACGGCCCTGGCCGAGCGGGCCGCCCTCGATCAGCTCCTGGGCTGTGACACCGGGGAGTGCGCCGGGCAGCTCCTCACGGCCCTCGAGATCGACGGCCTGATCCACGGCCGCCTGGGGCGCCTGGACGGACGGCCCTCGCTCACCCTGAGCCTCCTCGATCGCGAGTCGCACGAGGCGATCGCCCGGGCCCAGCGCTTCCTGCCCGAGGACGCCGGGGAGCGCGCGGCCCTCCTCGGAGAGATGGCCGAGGTCCTGCTGCGGCCGCTGCTCGCGGCGCCGGCCGAGGCGGTCGCGCTGACCCCGGCGAAGGGGGCCATGCGCATCGCCCTCTCCGGCCTCGCGGCGAAGGGGGTCGAGCCCGAGCTCGCCCGGGTGCTCACCGACGTGCTGATGATCGAGCTGGAGAAGCTGCCCGAGATCACGGTGGTCTCCCCGGACGATCTGGCCGCGATGATGGATCGGGCCGCCCTCGAGCAGCTCCTGGGCTGCGGCGAGGACTGCGATCTCGACCTGCTCGGCGCCGCCGAGGCCGATCACCTCCTGGTGGGCTCGGTGGGGAGGGTCGGCTCCCAGCACCTGCTCTCCCTCTCCCTCCTCGATCGCGCCAGCGGCCGGGCGCGGGCCCGGGATCGGCAGCAGCTCTCGGGCGACCACGCCCGGCTGGTGGCCGCGGTGGAGTCGGCGGTCTTCAACCTCCTGGCCGAGGCCCGGGGTGAGGGGCTCGGCAAGCCCCTGGCGGTCGGGAGCCTCGAGGCCCTGCGCGCGGCCCAGCGGCGCAAGCCGGGCCGCGTCGCCCTCTCGCTCGGTCCGGGGCTCTACGTGCCCCTCGGCGTCGAGCCGATGATCCAGGCGCCCTCCTTCGCGGCGCGCCTCTCCTACGAGCACGCCCTGGCCGAGGTGGTGCTGGTGGGCGTGGCCCTGGAGCTCGACTCCCTGACCTCGACCTCTTCGAAGCTCTCCTTCCTGGGCGATCTCGACAGCGGGCAGGCCGCCTACAACCGCCTGGAGAGCGAGCTGGCCCTCAACAGCTACCGGGGGATCCTGCTGGTGGCCTGGCGCAGGGCCTACGGCCTGGTCCTGCCCCACGTGGGGCTGGGGCTGGGGCTGGGCTACTTCGATCTGCTGCTGGGCGACGAGCACTTCGTCCCGGTCGAGCCCCGGGACACGCTCCCCATCGCCGGCCTGATGAACGTGCGGGAGGACGACAGCGCGCTCGCGCCCATCCTCGAGGTGGGCGGCGGCGTGGAGCTCCTCTTCACCAGGCACCTGGGGGTCCTGATCGACCTGCGCCTCTTCCGGGTCTTCCACGACCTGGAGGTGCGCTCGCAGATCAGCGGCATGAACGAGGAGCGCCCGCTGGTGGCGCCTTTCCAGGCCCTCCAGGGGGTGGCCCTGCGCCTGGGTCTGATCTGGGAGGTCTGAAGCGATGAAGCGTGCATGGATGGGGGTCTTCGCCCTCGGCCTGGCCGGCTGTGGGCTCCTCGGTCACCCCGACGATGGCCCCGGTGACGGCCCCGCCGCCAACGTCGTGCGCTTCACCCTCGACGGGCAGTCGGTGGAGATCCTCGAGGAGCTGGCCTACGCGGTCCACGACCAGACCCGGGACCTGCTGGGTCCGAACACCGAGCTCTTCCTGGAGGCGGGCTCGCCGGCGACCGTCCCCGACCGGATCCTGGGCCCCAAGCTGCAGGTGAACCTGCCCGCGGGGACGACGCCCGGGACCTACCGCCTCTCCTACGCCCTCTTCCCCTCCAGCCGCGGACCCTGGGTGCGCTTCCGGGAGTCGGAGACGCGCAGCTGGACGGCCCACGACGGTGAGCTCACCGTCCAGGAGGTCGGCGCCGTGGGAGGGCGGATGCGCCTGACCTTCGACGAGCTTCGCCTCACCAGCGACTGCGGTGACGAGCGGGTGCTCAGCGCGGGCACCCTCGACGTGGCCGTCGGCGCCGAGACCGTCTTCCCCGACCAGGAGATCGAGGAGCTGACCATCGACCCCGCCGACGCGGCGCGCATCGGCAATACGGTCACCCTGGTCCTCTCCGGGCGGCGCTGGGTCTGCCTCACGGAGCAGGTCGAGCTCGAGACCTACCCCGCCAGCCAGTCCAGCACCGGCGCGCCGGCCGACTCGCTGGGGGTCCAGGCCTTCTGCGCCTGCGGCACCGCGCCCGACGAGGCCACCTGGGTCGGCTTCTTCGTGCCGCCGGGGACGGTGGGCGAGGTCACGGTCGGAGGTGCGCCCTACAACCTCTTCGTCGGCATCGACGAGGGGACGCCGCTGAACCTGACCGACGATCCGATCTACCGGGTGACCACGCCCACGCGGCTCCGCTACTCGGGGCCGGCGGAGGGTGCGGGGAGCGACGTGGACATCGAGTCGGCGGCCGCGATCCTGCTCTCCCACTTCGATCCCGCCACCGGGACCACCGACACCACCCGCAACGTGGTGATGGGAGAGATGCGCTTCTCGGGGCGGGTGGAGGTCGACTGCCGGCCCGATCGCTGCCCCTGATCAGGGCAGGAAGGCGGCGACCCGGGCCTCCGCGTTGCGGCGGAGGTCCAGGTAGAAGAGGGCGTAGTCGATGATGTGGTAGCTGCTGCCGCCGGTCCCGGGGCCGTAGCGGCGCGACTCGAGGAGGTCCACGTCGAGGTAGCCGTCGGCGCGGCAGGCGGCGGTGAGCCAGGCCGGATCGGGCTCGGGGGAGAGCTCGTCCTTCACGAAGCGCACGGCGCCGAGGTGCTCGGCCTGGGCGCTCGCCTCGTCGTCGTCCCGCCAGGTCACGGGGTTCACGCAGATCAGCGGGCGGTCCTCGATGGGCAGCCAGCCCTCGGGGTACCACATGCGCCGCTCGAACTCCTCGCCGGGGGCCTCGCCGGCCTTCAGGGAGTTGTAGGTGAGGAGGCAGCCGGTCTGCTCCGGGGTCGCGCAGACCGGGATCTCGGGGAAGGTGCGCTCCACCTCGTCGAGGGGGATGGCGCCACCGATCGCGTAGACCGCGACGAGGCGCGCGCGCAGCGCGACGTTCGCGGGGGCGTCCCCGGAGAGGAACTCGTGGACCAGGCGCACCATGTGCCCCGAGCCCTGGCTGTGGCTGGCGAGGATCAGCGGGCGGTCCTGCGCCCAGGTGGCCAGGTAGTGCTCGAAGGCCCGGCGCACGTCGCCGTAGGCGAGGTCGAGGGCCTGGCGGGTGTCCTCGAAGTCCTCGGCCAGGTAGGCGCCGAGGGTGGCCTGCCGGTAGCGGGGCGCGTAGATGCGCCCCACCGAGTTGAAGGCGCTGGCCTGCCGGCGCATCACGCCCTCGTCGGTGCGGGTGTTCGTCTTCTCGTCGTCGAGGGGCTGATTCCAGAAGGCGTCGTCGTAGTAGGTCGTCGGGTGGACGAAGAAGACATCCACGGCGGCCGTGGCCTGCCCGTCGCTCTCGCCCTCCGGCGCCACGTCGGCGTCGTCCTCCCGATCCGGCAGGGCCGCCCAGCTCGCCTCGTCGGCGTAGTCCGGGGCGGCCGGCGCCTCGGTCTGGGCGAAGGGCTGGTCGGGCACCAGGGCCCGCCGGACCATGCCCTGACAGGCGGTGGCCGAGAGGAGGAGGAGCCCGATCCCCAGAGCAGCGCGCCGCATGGTCCTCATCGTGCCCCTCAGGCTAGCATTGCCCGACCTCTTCGAGCGAAGGAGATCACCGTGATCACATCTGGAATCCAGGTGAAGGGGAGCGGCTTCGTCCATACCCTGGATTACCTGAAGGCGAAGCACGGTCCAGCAGCCGTGGAGGCGATCTTCGCCGCGATGAGCCCCGAGGCCGCGCAGACGGCGAGGACGGCGCTCTTCATGACCCTGTGCCCGGTGGAGCACGTCGGGGAGTTCCTCGACGCCATCAAGTGGGTGCTGGGCCCGGACGATCCCGAGATCAACTACAAGATCAGCCTCGCCTCGGCGAAGCAGTCCTTCTCCCGCGTCTACGCGATCTTCTTCCGGCTGGGGAAGCCGGGCTACATCATCAGCAAGGCGGCCGCGGTCTACGAGAAGATGATCACCCAGGGGCGCCTGGTGATCGTGGAGAGCCAGAAGGACTCGGTCACCCTGCGCCTGGAGGGCTTCGCCTACAAGCACCCGGAGTGGTGCAACCACCGCCTGCGCGGCTGGTACCAGGCGCCGCTGGAGCTCTCCGGCTGCACGATCAAGGAGGCCGTCCACCACACCTGCGTGCTGCGCGGCGACTCCAACTGCCAGTGGCGCTACCGCTGGTAGCGCGCGCCCGGTCGACGAGATCTTCGGGCCGGCTGCCCATGCAGCGGGCACTGCCCAGGATCCGGGCAGTGCTCGCGCCGCGTTTGCCCACGAGGGGGGCAGCACGCGGCTGAAGAGCCCCTCCGAGGCTGGCACGGATCTGGCTCTTCCCCGGCGCCATGGAACAGGTCTCCTTCACCGTCGCCAACCTCTGGATGATGATCGCCACGGCCCTGGTCTTCGTGATGCACCTCGGCTTCGCCACCCTCGAGGCTGGCCTCACCCGCTCGAAGAACACCGTCAACGTGCTCTTCAAGAACACCCTGATCCCGGCCCTCGGCCTGCTCACCTACGCCGCGGTCGGGTTCGGGCTGATGTACCCGGGGGAGTCCTTCGCGGGCGGGATCGCCGGCTTCGGCGGCTTCGGGCTGGTGGTGCCCGAGGGGGGGCTCGAGCCGGCCTACAACGGCAACTTCACCTACTGGACCGACTTCCTCTTCCAGGGGATGTTCGCCGCCACCGCGGTGACCATCGTCTCCGGCGCGGTGGCCGAGCGGGTGAAGCTGGGGAGCTTCCTGGTCTTCGCCGTGATCTTCCTCTCGATCGGCTACCCCGTGACCGGGATGTGGGGCTGGGGCGGAGGCTTCCTGGCCACGCTCGAGACCCCCTTCCACGACTTCGCCGGCTCGACCCTGGTCCACGCGGTCGGCGGCTTCGCGGCCCTCGCCGGCGCCCTCCTGGTGGGGCCCCGCAAGGGCAAGTACGCGGGGGGGCGGATCAACCCGGTGATGGGGCACTCCCTGCCGCTGGCCACCATCGGCGCCTTCCTCCTCTGGCTGGGCTGGTTCGGCTTCAACGGCGGCTCGGTGCTCTCCGCCGACGCCGGCGCCGTCAGCCACGTGCTGGTCACCACCAACCTCGCCGCGGCGGCGGGGATCGTCGCCGCGACCCTCGTCTCCTGGCGCCTCTCCCGGAAGCCCGACCTCTCGATGGTGCTCAACGGTCTGCTGGCGGGCCTGGTCGCGGTCACCGCCGGCGCCGACACCTTCTCGCCGGCGGACGCCGTGATCGTGGGCGCCCTCGGCGGTGGCCTCGTGGTCTTCGGGGTCCTCGGCCTCGATCGCCTGCGGCTCGACGATCCGGTCGGCGCGATCTCGGTGCACCTCCTCAACGGCGTCTGGGGCACCCTGGCGGTCGGGCTCTTCGGGACCCTGGCCTCGCCCGCGCAGGTGCTCTCTCAGCTCGTCGGCGTGCTGGCCGTCGGGGCCTTCGCCTTCGGGGTCGCCTTCGCGATCTTCTGGGTGCTGCGCGCCACGGTGGGGCTGCGGGTGAGCGAGGAAGAGGAGGTGCTCGGCCTCGACATCGGTGAGCACGGGATGCAGGCCTACGATCTCTCGCCCGGCCCGCACCACGGGGCCCGGCCGGCGGCGGCCCGGGCGCACCTCGCCGCGGCCCCGGTGCTCGCTCCGGCGCTCGACGAGCGCTGAGCGCTAGCCGCTCCCCGGAGCGCGGTAGCGGAGGAAGCCGGAGAGCGGATAGGCCAGCACCGCACCGGCGTTGTGGACCACGTGGTTGAGCCAGGCCAGCTCGCCCTCCACCAGGCCGGTCGGCAGGCCGAAGAGGTGGGTCGCCTTCTCGAGCTCGCAGCCGGCGCAGATCACGGCCAGGGCGAGGATGCCGGCCAGGCGGAAGGAGCGCCGGGCCCAGCGCTGCTCGGCCGCGGCCAGGCCGCCGGTGAGGCCCGCGTTGACCAGGAAGATGCCGGCCACGCCGCAGGGGACCGCCAGGACCTTGAAGTACTGGCTGTTGAGGGCTCCGACCAGGGTGCCGTCGGGGGTGCGGGCCAGGTAGCGCAGCGGGGTGCCCTCGAAGGCGTCGATCCAGGTGGGATCGATGTCGGTGAGGAAGTCGCTGAAGAGCCGGACCACGCCGATCGAGGCCAGCGCCACCGCGAGCCAGAGGGTCCGGGAGAGCCGCATGCTCTCCCGAGCCTATCAGGCCTCCGGCGTGCCTCGCCGGGCTCGCCGGTGCGCCTCGGGCAAGAGGAGGAGCAAGAGGAGCAGGGCGGCGCCGCTCGGGCTCCCGGTGGTCGTGCTGCAGCCTCCGATCGCCTCGCCCTGGCGAGGCGCTCCGGGCTCGCCGGGGGCCGAGGGATCGCCCGAGGGATCGGGGATCCCCGGCGCGGTGGGCACCGCCGGGTCGCCGGGCTCCTCCGGATCCGGCGGGAGGGGCGCCTCGGGCTCCTCGGGCGCGTCGCCGCCGTCCGCGGGATCGGGCTCCGGTGAGGGGGGCGGCGGCGCGGCGCGCTCGTCGTGGACCCAGACCCCGACGAGGTCGGCGATCAGGTGGGTGCGGGAGCTGGCGAAGACGCAGAGCCGGCCGCTCTGCCCGAGGGAGGAGACCGTGAGCGCGGCGGTGGCGTCGCCGGCACCGAAGTTGAGGGAGGAGGTGTTCGGGACGCTGCCACCGCAGGGGAAGGTCGTGAGGTGACCCGGGCCGTCGGCGCCCACGGTGGTGAGGTTGAGGGCTGCTCCCCAGGCGCCCTCGGGCATCCCGGCGAGGGACTGCAGGGGAAGCTCGATGACCTGCCGGGCACCCAGCCGGCCGCTGTAGAGGGCGCCGGCCGCCCGGGTGTCGAGCAGGCGCACCAGAGCGAGGGGCTGGTAGGCCAGCTCACCTCCGGGGGAGAGGAAGCCCGCCACGTCGACGATGAGGTGGGCCGAGTTGTGGGCGCGGACGCAGAGCTTCCCGCCGCCGAGGCCGGAGACGACCGTGTGGGCCGAGACGGAGCCGGCGGCGAAGTTCACGCTGCTGGTGGAGGGCTGCGAGCCGCCGCAGGGGAAGGCGACGACGTGGCCCGGCGCGTCCCCCCCGATGAGGGCGAGGGAGGCGAACACGCCCGTGGCGTTCGCCGGAGCGCGGACGTCCACCTCGCGGACCTCTCCGTCGAGGAGGGGGGCGTCGCTGGCGCGGGTGTCGAGGACGCGGGTGGGGCCGGTGAGGGTGAGGCCGTCGCCGTCGGGGGTGAAGACCGCGCCGAGATCGCCCACGAGGTGGACCTCGGTGCCGGTGTGGAAGCTGACGCCCGAGCCCGCGCCGAGGACGACGGGCAGGGCGTTCGAGCGGACCCGCCCGGGCGCGAAGTTCAGGCTGGAGGTGGCCGGCTGGCGCTCGCCGGCGGGAGCGCCGGTCAGGAAACCCGGGCTCTCACCGGGCACCGCGGCCAGGTTCAGCCAGGCGGCGGTGGCGCCACCGGGCAAGAGCGACGCGGAGGGCGCCCAGGTGTTGGCGCCCGGCTTCAGCGGGCCGCTCTGGCTGCCGTCGGCGCGGAGGAGATCCCGGCTGGCGCTGGAGGTCCGCGAGTCGAAGAGGCGGGTCGGGGGGAGGAGGGTGACGCGGCCTCGCGCGCCCTGCGGGCGGACCGAGGGGAGCGCGGCCCCGGCGTGGTGGGCGGCCTCGGGCGGCTCCGGCGGCGGCGGCTCGCCGCAGCGAGGGCTGGCGCCGCCCACACACTCGGTGCCGTAGTCGGCGCAGCGGGTCGCGCCGCAGTCGGCGCCGAGGAGCAGGCCGCCCTCGCAGCGGGCGGCGCAGGCCCCGGTGTGGGCGCCGGTGGTGAAGAAGGGGGTCTGCATCGCGGCGCCGGCGCGGGAGAGCTCGAGGTGGATGTGGTTGGTGTGGGGCGAGGAGGAGGAGCCCAGCAACCCGAAGCCGCGCTCGCCGTTCCAGTAGGCCTTGTCCCAGACGATGCGCTGCACGCCGATGAACTCGGCGTTCTCCACCAGCCAGTTCACCACCGGATCCCCGAGGCCGTTGTCGGCGTCCCCGCTCGACATGGGGACCATCAGGTCGATGGCCCGGCCGATGGCGTGGACCGAGAGCCTGGGCACGCTGGTGGTGGCGCTGTTCTGCCGGCAGCAGAAGAGCCCCCCGGAGCTCAGGTAGGGGAAGCGCGCTCGCAGGAAGCGATCGAGCTCGACGGTCCCCGGGTGGGCCGGCGAGCAGGCGGGGTGGACGCAGGAGCAGGCGAAGGGGTTGCTCGAGCTGCAGTAGCCATCGGGAGAGACCGCCGGCGGATCGACCACGTCGACGTACTGGTGGGCGGCGACCTCGCGGGTGCTGGCGGGGGCGCTCCAGGGACCCGAGACGGCGAGGGCGTCCCGGCGGCTGGCGAGCTCGGAGCCGAGCTCCCCTCCACAGGCGGCGGCCAAAAGGAGGACGAGGAGGGGCGGCACGAGGGCAGGGCGGATCATGCCCCGGGGAAGAGCAGTGAGCGTGCCAGGGTCCTGCGGGGGCCTCCAAGGGCCTGAAATCACGGCAGGAGAGCATCTGTTTCGGTAACGATGCGTTACGCCCCCGGTGTTCAGGCCCCGACCAGCGGCTGCAGGGGCCTGGCTCCGCGACGACACCCGAAGGAGGATGGGGCGCATGACGCGCGTGGGAGAGTCGGCCTCGGGTCGGATCGTCGGGACGCTCTTGCTGCTCGCCCTGGCGAGCTGTGGTCCGCCGCCGGAGGGAGGGGACGGCGGCACGCCGGACGCTTCGGTCACCATCCCCGAGGGGCCGATCAGCGGGGCCGATCTGCAGCAGCGGATCGAGGCGGGCCTGGCGCCCTTCATCCTCGATGTCCGCACGCCCTCCGAGTACGCCGGCGGGCACGTGCCCGGCGCCTTGAACCTCCCCCACGACACGCTGGCGAGCCGGCTGGGCGAGGTGCCCGCCAGCCCGGGGGAGGAGCTGGTCGTCTACTGCCACGGGGGCAGCCGGGCGAGCGCCGCCGAGACCGTCCTCGTCGACGCGGGCTACCTCCACGTCCGGCTCCTCGAGGGCCACTGGAGCGCCTGGAGCCAGGACGGCCGGCCGACCGAGTGAGCGGGTCTCCGGCCATGCTCGAGGAGGCCCTCGCCCGCGCCGACGCGGCGCGCGCCGGGCTGCGCGACGACGAGGGGCTGGAGGTCTACCGGCTCTTCCACGGCTACAGCGAGGGCGTGCCTGGCCTCGAGATCGATCGCTACGGCGACGCGGCGATCCTCACCGGCAAGGGCGCGAGCGAGGCCGAGCTCGCGGCGGCCGGCGCGTGGCTGAGGGGGCTCGGGCGCTTCGAGCTCATCGTGCTGCGGGAGCGGGGCCGGCCGGTGAGCGTGCTGCACGGGACGATGCCCGGGGAGCCGCTCGTCGTTCGCGAGGCGGGGCTGCGCTACGCGATCGAGCCCTGGGCCGCGGGCAACCCGGGCCTCTACCTCGACGCCCGGCCGGCGCGGCGCTGGCTGCAGTCGAGCTCGGAAGGCCGGCGGGTGCTCAACCTTTTCTCCTTCGCCGGCAGCCTGGGCGTGGCGGCCCTGGCCGGGGGGGCGGCCTCGGTGACCCACGTGGACTCGCAGCGGCGCGCCCTCGAGCGCTGCGCCGCCAACCACGCGCTCAACGCGCAGCGCAGCGACGCCCGGGACCGCGTCCGCGAGGACGTCCCCCGCTTCCTGCGGAGGGCGGCGCGAGGCGAGCGCCGCTTCGGCGGGGTGATCCTCGATCCCCCACCGGGCCCCGAGGACGGGGCGCAGCGCGACGCGCTGACCCCCCTCGCGCTGGCCGGACCCTGCGCCGCCCTCGTGGAGCGCGGGGGGTGGATCCTGGTCTTCTTCCACCACGACCCGCGCAGCTGGGACGAGCTCGAGGAGGCCTTCGCGGCGAGCGCAAAGCGCCCGCTCGAGGTCCTCTGGCGCGGCCGGAGCGGCAGCGACTTCCCCGAGGCCGAGGAGAAGCGCACCCTGCGCCTGAGCGCCTTCCGGCTCTCCTAGCGCTGGTAGCGGTAGAGCCGCCAGGTGCCCGCCCGGCCCACCGGGTCGGTCAGGGGCTCGATCATCCGGCGGTTGCGGGGCGAGCCCGCGGTGCGCACGAGGAGGTAGTCCCAGTACTCGGCCGCGTCCGCGCCGAGGTAGGAGTGGGTGAGGCGCGCCTTCCCCTCCTCGCTCTTCAGGGTCACGAAGGTCGTGCGGCGGAAGGCGAAGGAGTCGTTGGTCAGCCCCCCGCCCTCGATCGTGTAGTGCTTGGGCCAGTGCCAGGCGGCGGCGTGGCGCCCGAAGCTGGAGGTCGCCGAGTCGTACTGCACGGCCAGGAAGCGCTCCTCGGGGATCTGGGCGATCAGCTCCCGGAAGCCCTCCATGTCCCGGGCCTCGAACTCGAGGTAGCTGCTGCGCAGCCCGAGGGCGTGGACGGTCCCGGCGAGGAGGAGGGCGGCCACGGCCGCCACCGTGAAGGTGCGCCGCCACTCGATGGCCGGCAGGCAGATCACCATCGCCCAGACGTAGACCAGGTGACGCACGCTGATGATGGAGACGTCGGGGACGTTCATCGGGCCGAAGAGGTAGGTGACCATCAGGCCGCCGATCACCAGCAGGAGGTAGGTGCGCCGGCGCCGGCGCCAGTCGTCGTGCAGGGTGGCGAGGGGCGCGAGGGCCAGGAGGAGGAGCGGGATCAGCCAGGCGAGCTCGTCGGTGTTCGAGCTGCCGAGCTGCCCCAGGTAGTCCCAGAGGTGAGAGAAGCCCTGGTCGGGGCCGAACCAGAGGGTCTGGTTCGACATCCGCTCGGTGGTCCGCTCGGAGAGGAGGTAGGGCAGCATCATCCCGAAGGAGGGGGCGAGCACCCAGAGGGAGCGCCAGCGCTGCCGTCCCTCACCCCAGAAGACGAGGGTCAGGGCCGCCATCCCGAGGGCGTAGCCCCAGACCATCCCGTGGAAGACGAAGGTCAGGCAGAGCAGCGCGGCGACCCAGATCCCCTGGGACCGGCGCCGCTCGGTGGCGTAGCGGATCGCGAGGGCGAGGACGAGCAGGACGAAGGGCTTGGCCAGGAGCCAGTTGAAGAAGCCGGCGGTCCAGTTGTAGTCGAGCGCCGCGCAGATCCCTAGCAGCGCCGTGAGGGGCGAGAGCTTCAGGCTCTTGGCGAAGGCGGCCAGGGCGAAGGTCCAGAAGAAGAGGTAGCCGGAGAGGAGGAGCTTCGCCGCCGTCATCGGCGCGACGAGGCCCTCGAGCCCGGCGAGGAGGAGGACGCCGGCCGAGTTGGGCCAGGGCCAGGGCTGGATCCGGTAGTACTCGGCGTAGAAGGCGTTGCCGCCGAGCAGCTCGCGCAGCAGGTGCGCCACCTCCAGGTGCCCGGAGAGGTCCTGCATGATCGGGTAGCCCACCCCCCAGAGCACCAGGAGGTAGGGGGAGGTCAGGGCCGCCAGGATCAGCGCCTCCCGGCGCGAGGGCAGCAGCTCCGTGATCTCCCTGGCGAACGATCCGAGCATGGACGAACCCTAGTCCTGGGGGACCCGCCGCCTCCCCTCCGGGCAGTGGGGGAGGAAGTCGCAGCCCTCGCACTTCGGCTTGCGGGCGTCGCAGACCCGGCGGCCGTGCCAGATCACCTCGTGGGAGAACGCGATCCAGCGCTCGCGGGGCAGGAGCTCCATGAGCACCTGCTCGATCTTCACGGCGTCCTTCAGGTCGTGGAAGCCCCAGTGCCGGGTGAGGCGGGCGACGTGGGTGTCGACGACCACGCCCTGGGCCAGGCCGAAGGCGGTGCCGAGCACGACGTTGGCCGTCTTGCGGGCGGCGCCGGGGATCTTCACGAAGGCGTCGAGCTCGCGGGGCAGCTCGCCGCCGAGCTCCTCGTGGATCATCCGGGCGGCGCCGATGATGTTCTTCGCCTTGTTCCGGTAGAAGCCGGTCGAGTGGACCAGCCGCTCGACGTCGGGGGTGTCGGCCTGGGCGAGGGCCTCGGCGTCGGGGTAGGCGGCGAAGAGCTCCGGGGTGACGCGGTTGACCACCTCGTCGGTGCACTGGGCCGAGAGGATGGTCGCGATGAGGAGCTGGAAGGGGGTCTCGTGGTGGAGGGCGCACTCCGCCCAGCCGTAGTGCTCGTGGAGGAGCGCGTCGATGGCGGCGACCCGATCGGGATCGGGCCGCTTCACCCCGGCGATCTGCTTGAAGCCGGCCTTCGTCGAGAGGGGCGGCTTCTTGCGGGCCGCCAAGGCTACTCGCCGCCCTTGGCGAGCGCCTCGCGCCACCAGGCCTGCCCCTCCTCGGGGAGGGTGTAGATCGGATCGAAGAACTCGTAGCGCCGGTCGAGGGCCTTCGGGTCGTCGAGCTCGATGCCGGTGCGGTAGTTCTTGGTCCAGTAGGAGATGCCCCGCACCCGGTCGTAGCTCTCGTTCTGGTGCACCCAGCGCTTGCCGACGTAGGGCACGTCGCAGAGGAGGCGCGGCGTGGCGAAGCCCGGCAGGTAGCCCATGATGTCGTGCTGGATCTGCTGGGCCTCGGCGACCGAGATCCGCCAGTGCTCGGCGTTGGGGATCATGTCGCACATGTAGAAGTAGTAGGGCATCACCTTGGCGTCATCGAGGAGCCGGAAGCAGAGGTCGAGGAGCTGCTTCGGATCGTCGTTGGTGCCCCGGAGCATCACGCCCTGGTTGCGCACGTCGCGGAAGCCCATGTGGAGCAGGCTCTCGGTGACCCGGGCCATCAGGGGGGTGACCTGGGAGACGTGGTTGACGTGGGTGTGCATCGCCAGGCTGACGCCCTCCTGGCGGGCCTTCAGCGAGATGCGCTCGAGGCCGCGCAGCACCTCGGGCTGGAGGAAGTGCTGGGGCAGGGCCATGACGGCCTTGGAGGCGAGGCGCACGTCCTGGATGTGGGGGATCTCGAGCAGCTTGTTCAGGAAGGGCTCGAGGACCGCCATCGGCAGGTTGGCGATGTCACCACCGGAGACCACGACGTCGCGGATGGAGTTGGTCTCGCGCAGGTAGTCGAGCATCGCCTCGTAGCGGGTGTCCCGCTTCATCTCGAAGCGCAGCTTCGTGGCCTGCGGCACGTCGTTGCCCACCAGGTCCATGCGCGTGCAGTGGCCGCAGTACTGGGGGCAGGTGGGCAGCAGCTCGGCCAGCACCTTGGTCGGGTAGCGGTGGGTCAGCCCCTCGACCACCCACATGTCCTGCTCGTGGAGGCTGTCCCGGGAGGCGCGGGGGTGGTTGGGCCACTCCTGGTGCCGGTCGTCGTAGGCCGGCAGCATGTAGCGGCGCACCGGGCACTCCCAGAGGTTGGTGACGTCCATGTGGTTGAGCATGTGGGGCGGGACGAGGATGGACATCGTCGCCCGCTCCTGCTGGTCCCGCCGGATGGACTCGCCGAGGCCCTCGGGGAGCAGGGGCCCGAGGGCCTCCTTGAGCTTGTCGAGGGTCTTGATGGTGTTGCGCCGCTGCCAGCGGGCGCGCTCCCACTCCTCGCGGCTGACGTTCTTGTAGCCGGGGATCCGCCGCCAGTCGGGCTCGATGAAGGGGCGGGTGATGGGGTAGGGGAAGGGCTGCTCGGGGGTCGAGACGGGGACGTTGAGCTGGTCTTTCATGGTGGGATCCGTCCTGCGAAGGAGGGGAGAGGAGCTGGACCGCCCGGCGCCTCGCGAGGCGCGGCGGTGGGGTCCGGGGCGAGGGCGCGGCTCACGCCACGGGGGGATCCCGTGGATCGGGCCTTCTCCGGCTCTGGAGCGTCCTCTCCATCCCCCGAAGGTACGGGGGCGCCCCCCGACCGGTCAAGGATCCACCCTCCGGGGGGCCTTCAGGCGGGGTGCTGGCCGGCGAGGTGGAAGGCGAGGCGGGCGTCGATGATGCTGAGGCCCAGACCCTCCGCCATCCGCACCGCGGGCTCGCTCGCCAGGGCGACCTCGGCGGTGACCGCCAGGTCCCGGGCCCGCAGGTCGGCGATCAGCGCCCGGGCGACGCCGCCGCCGAAGCCCCGGCCCCGGTGCTCCTCTCCCACGTGCACCCCGATCCGGGCGACGCCGCCGGCCAGGTGAGTGGTGATGGCGACGGCCACCAGCTCGTCCTTGAGGATGAGCGCGCGGTGGGGCGCCTCGGGGACGGCCCGGGGAAAGGCGAAGGCGACGATGTCGAGATCGTCGGGGGCGAGCGGCTCGGTCTGCCCGGCGGCCGGGTGGGGCGCGGGCTCGCCCTGCAGCAGGGCGTAGCGGGCCACCGGCCCCGAGAGCTCACACTTGAAGAGGCTGCTCACCGCCGGCGCCGCCCAGAAGGGGACGGTGAGGCGGTACGTGCCGTGCCCGCGAGGCAGGCAGCCGAGCAGCTCCTCGAGGGAGGTGATCCGGGCCGCGGTGAGGGACGCCTCGTTCGAGAAGCCCAGGGGGCCGGCGCCCCAGGCGATGGTGAGCAGGCCGGAGGGGTCGGCGGGATCGTCGACGAAGACCGAGAGGGACTCGGGGGGCAGCCGCTCGGCGGTGTCGAGGAGCTCGACCTGGGCCATCGCCAGGGCCTCGACCAGGCGGCGGCGCCCCCCGGCGTCCTCTACCTCGTGAGCCAACGGCCTAGTCCTCCGGCTGCTCCGGCGCCTCCGGGGTGGGCGCCTCGGGCGGCCCGAAGGGGGTGCGCTCCATGACCCAGAGGAGGGCGGGGAAGAAGACGGTGGTGCCGATGAAGCAGGCGCCCATCCCGATGAGGGCGAGCTCGCCGGCGCTGCGCAGGCCGCCGTGGTGGGCCAGCACCAGGGTGCCGAAGCCGATGGCGGTGGTGGTGGTGGCGAGGAAGGCCGCCGAGCCGGTGTTGCGCACCAGGCGGCCGATGCTGCCCCGGCCCTCGTCCCGGTAGCGGTGGTAGACGTGCACGGCGTTGTCGATGCCGATGCCGACGATCGAGGGGATCATCACGCCGTTGAGGAAGTTCAGGTCCACCCCGAAGAGCCGCATCCCGCCGGCGATGCAGAGCACGCCCAGGAGGAGGGGGCCGAGGACCAGCAGGGCCCGGAAGGGGCTGCGCAGGTCGATGAAGAGGAGGAAGAAGACCGCGAGGATGGCGGCGAGGAGCACCCGGGGGCCGTCGTCCCGCATCAGGCGGAAGACCTTGGCGGCGATGAGGTTCTCGTCGGCGGTCCAGATGGGGATGTCGCCCACCCGCTCCCGCAGCTCCGTGAGGGCGTCGGCCCAGGCGAAGAGCACCGAGATGTGCAGGGGTGGCTTCACCGGCGCGGCCAGGCACATGACCTCCTGACCGTCCGGGGAGAGGAAGCGGTTGCGCACGTACTGGGGCAGGTCGTCCACGCCCCACTTCGGGGGGTTGGTCAGCGCGATGGCCTTCTCGACCTTCTTGCGGTCCTCGTCGGGCAGGGTGCCGACGGCGGGATCGCTCAGGGTCTCCCGCAGCACCTTCAGCCGCGCGAGGCGGGCGTCCTGATCCGGCGGCACCACGTCGTTGAGGGTGAGCACCAGCCCCACCACCCCCTCGGCGCTCTGGGCGTCGCGCATGGCGTGGAGCTCTTCCGAGATCTTCCGGGCGTTCTCCACCCCCCGGGTCATGATGATCGCCGGGGCGAGGGTGCGGCCGAGGGCCTCGGTGGCCTCGTCCAGGAGGACGGTGGCCGGCAGGGTGCCCTGCAGCTTGCGGAAGTCGGTGACGAAGCCGATGTGCCGGATCGAGAAGACCGAGAAGACGGCGAAGCCGAGCACGGCGACGATCACGGTGCCGGCGACCAGCCCGGGCGCCCGGTTGGAGAAGGCGGGCTTGTCCTCCTTGACCCGGTGGGGCCGGATCATGGACTTGAGGCGGTCGAGGTAGACGTAGAGGGGCGGGGCCGTGAGGTAGGTGGCGAGGAAGGCGATCAGCACGCCGACGGCGGCGACCTGGCCGAACTGGGAGAAGCCCTCGAAGTCGGCGAAGGAGAGGCCGTAGAAGGCGGCGGCGGTGGTGGCCGCGCCGGTGGCGGTGGCCCGCCCGGTGACCTCGATGGCCCGCAGGAGGGCGTCCTCCACCTCGGCGCCGGTGCGGCGCTCCTCCATGAAGCGCATGAAGAGGTGGATGCCGAAGTCGACGCCGAGGCCGAAGAGGATGGCGACGAGGAAGCCGGTGATGATGTTGATCTCACCGACCGTGAGGGCCACGATCCCGCCGGTCCAGAGCACGCCGGCCAGGAGGGGCAGGCCCACCAGGAGCAGCGCCCGGATCCGCCGGGTCCAGACGACGACCAGCCCCACCGAGAGGAGGAGGGCCATCACGGCGGCCATCTGCAGGTCCCGGAGGATGACCTGGTTCTCCTCCACCCGGATGGCGTAGTTGCCGGTGAGGCCGACCCAGACCTTCGCCTCGGCGTCCTTCGCCACGCTGCCGTCGAAGCCGCCGGTGGCGGCGCCCATCTCGGCGGCCATGGCCCGGACCTTCGGCACGAAGACCTGGCCGAAGGCGAGATCGCCGGCGAGGCCCTCGGGCTTGATCATGACGTAGGCGGTGCGCCCCTCGTCCGAGGTCAGGCGCTCGCGGGTGGGGGCCCGGGCCTCGTACTTCTTCTGCAGCTCCTCGAGGGTGGGGACCTCCTCCTCGTCCTCCTCGTCCAGGAGGTTCACGATGAGGGGGTTCGCGTCCCGCTTCTCCTTCGCGATGCGGGCGGCCACCGCCGCGTCGAGCTCGTCGATCTCCGCGGGGGTCAGCAACATCAGCGCGCGCTGCTTGAAGAACTCCGGGTCGTAGTGGTGCTCGACGTAGCGGACGTCCGGGAGCTTCCCGACGGCCTCGACGAAGCGGTTGGCGAAGTCGCCGACCACCTCGGCGTCCTCACCCTTGATCACCGCCACGAGGTAGCCGATGCCCCCCACCTCCTCGTTCACCACGTGGACGTCCTGCACCTCGCGCGCCTTCTCCGGGAGGAGCTCGGTCAGCGAGGTGTGGATCCGCAGCCCGGTCGCGGCCCAGGCCATCAGCCCCGTGAGGAGGGCCGAGAGGAGGACCATCTTGCCTGCGTGGCGCGAGGCCAGGTTTGCCAGGAGTCGGGCGATCACGAGGGAGGCAGCCTATCCGACTCCCCGCCCGAGCGGGACTCTCTTGTGGGCGCGGCGCTCCTTGCCGCGCGGCCCGCTCTCCCCCTGGAGGATCGCCGCGGTGGCCCCGACCACGAAGCGCTCGGCGGAGAGGGCCCGGGGGCGGGGCACCCCGGCGTCGACCAGGGCCAGGGCGACCCGGTCGAAGAGGAGCAGGCGGGCGTCGGTCTCGATCTCCTCCCGGCGCAGGGAGAGGGAGATCATCACCTCGCGCAGGGCCGCGGGGACCAGGCGCCGGGCGGCCTCGGCGGCGGCCCGATCCTCCAGGAAGGAGTTGTAGCGCTCGTGCTCGGGCAGGATCGCCGAGGGCAGGGGGCGCTTGCGCTCCTTCACGACGATGGTGCCGGCCACCAGATCCCCCAGGCGCTGGTGGCTCCGGGAGGCGAAGGCGGAGAGGCCGCCCACCAGATAGGTCATCGGCATCGAGTCGATGATCCGCAGCAGGTTGCGCAGCAGCACCTGGTAGAAGGCCGGCCGCAGGCCCCGATCGGTGAGCACCCGCAGGCCCACGGCCTTCTTCCCCAGGGTCTGCCCCTTCCAGGCCCACTCCAGGATCGTGAAGTAGCCCCACTGCACGAGGAAGGAGAGGACGAAGGCCAGGGCGACGGCGACGCCCCCGCCGACGATCGAGGCGATGGCCAGGGCGAACCAGATCGAGCCGACCAGGAGGCCGATCACCATGGCGTCGATCATCCAGGCGGCCGCCCGCGTGGCCAGGCCGGCCAGCTCGAACTCGAAGATCACGAACTCGCTGGTCTCCACCTGATGCAGGGCGTCGGTGCGCATGGGCCCCCCGAGGGTAGCACGCGGCGCAGCGCCGACGGGGGCCGAGGTGCTACGATGGGCGGGCCGTGGAGCTGACCCAATTTCTCGAGGAAGGCCGGGGACGCTGGCAGGCCCTGGAGATGCTGCTGACGGAGGTCGACCGTCGCGGGGTGGCCAAGCTCGACCTCTCGGAGGCGAAGGATCTCGGCCGCCTCTACCGGCAGGCCTCCGCCGACCTGCTCTGGGCCCGCAGCCACGGCGCGAGCGCCGAGGTCGTCGACTACCTGAACGACCTGGTCGCCCGGGCCCACGGCCGCATCCACCCCAACCCGCGGCCCCGCCTCTCGGCCATCACCCGCTTCCTGGCGGTGGGCTACCCCCGCCTGGTGCGGCAGGAGTGGCGGGCCATCGCGCTCTCGACGGCCTTCTTCCTGGCCGGCTCCGCCTTCGGCGGCATCGCGATGGCGGTGGATCCCGACGCGTGGATCTACCTGGTCCCCGAGCAGCACCAGCACCTCGATCCGGCCCAGCGGGTGGAGCGGGACGCCGGGCGCAAGCTCGACGCGGACGAGGAGGCGGCCTTCTCGGCCTTCCTCTTCACCCATAACATCCAGGTCACCATCCTGGTCTTCGCGGTGGGCCTGGCCGGCGGCATCCTCACGGCGGTGCTCCTCTTCTTCAACGGCATCGGGCTGGGGGCGCTGGGCTGGCTCTACTGGACCCGGGGGCACGGCTTGTTCTTCGTCGCCTGGATCTTCCCCCACGGCTCGCTGGAGCTCTCGGCGGTCTTCATCGCCGGCGGCGCGGGCTTCGTCCTGGGGCGCTCGATCCTGGCCCCGGGGAGGCTCGGGCGCCGGCGGGCGCTGCGGGAGGCCGCCCAGACGGCGGTGCTCCTGGTGCTGGGCACCGCCCCGGTGCTGGTGGTGGCCGGCCTGATCGAGGGGACGATCTCCCAGTGGCACGAGCCGGTGATCGACCTGCGGGTGAAGGTGGCCTTCGCCTGCGCCGCCTTCGTCCTGCTCTGGCTCTACCTGCTGCGCGCCGGGCGCGGCGTGACGCCCGGCGAGGAGGGCGCTACTTCCGGCGCGGCCGCCTAGAACGAGACCAGGCCGCCGGCGGTCACGCTCACCTTGAAGGTGTCGATCGTCGGGTCGAACTCCACCGGGTGGTCGAAGTAGGAGATGTCCTGCTGCCGGGCCTGGAGGCGCCAGCCGCCACCCGGGTTCAGGCGCTGGAGGTCGAAGCCCTCGGGGAAGCGGGGGAAGGCCAGCTCGGGCTCCAGGGTGCTGATCTGCCAGCGCAGGGTTCCGTCGCTGATCGCGGCGAAGAGATAGGAAGAGGCGCCGGCGACGGCCGGCCAGGAGAGGGAGGCGCCCGGCTCCCAGGTCACGGTGGTGTCGACGGTGGGAGTGTCGAGGGCCTCGAGGGTGAGGCTGGTGGCGCCCGGCTCGATCGCCTGCTGGACCAGTGAGATGCCGTTGGCGGGAACGGAGGGGTCGCGGCTCAGGTAGACCTGGGCGAAGGCCGGATGGTCGGCGGTGACGACGTAGGGGACGTCGAGGGCGTAGCCGGTGCCGGTGTCGGTGGCCGTGGTGGTGAAGCCCAGGACCGCCCCGGTGTTGAAGGCGGGTGGGTCGTTCACCCGGACCTGGCCCATCACGTAGGTGAAGCGGCTGTTGAAGGTGTCGAACGGGCTGCCGTCGATCACCGGACGGTTGGTCGTGATCTGCAGGACCGTGGGGGCGACGCCCGGCATGGACAGGCTGTAGGTCTTGTCGGCGTCCGCGCGGCGGACGACCAGCGCGACGGCGTCGAAGAACTCGGCGGTCGTGCCGTTGAGCGCGCCGAGGGTGAAGCCGACCTCGTCGAGGCCGTCGAGGACGAAGGTGTCGAAGTTGACGGTCGCCGGTTGGGTGGGATCGGAGATGGGGGCAAAGGCGGAGCCGCCCTGATCTCCGCCGTAGACGAAGACGTGGGTGGCGCCGGCGGGCAGGTTGTCGACGGTGACCGAGACCGACCAGGTCTCTCCCGGGAGCTGGGTCTGGTCGAAGGGCATGAGGTAGAGGTCCAGTGACCCCGGGCGGGCCGAGTCGATGCCGACCAGGGTGACCGGTGCGGATCCCTCCGCGCCGGCGGTGACGGTGAGGGTGGAGCCTTCGGGGACCTCGACGCTGAACTCGCCGTTGGCGTCGGTGGTGGTCTCGAGGAGGTCACCGCCGTGTACGTCTACGACGACCCAGGCGTCGGCGTGGAAGAGGGTGGGGGCGAACTGGCTGGCGACGCTGCCCCGGAAGGTCACGGTGTTCGGGCCGTCGGGCTCGGGCTCACCGCAGGCGGTGACCAGGAGCAGGAGGAAGGCGAGAGAGGTGAGAGCGAGAGAGCGAAGCATGGGGAGACCTCGTCGAGTGGGGGTCATCGGAGCGGGGCCAGGCTGCGGCTGAAGCGGAGCGACTCCTCCACGCCCGGGCGCGCGGGCGCGGGCTCTTCCGAGCGCGTCTTGGCGTTCTCCCAGAAGTCGTCGGTGCCCAGGAAGTACTGGGCGTAGCCGGGGTGACCGTTGAAGTTGATGGGCAGGAGCCTGCTCGTACACCAGGTGTTCGGCGCGACCGTGGGATCGTTCAGGAAGGACTGGAAGATCTGGGTGCCGCAAGGCACGTTCGAGTTGGTGGTGGGGGTCTGCATCAGCACCCCGTGCGGGGAGTTCGGCACCGTCACGAACCACTGGCTCGCCCCGGAGAAGTGGGGGCGGGCTAGGCCACCCAGTGGGGGGTCTGGGGATCCAGGTCACCCTGGAGGATGAGGACCGGCAGGTCGGTCGCGGCCCACTGCAGGTGGTGGGCGTCGGTGGGGTAGAGGGGCCAGAACTCGGAGGCGATGATGTTCAGGCCCAGCGAGCGGGAGTCGAGCTCGCGCAGGTAGTCGGGCATGAAGCCGGCCAGCACCCCGCGCAGCTGCTCGATGGCCGCGACGTCGCCGGCCTCGCAGCGCTGGATGCGGTGGGCGATCGCCGGGATGAGGTCGCGGGTGGCGACGTTCATCAGCAGCTCGGCGAAGAACCAGCGGGCGTGCTTGCGATCGAGGCCCAGCTCGGAGCAGCTCCCGGCCTCGATGGCGTCGAGGGCCAGGCCCACGGCCCCCCAGGCGTCGCCGCCGACCTTGGTGTTGCAGTCGGTGTCGGCGGTGCAGAGGGCGAGGAAGTCCTCGCCGACCTGGTTGAAGTAGGCGTCGAAGTCGGTGAAGAAGATGTTGATCGCCAGGGAGTCGAGGATCACCCCGTCGATCGGCTCCGGATCGAGCTGCAGGTAGCGGTGGGCCCAGGTCGTCCCGTAGGAGGCGCCGTAGAGGAAGACCTGCTCGCCCGGGGCGCGGGTCTCGGCGATGAGGTGCTCGAGGTCCTTCGCGGCGTTGGTGATGTTGAAGTGGGCGAGGTCCTCGCCCCACTCGGCCTGGAGAGAGGCGAGGCAGGCCTCGAAGTCCTCGGGCGCGAGGCCGAAGGGCTTGTTCGCGGTGGCGGCCTCCTGGGGGCAGCCGAGGCGGGCCGACTTGCCCACGCCCCGGTGGTCGATGGCGTAGGTGTCCCAGTTGCCGTCGATCTGCGCGAACTGCTCCTGGAAGACCTCGTAGACCGCGCCCGAGCCGCCGGGTCCGCCCTGGAGGAGCCAGAGCTGGCCCCTGCTCGTGCCCTCGGTCTTCAGCCGCTTGACGAAGATCTCGATCGAGGGTCCCTCGGGGTCGGCCCAGTCCAGCGGCACCGGGATCATCGCGCACTCGGCCTGCTTGCCCCAGATGTCGTCGGTGTGGAGGGGGCAGGCCTTCCACCGCCAGCCCTCGACGGTGCCGCCGTCGCTGCCACCGCCGTCCTCGACGCCGGCGTCGGGGTCACCACCGCCGCCGCCGCCGCGACAGGCCGCACCCGTCCCGAGAACCAAGAAGAGACACAACCCCAGTGGAGCCAACCAGGTCTTCATGACTCCCCCTTTGCTGACCGCTGCATACATCTCCCCGGGAGTTCGGAGAACCGGGTCGGCGCGGGAGGATCAGACCGGGTTCAGGAGCCGGGCGCTCACCTGCAGGAGGCCGCCCTCCATCGAGGCGTGGGAGGTGAACTGCAGCCGGTTGCGCTCGACGAGGGCGTCGAAGAGGCGCAAGCCCTCCCCCAGGAGGAGGGGGATGAAGGTGAGGGTCAGCTCGTCGACGAGCCCGGCCGCGAGGGCCTGCCGGACGAGGTTCCCGCCGTCGAGGTAGACGTCCTTCCCGGCGGCCGCCTCCTTCGCCCGGGCGATCAGCTCACCGATCTCACCCTCGGCGGTCTGCACCGTCGGCGCGACGGGCTCGAGGGGGCGGCGGGTGGCGACGAGGACCGGTAGGTCACCGTAGGGCCACTGGCCGAGGCCCTCGACCACGTCGTAGGTGCCTCGTCCCATGAGCATCGCGCCGACCTCGCGCAGGAAGGACTCGAAGCCGAGGCTGCCCACCTGATGGGGGAGATCCCCGGCGGCGGAGTGGTCCCGGTGGAGCCACTCGATGTCGTGGTCGGGGCCGGCGATGAAGCCGTCGAGGGAGCAGGCGAGGTAGACGCGGACGCGGGGAGAGGGGGCCATCTCTCTGATCTAGCCCTCCCCGTCGAACCCGCCACGGAGGGGGGGCGTCCTAGGGGCAGGGGCCGCCGCAGGCGACGTCGCCGTTGGGACAGGTGATCTCGCCGCCGTCGCACCGGGCGAAGCTGCAGCCGCCCGAGACCGGGCAGTCGATGACGCAGTAGGCGTTGCCCTCACAGGAGGCCTGGGTGCAGTCGACGGTGACGTTGTTGCAGGTCACGGTGCAGGTGGAGTTATCCCGGCAGACCGGGTTGCAGCCGCCCGAGAGGCCCGAGCAGTCGAGGTCGCAGGTGGCCGTGTCCTCGCAGGTCAGGTAGCAGTTGCCGGTGGCCAGGCCGCAGGAGTGCGAGCAGGTGGAGGCGTCCGTGCAGGTGATGCCGCAGACCGCGGTGGACGGGTTCTTCGCGCAGCGGCTGGTGCAGACGGCGGTGCCGGCGCAGGTGGCGTCGCAGGGATCGGCCACACTGCACTGGAGATTGCACCGGCAGTCGTTCGTGCAGCCCGGCGCACAGGCGCCCGCCGCGCAGGAAGTGACGCAGGCCCCGTCGATACAGGAGGGGCCACAGGTGGCGCAGTCGGCGGCGCAGAGGACGTCGTCCTCGCCGGTCGTGCAGAACCCGTCTCCGCAGACCGACCCGCAGTCTCCGGGGCAGGTGGCCGAGCTCTCCCCCCCGGCGACGCAGCAGGTGCCGTCCCCGCAGGTGGAGGCGCCGCAGTCGGTGGGGCAGCCGCAGCCCGACTCGGCGCCGGTGCAGAAGGTGTCACCGCAGACGTCCGGGCAGTCCTGGGGGCAGGTGGAGGCGTTCTCGGCGCCGGTGCAGCAGCCGTCGCCGCAGTCGTCCGCGCAGTCCGCCGGGCAGCCGCATTCGGTCTCGGCGCCGGTGCAGAGGCCGTCGCCGCAGGTGTCCGGGCAGTCGGCCGGGCAGGTCAGGGGAGTCTCGGCGCCGGTGCACAGCCCGTCGGGGCAGACGTCGGGACAGTCGGCCGAGCAGGTCTGGGGGGTCTCCGGCGGATCGCAGCTGCCGTCGCCGCAGCCCGCGCAATCGGCGGGGCAGGTCGCCTCGGTCTCGGTGCCGGTGCAGAAGCCGTCCGGGCACTGGTCCGGGCAGTCCGACGGGCAGGTCGAGGCGTTCTCCGGGGCGACGCAGGCGCTGTCCCCGCAGCCGGCGCAATCCGCCGGGCAGGTGGCCGTGGTCTCGTTGCCGGTGCAGAGCCCGTCCGGGCACTGGTCGGGGCAGTCGACCGGGCAGGTGGCCGGATCCTCGGAGCCGGCATCGCAGGTGCCGTCCCCGCAGCCGGCGCAGTCTGCCGGGCAGCCGGCCGCGGTCTCGGAGGGATCGCAGGTGCCGTCGCCGCAGACGACGCCGCAGTCGGCGCCGCAGGCGGCCGAGGTCTCGGTCCCGTTACAGCAGGTGTCGCCGCAGAGGGAGCCGCAGTCGCCCGGGCAGTTGCAGGTGTTCTCGAGGCCGGCGCAACAACCGTCGCCGCAGATGGTGTTGCCGCAGTCGGCCGCGCAGGAGCAGGCGGTCTCGGGGCCGTTGCAGGCGCCGTCGCCGCACTCGCTGCCGCAGTCGTCGGAGCAGCGGCTGGTGGACTCGTCGCCGTTGCAGACTCCGTCGCCGCAGCTGGTGCCGCAGTCGGCCGGGCAGGTCGTGGTCGACTCGCTCGTGGCGTCGCAGGTCCCGTCGCCGCAGTTCGCCGCGTTGAGCGCCACGGTGACCTTCACCACCTCCCGGGCGCGGGTGGTGACGGTGGAGGTCCCCTGGGCCACGGCCTGACCCTGCACGAGGCCCTCGGCCACCAGGGTGAAGTTGAGGCCACCCCAGGCCTCGGGCAGCAGGATCACGACCGACTCCTGGGTCGCGGCCAGGGTGCGGGCCTGCTCCGGGAGGGTGTCGGGCCCGAAGCTGGCCGAGCCCTCGGTGGTCCCGCTCAGCAGGATCTGATCCAGGCCCAGGCCCGAGGCGTAGACCACGGTCACCTCGAGGCCGGTGAGGCCCTTCTCGACCTTGGGAGGACAGCCCACGCCCAGCGCCACCAGGCAGAGCATCAGGGCGCCGCGAACGAGCCGGCTCGTCGTCAAGGAATCCCCCCACATCTTCTCGATGCTACTCACGATGGTCGATGGTTCCAAGGGACCCGCCGGGGAGCTCCGTCGGGCGCAGGGCGAGGGCGGTGCCCCCGCCGGCGGCGGCCAGGGCCACGGCGCCGAGGGCGGTCCAGAACCACCACTTCCGGGTGACCGGCGTCTTGGGCTCCTCGACGGGAGGTGGCGGATTGAAGGCCGCGCTCTCCTTGAGGGTCTTCATCTCCTCGGCGATGCGGCGCAGCTCGGCCATCTCCTTGGCCCGCCGCTCGGAGGCCTCCTTTCGGATCTTCTCGTTCTCGGCCCGGGCCGCGGCCAGCTCGGCCTCGTGGGCGGCCTTCTCGGCCTCGAGGCGCTCCGCCTCGAGCCTGGCGAGGCGCTCCTCCTCCTGCTTCCGCTCCAGCGCGGTGCGGCTCTCCCCGATGAGCTCCAGCACCACGTCCTTGTTGGGGGCGTCCGGGGCCTCCCGGATGTAGCCCTCGAAGAAGAAGACCGCCCGCTCGTAGTTCCTCATCTCCTTGTGACACTGGGCGATGTTGAAGAGGAAGGCGGCGAGGGGGAGCTTGTCGTAGGCGGCGGTGAACTTCTCGAGGGCCTGGTCGAACTCGCCGAGGGTGTAGTGCTTCTGCCCGTCCTGGAAGAGGGTCTTGGCCTCGGCCCGGGTCTGGCGCTCCGTCTTGCCGCGCTGGGCCTCGGCCAGGCCGGGGCCGGTCAGCGCAAGGAGGAGGGCGAGGACGAGTGGCGTCCAGAGCGTGCTGCGAGTCATGAGATCCCCCGGTTCTCGGGCCGGTCAGTTCGCGAAGGGGTCGATGACGCCCCGCTTGTGCGTGGGGCCCTGCTTCTTGACGACCTTCGGGCTCTTCTTCCTGGGCACCGGCTTGGGGGGCTCCTCCACCACCGGTATCTCCTTCAGCGCACGGCTCACCCGGGCGTCGGCGTCCAGGGGCAGGGTGAAGGTCTCGGTCTCGTAGCCCTCGAGCCTCAACTCGAACTGCTGCTGCTCCTCGCTCAGCGGGAAGACCTCCGAGAGCGGGGTGAGGCCGATGGGCTCGGTCTGCCCGGCGAGGAAGACCATCGCCCCCGTGGGCACCGAGTCGATCGAGAGGGTCACCTCGGTCTTCACGGGCGCCTCGAAGACGATCGGCGGCGGGTTGACCGGTCCGGGCTCCTCCCGGGGCCAGAAGACAGCGGTGAGGCCGGCGACGGCGGCCAGCCCCACGACCCCGGCGATCGCGGGCAGGGGCGAGCGGCGAGGCCGGCCCGGTGCCAGGGCGGTGTGCTCACCCGTGAGGAGGGCCCAGTCCGTCATCCCCATGCCCAGCTCGCGGAGCTGGGCCGCCACGGCGCCGATGCTCTGGGGCCGGCGGGAGGCATCCTTCTCGAGGCAGGAGAGGATGATCCGCTCGAGCTCGGCGGGGATCTCGTGGGGCAGGTCCTTGAGCTTGCTCGGCCGGGTCGGGGTGATGGTGAGGTGCTTCACCACCAGCTCACCCAGGCTGTTGGCCTTGAAGGGCTTCTGCCCTCCGACCATCTCGTAGAGGATCACGCCCAGGGAGTAGATGTCGGTACGGTGGTCCACCGGCTTGCCGGCCGCTTGCTCCGGCGACATGTAGTCGGGGGTGCCCACGATGGCGCCCGCCGCGGTCCGGGACATGGCGTCGCCCTTGGGCTGATCCATCAGCTTGGCAACGCCGAAGTCGAGGAGCTTCACGAAGTCGGGGCGGCCCGAGCGCTCGATCAGGAAGACGTTCGCGGGCTTCAGGTCCCGGTGCACGATGCCCCCGGCGTGGACCGCCTCGAGGGTGTCGGCGATCTGCACGCCGATCCGGATCGCCCGGGCGATGGAGAGGTGCGTCTCCTCGAGCTGGATCTCGGCGAGGTCCCGGCCGTCCAGGAGCTCCATGATGTAGTACTTGAGCTGGCCGGTCTCGACGAAGTCGGTGATCTCGACGATGTTCTCGTGCTGGATCTGGTTGACCGCCCGGGCTTCCGCGAAGAGGCGCCGCACTGCGGTGGGGTTCGTCGCGAACTCCGGGTGGAGGGTCTTCAGGGCGACCTTGCGCCCGAGGCGCTGGTGGATCGCCAGGTAGACCGTGCCCATGCCCCCGATGCCCAGGATCCGCTCGATCCGGTACGAGCCGAGCACCGTCCCGACGGGGAGGGTCGCCTGCTCGCGCTCCTCCTCGCGAGGCGGGTCGTCCTGTCCAAAGGGCTGAACCATCTTCTCCTGCCTGGATATCACAACGGGACCCCGGGCCGCCCGCCCGGCGCTCCGGGCGGATCTTCCCCCACCGTGGCGGGAACTCGACCTCGAAAGAGGGATTGTGCCCTGAATCTCCAGGGGTTGCCAGAGAAGTGGCGAGGCAGCCGGAGGGCTAGACCGTCGCCCCGGAGGGGGGGAAGGAGAGCGTGAAGGTCGTCCCTTCGCCGAGGGTGGAGGCGAGCTCGATGGTGCCGCCGAGCTCCTCCTCGACCATCCGCCGCACGAGGGCCAGTCCGAGGCCGCTCCCCTCGCCCTCGGGTTTGGTGGTGAAGAAGGGCTCGAAGGCTCGCTTCACGACGTCCTCGGGCATGCCGGTGCCGGTGTCGGCGAGGCGGATGACGACGCGCTGCGCGCCGTCGCGCTCCTCGTTGGCCGTCTCCACCCGCAGGACCCCGCCGCCGGCCATGGCGTCCTTCGCGTTCATCGAGAGGTTCACGATGACCTGCTCGAGCTGGGTCGGATCGGCCTGGATCGGCTCGAGATCCTCGGCGAAGGCCGTCTTCACCTTGATGTTGCCGGGCAGCTGGGACTCGATGAACTCGAGCACCCTGCCGGCGACCTCGTTCAGGTTCACCGTCACCTTCTCCGGCACCCCGCCTCGACCGAGCAGCACCAGCCTGCGCGTCAGCTCCATGGCGCGCCCCGCAGCCCGCCCGATGGACTCGGCGCGGCGGCCGATGTCCTCGCTGTTCGCCGAGCCCTGGATGAGATCGGCCTGCGCATCGACGATCTGGATGATGTTGCGGAAGTCGTGGGCGATCCCCCAGGCGAACTCGCCCAGGACCCGCATGCGCTCGTGGTCCGCCAGCACCCGCTCTCGCTCCCGCTCGTAGGTCACGTCGCGGATCACCAGCACCGTCTCCCCCGACTCGGCCGTGTTGTTCGCCGTGATCCGCAGGATGCGGTTGTCGCCGGCCTGCATCGCGAGCTCGAGGGGGCTGTGGGCGGCCTGGTTGACGGCCTCGTTGATCGGCAGGTCCCCGATCGTCTCCAGGGGATCCCCCACCTCGGCTCCGGTCCAGCAGGCCAGGAGGTGCACCGCCTGTGGGTTGAGGAAGGCGATCCGTCCCTCCGCGTCGAGCAGGATCACGGCGTCGGGGAGATCGCGGACCAGCTGCTCGACCCGCTCGCTCTCCTCGCGCAGCTGCTCGGAGAGGAGGACGTTCTGGATCGTGGTCGCGGCCTGGGAGGCGACCGCCCCGAGCAGGTCGAGGTCCCCCGCGTCGAAGAGGTAGGTGCTGGTCTTGGAGTCCAGGTAGATGATCCCGACGAGGCCCTGGGCGTGGCGCATCGGCACACAGATGATCGAGTGGATGCCCTCGCGCTCGATGCTCTGCGAGCCATCGAAGCGATCATCGCTGGCGGCGTCGGCCGAGACGATCCCGTTGCCGGAGTGCAGGACCTCCTGCACGACGGTGGCCGAGAGCACCATGGGCGCGTCGGCCTCGGTTCGGCTGTAGGCCAGCGCGGGATCGAGGCGGCCGGTCTCCGGGTCGGAGAGGAGGACCACGCCTCGCTCGGCTGCCAGCAGCTCGAAGGCGGTGAGGAGCGTGCGCTCGATCAGCTGGTCGAGGCGGGGCGCCGAGCCCAGGAAGCGGGAGAGCTCGTGTGCCACGCGCAGCTTCTCGTAGTCGCGCCGGATGGTCCGCTCGTCCGCCACGTCCTCCTGGGGAGGGAAGGCCTTCGCCGGATCGAGGTCGATCCGGAAGCTCACCGCCGTGTTCTTGCGGGCGGCCTCGAGGTCTAGGGCCGCGACTCCCACCTCGTTGAGCGCCAGCTCCTCGAAGCGGAACCTCGCGGCCCCCACGATGATCTCGTCCCCGTCCCGCAGGAGGTGCCGGTCGACCGCCTCCTGGCCGACGAAGGTGCCGTGGCTCTGCCCGACGTGGACGAGCTCGTAGTGCCCGTCGTCTCGCTGGAGGATCTCGGCGTGGCGCCTGGAGACCATCGGATCGATCACCTGGACCTCGCACTCGGCGTCGCGCCCGATGGTGGCGCACTCGCCGAGCGGGAAGCGGCGGGCCACCGGTTGGTCGATCGCCACGAGGGTCGCGATGCTCCGTCGCTGAGCAGGTTCGTTCACGGGGTCACTTCTTGAGCAGGCGCGCGACCTCGCTGGCCACCACGGTCTCCTGACCCGGAGTATCGAAGACGAAGGCGACGCCGAGGCCGCGCTGGGAGGAGGGGTTGCTGGTCACCCGGCCGTTGACCCGGAAGCGGCGGGTGCGGCCCGGGAAGCCGATGGAGAGCCTGACGGCCGTCCCCGCCGGGATGGGCTCGTCCAGGTCGATGCGGACCCCACCCACCGAGAGATCGACGGCTCGCGTGTCGTAGGAGCGCTCCTCGAGGAGGAGGCGCACCGGGTACACGCAGGTGAGGCGCTCGTGCCAGCGCTTCCCTTCTCCTTCGAGGAGGGCCTCCTGCTCGAAGCGGAAGCGGGTCGCCCCGAGGATGATCTCGTCCTGCGGCGCCAGGAGGTGCTTCTCGACGGCCACGCCGGCCACGTAGGTGCCGTGCCGGCTACCCAGATCGGAGATCTCGAAGCGGCCGTCCGGCTGCTTGCGGATCTCCGCATGGTAGCGGCTGGCCAGCGGGTCGATGAACTGGATGGAGTTGCCCGGCGCCCGACCCAGGAAATTGACGTCGTGCAGCAAGTGCTTGAGGCGTTGATCGCCACGGAACTCCACCAGAAGCGACATGACTCCCAGATCGGTAGCACCCCCGGAGAGGCCAGGCAATCAAACCGCGCCATTGACGGCAGCTCCGACGACGCCCAGATTCCACTTCATGCGGGGGAAGCTGCCTCACCTGCTGGCCACACCGATTCCGTGCCAGCCGGTCACTGATCTGGTGTCCCGGATCCAGGAGCTGGTCGAGGCGGGGATCGCCACCGACGGCTACCTCGAGATCGAGACCGGCACCGAGCAGGCCTTCCTCTTCCTCCATCAGGGCAAGACCTACTGCGCTGGCGCCGAGGAGGACGGGCGCTTCGTCGCCCGCTCCCTCGGCTGGTTCTTCGCCACCGCGCCCCGGGCCCAGAAGGTCAGCTTCTACAAGACCGACCTCCCCCTCTTCCTCTGCTCGGCGGTGCTCTTCCGGAAGGCCCCCTCGGCGATCGTGCCGGTGAGCATGATGGACGGCGAGGCGCTCCTCGCCATGCTGCTCGAGAAGAAGAAGGACTCGGTGCTGGTGATCCGCCACGGCCGCGCGCGCAGCCTGGTCTTCTGCCGGCAGGGCGTGCCCACCAAGGTCTACGCCGCTCCGGGAGAGGTCTTCCCCTCCGCTGGTGGCGTGACCGAGAGCATCCTGGCCTACATCTACAACGATCCCTGGCGCACCGAGCCGGTGAGCGTCGATCTCTACGACGAGATCAAGCTGCCGCCGGACCGGGAGGGCGGCAAGCCGATCACCGCCTACACGATCGCACCCGAGGCGAACGCCCTCGAGTGGAACCTCTCCCTCCTCGTGAAGCTCGGCTCCCGGGTGGTCTTTCGCTTCCCGGTCGACCGGGACGAGATCCACGTGGGGCGCAGCGGGGAGAACGAGCTGATCCTCGACAACCTCTCGGTGTCCCGCCACCACGCCGTCATCACCTGTCGCCCGAGCGGCTCTCTGGAGATCGTCGACCAGGACAGCGAGAACGGCCTCAAGCTGCGCGGCCGCCTCGTGAGGAGCGCCGTCCTCGAGGTCGGGGCGGAGATCGGGATCGGCAAGTACACCCTCTCGGTGGAGGACGACCGGGCGGCCGAGGCCGTCGAGGCGCCACCGCCGCCCGATCCGGTCGCCGCGGCCGTCGCGAGCTTCGACCGGACGGTCGCCGTGACCTCCGGGGGGCCGATCGCGCGCGTCGCCCACGACGGGAAGATGCACGAGATGTGGGGGAGCGTCTTCCTCATCGGAAAGAGCCCCAACACTCACATCCCGATCCGCGGCCTCTTCGTCGCCCCGGTCCACGTCCGGATCGAGAAGCAGGCCGACGGCAGCTTTCTGGCAGAGCACCTCGCCGGCCGGCGTAGCCTCAGGGTGAACGGCGAGAAGGTGAAGCGGCACGTCCTCCGATCCGGGGACACCCTCGCCATCGCCCACAAGGAGTTCACCTTCCGGCTGCCGGGGTGAGTCGCCCCGGGAGTCGGGGCGGCCGTCAGCTCAGCTGCAGGACCAGCTGGACGAACTCCGGGGCCTGGAGGAAGACGACCGTCACGGCTCCGAAGCGGATCGAGTCCCCGGACTTCAGGGTCATCGGATCGTCGGGGCCGACCTGCTCGTCGTTCACGAAGGTGCCGGTGCGGGAGTTGGCGTCCCGCAGGAGGAACTCACCCCCGCGGCCTCGCTCGAAGACCGCGTGGCTGGCCGAGACGGACTCGTCGACGATGGGGATGTCGTTGGTGCGCGCGGCGCGGCCGACGGTCACCCAGCGGTCGGAGATGCTGCGGCCCGTGTACCTCACCGGGAAGATCTGCACCGAGGCGCTGCGGTTCTGCTTCTCGGCGCCGGCCTTCCGGCCGTCGTCGAAGCGCGTCGCCTGCCAGGACCGGGCCGGTGCCCGGAGCTCGGAGCTGGCGCCGAAATAGACCAGGAAGGCCTCGCCGTGCTCGGCGGAGAAGCGCTCCAGCGAGAGCGCCCCCGCGGGCTTCCGGTAGGAGGACAGGAAGAGCTGCTGATAGGTGTCCGCCATCGGCTGGTTCATGCTCCCCTCGAATCCGGGGCAGCGAACCGATGCCCCCATCAATCGGAGGCAAAACAATAGCACCGGGAGGGGGCTTCGGCACCTGCTTTGGCGTCAGGCCGGGCGGCTGCGTTCCCTGAACTATTACAGGTGAACTCCCGGCGCCGACGCCCCTAGCCCGCGCTGGCGAGCACGCCGCGGACGACGGCGGCGATGGCGAGCTGGTTGCCGATGGCGGGATCGAAGCAGGCCTCCAGGGCGGCGGCGAGCTCGCCGCAGCTGGCGTGGCGGGTGGGCCGCCCGCTCAAGCGGGCGAGGAGGCCCTGCTGCCCGTCCACGTCATGGGCCAGCGCCCGGACGAGGACCGCCTCGAGGGCCTCGGGCACCTCGGCGCGCAGCGCCCTCGCCGAGGGGGGGGGGCCCAGCTGGGCCGGCCTCCCGTCCTGGTCCGCGGAGAGGGGGAAGGCCCGCTCGCCGGTGAGCAGCTCGAAGAGGACGCAGCCGGTGGCGAAGACGTCCATGGCCGGGTGGGGCCGGGCGCCCTCGATCTGCTCCGGGGCCTGGTAGGAGGGCTTGCCCACCGGGCCGGTGATCTCGGTGGCGAGGTCGCCGAAGTGGGCGACCCCGAAGTCGCCCACCTTGATCTCGCCGAGCTCGGAGATGAAGACGTTCGAGGGGCCGACGTCGCGGTGGACGATGCCCAGGGGGCGGCCCGTCTCGGGATCGGTGGTGGTGTGGGCGTGGTGCAGGGCCACCGCCACCGTGTGAGCGACGTAGACGGCGAGGTCCACCGGCAGCTGGATCTTCCGGAGGCGGCAGCCGAAGAGGAGGCGCTCGAGGTCGCAGCCCTCGACCAGCTCCATCACGATGTAGGCCAGGCCCATCCGCTCCCCGACCTCGTAGACCTCGACGATGTTCGGGTGCTTCAGCTTGCTGGCGAGCAGGCCCTCGGCGTGGAAGAGGCGGACCGCCGTCGCGGAGGTCAGCAGCTCGGGCCGGATGCGCTTGAAGGCGACCTTCTCCCACATCCGCTCGCCGCTGCGCTTGGAGGCCCGGTAGACCTCGGCCATCCCGCCCTTGCCCACCAGGGCCTCGATCTGCAGGTCGCCGAAGGTGTGGACGTCGCTGGCCAGCCGGTCGATGAGGGCGGCCAGCTCCTCGCTCACCTCGACGAAGCGGACGCCGGCCAGGAGCTCACCGTCCCGCTCCTGGTGGCGCAGCACCTCGGCCTCGGCGGTGATCACCTCGGCGTGCTTCCCGAGGTGGAGACCGATCCGGACCCTCGCCCCGGCGGGCGGGGGGTGGGGCAGATCGAGGAGCATCCCGCCGGCGCTGACGTTGATCGCCTCCGCCTCCTCGGGCAGGTCCTCGTCGGGGCGCCAGACCCAGACGGGGATCCGCACCCCGAAGCGAGGGTGTGCTCTCTGGATCGGCCATTCCCCGGTCATTCACCGGGAAGCTATCACGGCCCCCAGTCTCGCCAGGAGCCAAGGTCGAAGACCTCGTGGCCCTTCTTCTTCAGCAGGCTCACGGCCTGGCGGCTGCGCACGCCGGACTCGCAGTAGACGACGACCTTGGCGCCGTCGGCGACCTCGCCCTGGCGGCGGGAGAGCTCGGTGATCGGGATGTTCACCGCGTTGGGCAGGTGGCCTCGCTGGTACTCACCGGGCGAGCGGACGTCGAGGAGGACGGCGCCGGCGGCGACCAGCTCCTTGGCGGTCGCGCCCCGGCTCTTCTTGGCCTTGTTGTCACAGCCGGTCGAGGCCAGGGCGAGGGAGGTGATCGCGAGGGCGAGCAGGAGGGTCGTGTGCTGTCTCATCGATCCCTAGGAGCCCCCCTGAAACGAAAGGATTCAGATGGGGTCAGACCCTGACAATTGACACTTGCCCCTTATGTCAATTGTCGGGGTCTGACCCCATCAGAGGAGGTGGCGCTGCTTGACCTCGACGTAGGCGTTCACCGCGGCCAGGACGGCGTCCTCGGGGGGGCGGTCGATGATCCGCGCCCCCGCCGCCGAGAGGCCCCGCTGCAGGGCGGCGCGCTCGGTCAGCAGCTCGGCGGCGGCCGCCATCCGGTAGCGATCCTCCGGGGTGGTGGGGCGCTGCCGGGCGGCGGCCTCCAGGCCGGGGTCGCGCAGGGAGACCACCACCGGCAGGTGGCGGGTCGAGAGGCGGCGCACCTGATCCATCAGCGGTCGGGTGGTGGCCTCGTCGTGGAGCTCGGTGAGGGTGAGCACGAGGGCCCGGCGGGGCTGGCGGGCGAGGAGGGTGCGGGCGAAGGCGCGGTAGTCGACGTAGGTGCGGGTGGGGGTGGCGGCGTAGAGGCGCTCGAGGATCTGGTGGTACTGCCCCTTCCCCTTCCCCGGGGGCACGAAGGTGTGGACGTCGTCGGCGAAGAGCATCAGCCCCACCCGGTCGTCGTTGCGCAGGGCGACGAAGGCGGTGAGGAGGGCGGCGTTCACCGCGTAGTCGAGCTTGGTGAGGTTGCCGCTCTTCACCGCCATCAGGCGGCTCGCGTCGACGCAGATGAGCACGGTCTGGGAGCGCTCGGGCTGGCGCACCCGCACCACGGGCTTCTCGCGCCGGGCGGTGGCCTTCCAGTCGATGTCCCGGAAGGGGTCGCCGTAGACGTAGTCGCGCAGGGTCTCGAGCTCGGAGCCCTCGCCCTCCCGGCGCAGCTGGTGGGCGCCGACCCGCTCCAGGTCCCGCACCCCGCCGGCCAGGAGCAGGCGGCCGGCGCGCACGTCGGGGTAGACCTTCACCGGCCGGGCCAGGGGCTCGATCCGCTCGGCCCAGGCGAGGCCGAAGGGGCCGCGCACCCGCAGGTAGACCGCCCCCCAGGCATAGCGGCCCCGGGCCGGGGGCTGCACCCGCAGGAGAGCCGCCGCCTCGCCGGGCTGCTCCTCCTGCTTCTCTCCCCGCTGCACCCGGGTCGCGGGCGGCACCACCAGGGGGATGCGCTCGGGCCTCGGATCGAAGGCGGCCGGGGCCTGGTCGTGCAGCTCGACGGTGGCGCTGCGGGTGCCGTGGTTCTTCAGGCGAAGGGTGACGTCGCTGGCGACGCCCACCGAGAGGCGGGGCGGGAGCTCGCGCACCACCTCCAGCCGGGTCAGGCTGGCCAGCTCGGCGTCGAGGAAGGCCAGCCCCAGGATCAGCAGATCGAGGAGGCCCGCCGCCCAGAGCACCCTCGGCTCGGCCGGCGCGAAGAGCAGCAGCAGGAGGGGCAAGAGGAGGAGCACCACCACCCGGCGGCCGGGGACCAGCTGCCGGGTCTTGCGGTGAGGAGCGACGGCCTTCCCGGCCGCGCCCTCCTCCCCCGCCGGCGCCGCGGGCGCCGGGAGGGTCTGGGCCCCGGACTTCAGCGCGGCACCTCGATCTCGTCGAGGATCCGGGCGAGGACCTCCTCGGGCTGGATGCCGTCGACCTCCGCGTCGGCGGTGAGCAGCAGGCGGTGGGCCAGGGTGGGGGGCACCAGCCGGCGCACGTCGTCGGGGGTGACGAAGTCGCGGCCGGCGAGGGCGGCGACCGCCTTGGTGCAGAGCAGCAGGTGCACCGCGGCCCGGGGGCCGGCGCCCAGCCGCACCTCGGGGGCCTTGCGGGTGGCGGCGACCAGCTGCCGCAGGTAGTCGCGCACCACGTCGCGGACCTCCACCGCGTGGAGGGCCTCCCGGGCGGCGAGGACCTCCTCGACGGTCACCGTCGAGTCGATCTTCACCCGGTCGAGATCCCCCAGCGCCATCCCGTGGTGGGCCAGCTCGAGGATGCGATCCTCCTCGGCGTCGGTGGGGTAGCCCACCTGCACCTTGAAGAGGAAGCGGTCGAGCTGGGCCTCGGGCAGGGGATAGGTGCCCTCGGACTCGATGGGGTTCTGGGTGGCGAAGACCGTGAAGATCGGCGGCAGGTCGTGGTGCTCGCCGTCGAGGGTGACGCTGCGCTCCTGCATCGCCTCGAGGAGCGCCGACTGGGTCTTGGGCGGCGCGCGGTTCACCTCGTCGGCCAGGAGGATGTCGGTGAAGACCGGCCCGCGGGTCAGGGCGAAGGTGCGGGTCTCCAGGTCGAAGACCCGGGTGCCCAGCACGTCCGAGGGCATCAGGTCCGGGGTGAACTGGATCCGGCGGAAGGTCGCCGAGAGGGAGCGGGCCATCGCTCGCACCATCAGGGTCTTGGCGACCCCCGGCACGCCCTCGAGGAGCACGTGCCCCCCGGCGATGAGGCCGACGAGGAGGAGCTCGAGGACCTCGTCCTGCCCCACCACGGCCTTGTGCACCTCGGTGCGCACCTTCTCGAAGATCCGGGCGGTGGCCTCCACGTCGGCGGGGGCTCGGCTTTCAGGCTGCATGCTTTCCTCTCTTGCGTCGCGGGACGGTCCCTTGCTGCTTGCTTCTGATGATCTCGTAGAGCGCGGCGGCGGCGGCGGCCACCGCGCTCAGATCGCGCTCGGTCGGCTTCGAGAGCTCGATCCGGGAGAGCTGGGCCTCGAGGGCGCCCGCCGCGTCCTCCACGGCGGGGAGGCTGCGGTAGCGCTCGGCCTGCGCGAGGGCGCGCCGGGCGATGGTGCGGGCGGCGTGCCGGCGGTGGCCGCCGAGGCGGTAGAGGTTGGCCATGGTGGCGAGGTGGTCGGCGGTGCTGCGCAGGGTCTCGCCGGGCAGCAGCTCGATGCGGCCGAGGCGCCGGGCCGCGAGGACGGCGACCACCGTCATCAGCATCAGCTGGAGGAGGGCCGGTAGCAGGCCGTGCTCCAGGGCGTAGCCGAGGATGGTGCGGCCGGCGGCGTGGCCGTGGTGGTACTCGTCGAAGGCCAGGCTTCCATTGCGCGTGACCTCGGCGAGGGCGGTCATCCAGAAGGCGGCGTTCCCCGCCCGGGGCAGGGTGCGGTTCAGCGCCAGCTCGGGCACCGAGACGGCGAGCACCCAGCCGCTACCGTGAGGCACGGCCACCGCGGCGACCGGCCGGGCCCGTCCCTCCGGCGGGACCTCGGCCTCGACCAGCACCGAGACGGCGTCCCCCCGATCCGTCAGGATCCGCACCTCGCCGGTGGACTCGACGCCCTCGATCCCCCGGGTGAAGACCGAGGGCTGACCCGGGACGAGCCGGTGGAGCGGACCCTCGGCCTCGAGGCGGCGGGGGAGGAAGGCGATCGCCTGCTCCTCCTCCTTCTTGCGCTTCTCCCGCCGGGCGCGCTCCGCGTCACTCTCCTCCAGCCACTCCTCCCAGGGGGGGCGCTCCTCGCCCTCGCCCTGATCCACCGGCGCGTCGACGGAGCCGGCGGGCTCGGCCTCGGGCTCCGGCGCGGGCTCGACGGGGGTGGCGCGGTCGCGCAGGCTCAGCTCGAGGCGGGAGAGGAGGGCGTCCTGCTCCTGGGTGACGTGCACCAGGTTGCCGCCCTCCGCCACCCAGTCGAGGAGCGCCGCGCACTCCTCGGAGGAGAGGCGGGGGCCGAAGATCCCCAGCCCGGGGCTGGGCCCCACCACCACGTCCCGGGGCTCGTCCTCCCCGGCCCGCTCGTCCCCGTCCTCCTCCTCGGCGGCCCGGGCCGGCGCCTCGCTCTCCTCGCTCTCGTCGCGTGCCTCGCGCTCCTCCTCCGACTCGCAGCTCTCGCCGGCGTTCACGCCCACCAGCACGATCGCGCCCTCGTGCTCGATCAGCCCGAGATCGAGGTGGCGGCGCTCCACCGGGAGGCCCCGGGCCTCGGAGAGGAGGTAGAGGGCGCGGGCGCCGTCCTCGGCGGCGCGGTAGGTGCTGCCGGCGTCGGCGAAGCTGCCCCTCCTCGCGGACTGCTGCAGCAGGAGCGCGAGGCCGAGGAAGACCCCGAGCAGGAGGAGCAGGGGGGTGAGCCAGCGCGCCATGGCCTAGGCCTCCCCCCCCACCGGCTCCGCGCCGGCCACCGGGCGCTGGGGGGAGAGCGAGGCGAGATCGAGGGCGCCCTCCCGGACGGTGCGGTAGTGGTGGAGCTCGACGGGATCGAAGCCGTACCAGCTTCGCTCGAAGCTGTAGGTCAGCTCGTGGAAGCGCTTGCGGGCGACCTCGGGTCCGTCGAAGCCGCGGACGTGCTCCCAGTTGGTCTGCTCGGAGCGGTAGGCGATGTGGCCGGCGCGATCGAGGATGCCCAGGAGGGCGAGGTAGGCGGCCCGGAGGGCCTCGCGCAGCTCGCCGCGGGCGGCCAGGGCGTCGGCCTCGGCGAGCCAGGCGTCGGGGGCCCGGGAGAGGGCGTCGTACTGCGGCCCGCGCACCTCGTCCTCCTCCTCCTCGCGCTCGGAGGCCGAGCCCAGCTCCTCCTCGAGCTCCTCCTCGGTGGCCCCCAGGGCGCGCACCACGGCCACCCCGATGCCGACCCCGGCCACCGTCAGCAGGGCGGCCCAGAGCAGCCAGGAGAGGTTCGCCGGGAGGAGGGGGCCGTCCCAGAGGGGCTCGTCCCGCTCCTTCGGGTCGCGCTCGAAGAGCTCCTCGAGCCAGTCGAAGAAGCGCTCGAGGAGGCGAGAGAGCCAGGTCTCGCGCTTCTCCGGCTCCTCCTCGAGCTCCCTGCCGGTGAGGCGGGCCCGGGTCTCGCGCTGGAACTCGGGCCGCGCGAGCACCTCCGTGAGGAGGCGATCGACGGGCTCGCCCTGCACCGGCTCCTGGTCCGCGAGATACTCCATCTCCTCGAAGGCCCGCTCCAGCCGCGCCTCGGCCCGGCCGATGGCGCCCTCGTCGAGGTCCCGCTGCAGCTGCTCGGTCAGGGGAGCGAGGGCCTGCTCGGCCTGGGCGTCCAGGCTCCCGAGGACCTCCTCGGCCAGCTCGGTGTCCACGGCGGCGCCCCGGTCGATGGCCTCGTTGGCCACGTCGATGAAGCGGTCCGCCACCGAGGAGGCGCTCCGCTCGCCCTGCGCCCGGGCGCTCGCCGGGCCCCCCGCGAGCGCGGCGCCGAGGCCGACGAGGGCGAGGAGGCCGGCGACCCGGCTGGCCCGCGGCCGGCTCCCCGGGCGCCGGCCCGCCTGCGTGTCCTCGAGGGCGCTGACCTGCGCCTCGAGGTCGAGGGCATCCCGGCGGACCCGGGCGTCGAGGTAGAGGAGGGTGAGGCTGGTGTGGCGCAGCCCCTCCAGCAGGGTCAGGGCGATGGCGCCCACCGCCGGGAGGAAGATCGGGTTCGCCGGCGAGAGGAGGCGGCCGAGCAGCGCGGTGTCGAGATCGAAGAGCGAGGCGCCGAGGGAGAGGCCGAGGGAGACGGCGAGCCAGAGGTTCGCCGCCAGCAGGCAGACCCCGGAGAACCAGAGCGCGGTGAGCAGGGCGGCGGCGGTGACCCGGTCGCGCAGGAGCTTGCGGCCGGCGCCGACCACCCCCCAGGGCGGGCAGTCGCGGCGCAGCACCAGGGGCAGCGCCAGGTAGACCCCGGCCCAGGCCACCAGCGGCAGGCCCGCCACCAGCAGGGAGAGGAGGGTCACCCAGAGGGAGAGGGAGCCGGCGGCCATCAGCGAGGGGGCGCGGCCGAGGGCCTGCCGCAGGGCGTCCCGCACGGCGAGGGGGCGCCCGCTGACCTGCTCCATCACGAGGAGGGAGACCGCGCCGCCCGGGACGTAGCGCCAGAGGGCGGCGGCGGCGCAGGCCAGCGCCACCAGCAGCTCGGTGCGCTCGTCGAAGGCGGCCTCGGTGGCTCCGTACCAGAGGACGAGCGAGAGGAGGGCCACCGGGGCCATGCCCAGGATCGAGATCCAGACGATGGCCGGCTCGGACGCGCTCACCGTGAAGGCGCTGTCGATGAGGGCGAAGATCCCCCGGGGCCGCAAGGTGGGCGTGGCCGCTCGATCGCCGTCCACGTCAGCCCCAGAGGAGGGCCGAGAGACCCATCCAGTAGAGGGTCAGCCCGCCGAAGGAGAGGATCAGGACGATCCACGTCATCAGGCTCGCCTCGGAGCCCTCCCAGTGGCTCGGGACGGCGGCCCGCTTCATCTGCGCGATGCAGCGGTGGCAGCGGTGGATGCCGTCGATCGGGGTCGAGCACTCGATGCAGATCACGTCCCGGCAGATGATGCAGACCCCGACGGCCACCCGCTTGGGGTGGTTGGTGCAGCGCCCCGAGAGCACGGATTCGACCGTAGCACAGGTGGCCTTGCGCCACGCACTCGTGGGAGACTCCGCGGATGAGACAGACGGTGGATGCCATCCAGGTCGTCGAGAGAATCTGGCGCGAGCACCGGACGGCCCTCCTGGCTCGCTCCTCCACCGCGCTGGCCGAGGTCGCGCGCAGCCTCGACGGCCCCCGGGCGGATCCCGAGCAGGCCCTCCAGGCGATCGAGCGGGGCATGGCCCTGCCCGAGCGCAACCTCGAGGCGGCCCTGCAGGAGGGCTTCGAGGTCCTCGCCCCCCGGGCGGGGATGGACGCCCGCCGCCTCGGGATGGCGCTCCTGAAGGCCTCTCCGGAGATGGCGCGCTGGTACGCGGCGGCGCTGGCCGAGTCGGTGGGCGACGGCCTGGTCTCGGCCTGGCGGCTCTTCGATCATCCCTCGCCGATCCGCTGGATCTGGCTGCGCGACCTCTCCGGCCCCGCCCTCTTCCACATCCGCGACGGTGAGGTCGAGCGCTACTCTCCCTCCGAGCTCATCGAGCCCCTCGTCGCCCGCTACGGCAAGGTCCCCCGCGCGGTCCTCAACCGCCTCGACCAGGGCCCGGCGACCCCCACCGAGATCGAGTCCCTCGTCGGCACCACTGGCCGCCACGTCCTCGACGCGCTCCACCGCTTCCTCGTCGTCCGCCGCGTCGCCGGTCACTACCGCAGCCGCGGCACCGCCGTGCACTTCCTCCGCGACGCTGTGTAGCCGCGGACGCCCCTCTTTCTCGCAGCTCGCAGCTCGCAGCTCGTAGCTGGTAGCTGGTAGCTCGTAGCTCCTAGCGCGAGTGGGTGGCCTTGACCACGAGGGTGCGGTTCGGGCGGCGGCCGGCGGCGAGGTCGAAGATGCGCAGATCGACGCCGCCGCGCATGAGGGCGCCGTCCTCGAAGACCCCGATGGCGGGCTCGGGGGTGGAGAGGCCGCTCCAGGTCTTGAGCATCGGGCCCCGGCTGTAGAGGCAGGGCGGCTGATCGCCGAGGTAGATCTCGTAGCGCTCGGTGACCTTGAGGTGCTGCAGGTAGGGCAGCCCCAGCTTCGCCGGTGAGAAGCTGTGCCGGCGGGGATCGAGGGTGACCTCCCGGAAGCGGCCCCGGTCGGGCTGGATGCGGACGATGAGCTGGCCGGAGTCGTCGTCGATGTTGTCGTCGGCGAAGAGGAAGTGCACCCGGTGGGCGCCGGCGGGGATCTGGATCGGCTCGGCGGAGGAGAGCACGCCGCGGTCGAGGGAGGCGTCTCCGCGGAGGCGCTCGACCACGTAGTAGGCCTGGGTGGTCGCGGCGGTGACCATCGGATCGGCGAGGAAGGCGGCGCCGGTCATCGAGAGGGTGTTGCGCTGCTTGGGATCGAGGCCCCGGGAGATCCCTCCGAGCTTGCGGACGTCGAGGGTGCGCACCGTCACGCGCTGGGGCGTCGGGTCGAGCTTCTTGCCGGTCTGGCCCATCTCGGCGGCCAGATCGCCCAGCGCGCCGGCCAGCCCCGAGATGTTGGTCTGGGCCTCCTTCTCGGCGGCCTGGCGGATCGCCTCGTCGAGCTCCTCGTCGGTGGCGGTGACCACCGGCGCGACCGGCTGGCGCTCGGGGGCGAGGTCGTAGGTGACGGTGGTCGAGCCGGTGGTGGAGGCGGTCACCGAGGCCATCCTCGGCTGGTGTCCCGCGAGGCGCAGGGTGAGGCCGTACTGCTGGCCGGGCGCCAGCCCCTGGAAGACGTAGGGGGTCTCCTGGCCGGTGTCCTCTCCGTCCAGGAAGATCCGGGCCCCGGGGGGCTCGCTCTCGATCGCCAGCACCCCCACGCCGGGCACCCGCTTCATGGAGGACGCCGCGGTGAGGCCGGCCGCCGCGAAGATCACGGCCAGGAGGGCGCCGAGGCCGCCCCAGATCACGGGGCGGGGCAGGGGCCGCCGGGGGCGGGGCAGCGGGGCCTCGGCGGTCGAGGGGTGGATGAGGTCGGCGCTGGCGAAGGAGCCGCTGTCGGTCCCCGCGGTGTCCACGCCGGTGTCACCGCTCTCGAGGCGGCCGCGCTCCTCGGCCGTGCCCGGCAGGGCGCTCTCGCCGGAGCCGGCGGAGCCCGGGGAGGTGGGGGTGGAGCGATGGTGGCGGCGCTCCCAGAGGGGGACCTGCTCGAGGAAGCTCTCGGGGAGCTCCACCGCCTGGCCGGTGGCCTCGATCTCCGGCTGGTAGAGGTAGCGCACGAAGTGAGCCACCGAGGAGGAGGTGAAGCGCGGGGCGGCCTTGAAGAGGAAGGCGCCGATGGCCTCCTGCATCTCGGCGGCGGACTGGTAGCGATCGTCCGGGGAGACCGCCATCGCCTTGAGCACGATCCGCTCGAGGGAGGGGGGGATCTCGGGCTCGAGGGCGCGGGGCTTCGGGAAGTGCCCCTTCAGGATCGACTCGAGGACGTCCATCAGCACCCCCGAGTAGGGGCGGCGGCCGGTGAGCAGCTCGTAGAGGACGATCCCCGTGGCGCAGACGTCGGTGCGCGCGTCGATGGGCCGGGAGCGGGCCTGCTCCGGCGCGAAGTAGAGGTACTTGCCCTTCAGGGCGCCCGCGCGCGTGTCGCCGGCGAGGTTGGCGGCCTTCGCGATGCCGAAGTCCACGACCTTCACCTGCCCCTCGTAGGAGATCATCACGTTCTGGGGCGAGACGTCGCGGTGCACGATCCCGAGGGGCTTGCCCGTCTCGTCGCACTTGCGGTGGGCGTAGCCGAGGCCCTTGCAGACCTCCATGGTCACGAAGCAGGCGATGGGGATCGGGAAGGCGAGCCCGGCCTCGGTCGTCCGGGTCAGCACCGAGGAGAGGGCCTGCCCCTGCACGTACTCCATCGCCAGGTAGTAGCTGCCGTCGATCTCTCCGAAGTCGAAGACCTGGGCGATGTTGCCGTGCGAGAGGCCCACCGTGACCCGGGCCTCGTCGATGAACATCTTGAGGAAGCGCGGGTTGTCGGCGAAGGCCGGCAGGATCTTCTTGACCACCACCACCTTCGAGATGCCGGCGGCCGCCTCGTAGCGGGCCAGGAAGATCTCGGCCATCCCGCCCCGGGCGAGCCGGCGCAGCAGGCGGTACTTCCCGAAACGGGTCTGGGTCTTGCTGCGGGCGGCCACGAAGCGTCCTCGATCGCGTGCGGTTCCGAGTCTACTCCGGATGGGCCTCGCTCGCAGGGACGAGCCGGATCGAGAGGGTGTAGGGCGTGTCGGCGGGCGCGTCGCCGATGACCATCAGCTCGAGGAGCTCGACCCCGAAGAGCCGGGCCTCCTCGCCGTCGCGCAGGAGCCCGAGCGAGCGATCGACCTCGCCCTGGCGGGTGAAGGCCGCGCCGACCTGGAGGGGGTGGATCCAGAAGAGGGGGGGCGCCAGGGCCGAGGCCTCCAGCGAGATCCGATAGTGCTCTCCCGGGCGCAGGCCGCGGAGGGTGACCCCGCCGATGGTGTCCGCCCGGAAGACGTTCCGGCGGGGATCCACGTTGTACCGGCGCTTCTGCTTGCCCCGCCGCGCCTCCACGACCAGGGTGCCCGTGTTGTCGTCGATGCCCATGGGATCGCAGATGGCGAGGCCGACCCGCCCCGGGCCCTTCAGCTCGAGGGGGGCTCCCGGCCGCAGCAGGAGGAGCTGGCCGGTTCTGCCTCGCTCGACGCGCACCAGCACCGTGTGCAGGCGACGGGGGACCACCCCGCCGAGGGAGACCTCTCCCTCCACGCTCAGCCGGGTCGGCGAGCCCCCCGGGAGGGGGAGCCAGACCCAGGGGAGGGTGGCCGGATCGATCGAGAGGGCGGAGTGCAGGAGGATCCGCTCCCCTCCCTCGGGCAGGAGGCTGTCCGTCCCGGGCTGGCGCAGGATCGGGCGGCCCTCCTCGTCGCTCAGGCGCGGGCCCGCCGGGGGTGGCGTGGCGGGCGGCGGCGCCGGCCGGGGGGAGGGGCCGTGGGGCAGCGGCTCGGGGGCCGGCGGACCTCGCGGCGCCTCCGGGAGCGCCTCCCCCGGGGGCTCCCTCGCCGGGCCGGCCCACCAGCCGGCGAGCCCGGCCAGCCCGAGGAGGAGGGCGAGCCCGGCGAGGATCGGCCGCCAGGGCCGGGCGGGGGCCGCAGCCGGCCGGCTCCCCGTGGCGCCGCGCTGCCCGGGCAGGGGCAGGGCGGCGGTGCCCAGGTCGGGATCCTCTCGTTGCCCGGGCACCTCCCGCGACCAGTGAGCCATGGCCTCGGCGTAGCCCTCGGGGAGGCGGGCGAGGCCCTCCGGTGCGCTCTCGCGATCGATCCAGCAGAGGTAGTCGGCCAGATCCTCCTCGCTGACGGGGAGCCCGGCGTCGCCGAGCCAGCCCTCGAGGGCGGCGCCGAAGGCCTCGGCGGTGGGGAAGCGCTCGGCGGGATCGCGGGCCATCGCCCGCTCGAGGATCGCCTGGAGCTCGGCGGGCAGCTCGGGCTCGACCATCGAGGCGGGCGCCCACCCGCCCTCGAGGATCAGGCGGCGCACCGTCTCCGGCTCGCCCTTCACCGGGAGGGAGCCGGTCAGCAGCTGGTAGAGCACCGCGCCGGCGGCGAAGACGTCGGTGCGACGATCGACGGCGCCGTGGGAGAGCTGCTCGGGCGAGAAGTAGACCAGCTTGCCGCGCACCATCCCCGGGCGGGTGCGGGAGACGACGTCGCGGGCCCGGGCGATGCCGAAGTCGGTCAGCTTCACCTGGCCGCTGCGATCGAGGAGGACGTTCTGCGGGGAGACGTCGCGGTGGACGATGCCCAGGCGGCGCCCCGCCTCGTCGAGCTGCTCGTGGGCGAAGTGGAGGCCCGCGAGGAGCCCCCGCACGACGAAGACCGAGATCCCGAAGGGGATGCGCTCGCCCTGCTGCCGGGCCGCGCGCCAGAGCTCGAAGAGGGAGGGGCCGTCGATCCACTCCATCACCAGGTAGAGCTCTCCGTTCTCGGCCTCCTCCTGGCCGAAGTCGAAGACCTGCACGACGTTGGGGTGATCGAGACGCATGGCGATGCGCGCCTCGTTCACGAAGCGCTCCCGGGCCAGCGCGTCGGAGGCGCGCAGCCCCTTGATGCGCTTGACCACCACCTTCTTGGCGACGCCGGCCGCCCCGATGCGCTCGGCGAGGTGCACCTCGCCCATGCCTCCCGCGCCCAGGGGGCGCAGCAGGCGATAGGGGCCCAGGCGGGAGGGGTCCTGCTCGTTCACCGCCGCCGCCCCTTCTTCCCGCGCGGCCCGAGGAGGCGCTGCTGGAAGATCTTCGAGACGCCGACCTGCCTCACCTCGACGAGGAACTGCGCGACACCCGCGCCCTCGTGGACGCCCTCGGGGGCGTCGAGCAGGGCGAACCATACGGCGCCGATGCCGTCGAGCCTCAGGGTCTCCCCCTCCTCGATCAGGCCCCAGAGATCGTCCCCGGTCAGGCCCGCCTTCTTGCGGCTCCCCCACTGGAGCAGGTCCACGGGGGTGGAGACCCAGAGGAAGGTGGCCTTCTCCCGCTCGGCCTCCTCGCCGGAGCCGGGCACCCCCAGCCGCGGGATCATCTCGTAGTGCCAGTTCGAGTCGATGCGCACGTAAGGCAGGCGGTGCGCCCAGGGGTCCGTGATCTGGCCCGGGCCCAGGCGGATCGGCGGCGCCCCGGGAGCGGGGCGGATCGCCTCGAAGCCTCCCTCGGGGAAGACGAAGCGGCGGCTGCCGTAGGAGCTGGGGTTGAGGAGGAGGAAGCGGAGGGTCTGGACCGACCCGTCGACCTCGAAGCCGGGCGCCTGGACGAAGCGCGGCCGGCGCCGCCCCTTCAGGGTCTCCTCCACGAGGACCAGCTTCCGGGTCCCCATCCACTCGCCGCCGATCATCATCCTGCCCTCGAGCTTCACCTCGCCCGGCCCCTCGGCCAGGTAGGGCTCGAGGGAGGAGAGATCGAGGAGGACGTCGTCCAGCTCGAAGCGCAGGAGGATCCACCCCTGGTCGAGGGCCTCGCTCTGCCGCGCCGAGCCGTCGGCCGGGCGCTCCGGCAGCCGGGGGAGCGCGGGCCGGGGGTCGGGCGGCGGCGGTGGTGCCCGGGGCTCGGGGGGAGGGGGGCTGGCCGGCTCCTCGGGCAGCGCGGGCCCGGGCTCGGGCCGGTGGCCGACGAAGCGGGTGGTGGTCGAGGGCTTGACCAGCCACCAGAGGCCGAAGCCGCCGGCGGCCACCGCCAGGATCAGGAGCGGGAGCAGCGCCTGACGCAGGGTGCGCTCCAGGCGGGTCATCGGCGTCGCGGCGGTGGTGGGCAGGGCCGCCGCGGCCAGGTCGGCCGAGAGCAGGGCCGGGCTGCCGGCGAGGAGCGGCCGGGCCCAGGCGGCGAGCTCGGGCGGGAAGGGCCGGGGGGCGACCTCGTGACCGACCGCCTCGGAGAGCTCGGCCGAGGCGACGTGGGCGAGGTAGTCACGCACCACGGCGTCGCTGACCGTCGGCGCCTCCCGGTGCAGCCAGTGCTCCAGCGCGGTCGCCAGCGCCTCGCCGGTCTGCCAGCGGGCCTCGCGCTTCACCCGCAGCGCCTGCAGGCAGATCTCCCCGAGGGGAGCGGGCAGCCCCGGATCCCGCACGCAGGGCTCGACGAGCTCGCCCCGGCTGATGGCGCCCAGGACGTCGACGAGCTCGCCGTCGAAGGCGCGCACGCCGACGAGGGCCTCGTAGAGGACCGCGCCGAGGCCGAAGAGATCCGAGCGCCCGTCGAGGGGCCGCATCCGGATCTGCTCGGGGGAGAAGTAGAGGTACTTCCCGCGGGTCACGCCGGGCCGGGTGAGGGTCGCGCTGTTGGTGGCGCGCGCCACGCCGAAGTCGATGAGCTTCACCCCGCCGTCCTCGGCCAGGAGGATGTTCTGGGGGCTCACGTCCCGGTGGACGATCCCCAGGGGCTCACCGGAGGCGTCGCGGCGCTCGTGGGCGTGGTGGAGGGCCCGGGCGACCCGCTCGAAGATCCAGGCGACGACCGGCACCGGCAGGCGCTGGTCCCGGGCCGCCGCGGCCCGATCGAGGGCGAGGAGGGAGATCCCCTCGACCAGCTCCATCACCAGGAAGTAGCTGCCCTCGGCCTCGCCGACGTCGAGGACGTGGGCGATGTTCGGGTGCTCGAGGCCGATGGCGATCCGCGCCTCGCGCAGGAAGAGCTCTGCGAACTTCGGATCCGAGGCGAGGTCGGAGCGCACGCGCTTGAGGGCCACGCGCCGGCCGACGGGGCTGCGGGCCACGAAGACCTCGGCCATGCCTCCCTCGGCGAGGGGCCGGAGGAGCTCGTAGCCGCCCAGTCGCCCGGCGCTCACTTCGCCCGCTCCTCGGCGGCGATCTCGTCGAGCTCCCGGCCCGGTCCGAGGTCGCGGATCTGGAGGCTCAGGGAGCCCACCACCTGCTCGGGATCCTCGGCGATCACGAAGACCCAGAGCTCGTTCACGTGGTCGAGGGTGAAGCTCTTGCCGTCCCCCACCACGGTGAAGACCGGCGCCGAGGCCTCGGGGGAGCTGCCCCCCAGGGTGGTCAGGGAGCGGAAGCCGGCGAAGAAGACCTGCTCGGGGAAGACCGGCGAGGCCACGCCCGGCGCCTCCTCGGGGTGGAGCTGCACCTCGATCTCGATCAGCCGGTAGCCGTTGAGGGGCAGGAGCTTCAGCCCCATCCGGCGCAGCTGCAGCCGCTGGGTCTCGAAGCGCAGGCTGACGCTGCCGCTGCGGGTGCGCACCACCAGGGAGCCGGTGGGCCAGGCGTCGACCAGGTCGCGCATGGTCGGCGAGTCCGAGCGAGCGGTGGCCGCGTCGAGGAGGATCGCGTGGAGGGCCTCGTGGCCCTTGCCCAGGCGCAGCGGCCCCTTCCGGGAGTCGATCAGGCCGAAGCGATCCGGCACCGCTCCCCTGCCGTCGGCGTAGTAGAGGGCCTGGTGGATCGGCTGGAAGCCGGAGAGGACCTCGACCCGGCCCTGGGCGCGGATCGTGTGGGGACGGCGGGGATCGAGGGGCAGGTGGGCGGCGTTCTCGACGAGCTTCTCCCGCGAGAGGGTGAGCTCGCGCAGGGGCCAGGGACCGGCCCGGCCGGTGCCCACCGGCGCGTCGTTGCCCAGCCCCGCGGCGTTGCCGAGGGCGTGGGCGATGCTGGGCTGCACGCGGGCGTAGATCTGCTCCCCCTCGACCGGATCCGCCTCGTCGGTGGTGGGCTCCGGAGGCAGGAGCACGGGGGCCTTCGGGCGGGGGGCGAGGACGAAGCGCAGGCGGTCGCCGCCCACCACGATCCGCCGGCCGGGCTCGTGGCCCTCGAGCGTGGCCTCGACCCGGTAGGGGTGACCCGGCTCGAGGCGGCTGGTCTCGAAGGGGGCGGTGCCCTCGAGGCCGAGGTCCGGGAAGGAGATCCGGGCGCCGGTGGGGTTCGACTCGATCCGGGTGGCCGGCGGCGGCGCCTCGCTCCGGCCCAGGAGGAGGGCCGCGCCGAGCCCCAGCGCCACCACCGCGCCCAGGGCGAGCGCGAGCCGCGAGGCGCCGGCCCGGCCGGTCGCCGCCGGGGGCTCCGCGTCGCCGTGGGTGGGCTCGCCCGAGATCGTCCGCTCCTCGTCCTCGTCCCAGCATTCCTCCACCAGGGCCCGGGTGGCCTGGGCCGGCGAGAGGGCGTGGGCCTCCCCGCGCAGCCAGCCTCGCAGGGTGGCCTCCATGGCGGCGGCGCTCGGGCGCGCCCCGGGCTCCTGGGCGAGGGAGGCCCCCACCAGCTCGACCAGCGCGCGGGGCAGCTCGGGCTTCAGCTCCGCGAGCGGGGGGAAGTCGCCGCGGACGATCTTGCCGAGCACCTCGATGAGCTCGCCCTCGAAGGGGCGGCGACCGGCGAGCAGCTCGTAGAGGACCACCCCGCAGGCGTAGACGTCGCTCTTGCCGTCGAGGGGCTGCTGCTTCACCTGCTCCGGCGAGAAGTAGAGGTACTTGCCCCGGGCGACGCCGGGGCGGGTGAGGTTCTGGGAGTCGCGGGCCTTCGCGATGCCGAAGTCCACGACCTTCACCGTTCCGTCGAGGGCGACCAGCACGTTCTGGGGGCTGATGTCGCGGTGCACGACCGGCAAGAGGCGCCCCGCCTCGTCCACCCGTCCGTGGGCGTGAGCGAGGCCCGCCGCGGTCTCGGCCAGGACGTGAGCGGCGACCTCGATCGGGAAGGGGCGGCGCCGGACCTTCAGGGCCTGCAGCAGATCGAAGAGGGCCGGCCCCCGCACGTACTCCATCACCATGAAGTAGTGGCCGTCCTCCTCGCCGAAGTCGAAGACCCGGGCGATGTTCCCGTGCTCGAGGACCATCGAGAGCTGCGCCTCGCGCAGGAAGAGATCCACGAAGGTCTGGTCCTGGGCGAAGGTGGGCCGGATGCACTTGAGGGCCACCTGGTGCCCGTGAGGCGAGCGGGCCACGTAGATGTCCGCCATGCCGCCGCGAGCCAGGTGGGTCTCGAGGTGATAGCCGCCCAGGCGGCTTCCTTCTCCGGGAGCAGTGCGCATGAGGCCTCGCAAGAGGATAGGCGGCATCGCCCGGCGCTGACCACCTGCGCCCGGAGCGATTCGGGAGTATGACTGTGTCCATGCCCTCCAACGAGAGACTCACGCAGTACAGCCACGGCGCTGGTTGAGCCTGCAAGCTCCGCCCGAAGGAGCTGGCGCAGGTGCTGCGCTCACTGCCGCCGATCACCGACCCGCGCGTCCTGGTGGGGACCGACACGCGGGATGACGCCGGGGTGTACCTGCTCGATCCTCGCACCGCGCTGGTCTTCACCACCGACTTCTTCACCCCGATCGTCGACGATGCCTTCCAGTTCGGCGCGATCGCCGCGGCCAACGCGCTCTCGGACGTCTACGCCATGGGCGCCGATCCGATCATGGCGCTCAACCTCCTGGCCTTCCCCCGCACCCTCGACCTGAAGATCGCCAGCCGCATCCTGGCGGGCGGCTCGTCGGTGGCGAAGGAGGCCGGGGTGCCGCTGATGGGCGGCCACTCCATCGACGACCGCGAGCCGAAGTACGGCCTGGCGGTGGTGGGGAAGGTGCACCCGAAGCGGCTGCTCACCAACGCCGGCGCGCGGCCGGGCGACCGCCTGATCCTCACCAAGCCCCTGGGCAGCGGCATCCTCGCCACCGCCATCAAGGCCGGGCGGGCGAGCCCCAAGGAGATCCGCGAGGTCAGCCGGGTGATGCGCACCCTCAACCGCGGCGCGAGCGAGGTCGTGCGGCGCTTCCCGCGTGGCGTGCGGGCGCTGACCGACGTCACCGGCTTCGGCCTCCTCGGCCACCTCCTGGAGATGCTCGAGGCCTCCGGCGTGGGCGCCGAGCTCGAGCACGCCAGGATCCCGATCCTCTCCGCCGCCCGAAGGCACGCCGAGGGCGGCGAGATCCCCGGAGGCTCGAAGGCCAACCTCGAGGCCGTCGCCCCGAAGGTGCGCTTCGGCAAGCTGCCCGAGCTCGAGCGGATCCTCCTGGCCGACGCCCAGACCTCCGGCGGCCTGCTCATCTCGGCCTCCCCCCGGGTGGCGGACAAGCTGCTCCTCGCCCTTGAAGAGGCGAAGACCCCGGTGGCCGCCGAGATCGGGCGGATCGTCGAGGGCAAGCCCCGGGTCCGGGTGCTGGGTTAAAGCCCCCAGCGCACCCGCAGCCCGAAATTTGACGTAACCGTCCGGCGCGATAGCTTCTCGAACGTGAAGCCCCTCGCCCGAGCCGCCGGCCTCGTCGGCGCAACGCTGCTCTTGCTCTCGTCCGCCCCGGTGGCGGCCGAGGAGGTCGCGGTGGTGACCCTGCCGGCGCCGGGCGAGGGTGGCTCCACGACGATTCCGGAGGCGGAGCCGAAGCGCAGGCTGCTGGTCGCCCTCGACGCCGGCCACGGCGGCGCGAAGTTCGGCGCGGTCCGCGGCGACCTCATCGAGAAGGACATCGCCGCCAGCGTGGTGCAGGCGCTCAAGATCCGGCTGCTCGCCAGCGGCTATCAGGTGATCGAGACCCGGCCCGGGGACGAGGACGTCGAGCTGCGCGACCGCGTGCAGAAGGCGAACGACGCCGAGGCCGACCTCTTCATCTCGATCCACTGCAACTCGATGCCCTACGGTCCCGAGGGCCGGAAGGTGCGAGGCGCGGAGACCTTCTTCCTCTCCGCCGACTCCACCGACGAGGCGGCCCGCCGCCTGGCCGAGTACGAGAACGGCGAGCCCCTCTCGCAGGACGAGATGGCCTCGGCCAACCCCCTCGACGCGATCCTCTACGATCTGCAGGTGAGCGCCGCGCACCAGGACTCCTCCCGCCTCGCTCACATCGTGCAGGAGGCCCTGGTCGAGGCCACCGGCTTCCCCGATCGTGGGGTGCGGCAAGCGCCCTTCGCGGTGCTCAACGGGGCGAAGATGCCGGCCGTGCTGGTCGAGCTGGGCTTCCTCTCTCACCCGAAGGAGGGGAAGGAGCTGGGCGACGCCGGCCTGCAGAGCCGCTCCGCGACGGGCATCCTCGGCGCCATCCTGAAGTTCGCGAAGATCCTCGAGCAGCGGGACGAGTAGGGCCGGGGCGCAGGGCTCTCCCGGGAGAGGCCGTGGACGTGCACGTGGACGTGGACGTGTACGGGGGCGGCTGGTTTGCAGTAGGTTGCCCGCCCATGATCGTCGAGCGAAACGGTAGAGGCTCCGCCGACCTCCGAGAGGTCGTCATCACCCCGAACTACACCCGCCACGCGGAGGGGTCGTGCCTGATCTCCTGCGGGCACACCAAGGTCATCTGCACCGCCTCCTACGGTGATCGGGTGCCGCCCTTCCGGGCCGGCTCCGGCGCCGGCTGGGTGACCGCCGAGTACGGGATGCTGCCCCGCGCCACCCACACCCGCTCCGATCGCGAGGCCGCGAAGGGGAAGCAGAAGGGGCGCACCCAGGAGATCCAGCGCCTCATCGGCCGCAGCCTGCGGCAGGCGGTGAACCTCGAGGCCTTCGGCGAGCGCTCGCTGACCCTCGACTGCGACGTCATCCAGGCCGACGGCGGCACCCGCACCGCCTCGATCACCGGGGCCTACGTGGCCACCGCCATCGCGCTTTCGCGCCTCATCGCCGACGGGACGATCCCGGAGGCCGCCCTCTGCGAGCCGGTGGCCGCGGTGAGCGTCGGCCTGATCGGCGACGAGCCCCGCCTCGACCTCGACTACGCCGAGGACGCCAACGCCGAGGTGGACATGAACGTCGTGGGCACCGCCAGCGGCCAGCTCATCGAGGTGCAGGGCACCGCCGAGGGCCGGACCTTCAGCCGCGCCCAGCTCGACTCCCTCCTCGATCTGGCCCTCGCGGGGATCGCCTCGCTGGCCCAGAAGCAGCGGGCGGCCATCGAGCAGGCCCTCGCCGGAGACCGCGCGTGAGGCTGGTCGTCGCGACCCGCAGCGCCCACAAGCTAGAGGAGCTCTCCCGGATGGCGCGGGAGCGCTTCGGGGAGCGGCTCGAGCTGCAGTCCCTCGACGACCTCGACCCCGAGGGCAAGCGCCTGCCCGAGATCGTCGAGGACGCGCCCACCTTCGCCGGCAACGCCGAGAAGAAGGCCCGCACCATCAGCGAGGTGCTCGGGGAGTGGGTGCTGGCCGACGACTCGGGCCTCTGCGTCGATGCCCTGGACGGAGCGCCGGGGATCTACTCGGCCCGCTACGCCGGGGAGATCGGCCCCGAGCGGGACGAGGCTAACAACCGCAAGCTCCTGGACGAACTGGTGGACGTCGCCGACGAGGATCGCGGCGCCGCCTTCGTCTGCGCGCTCTGCCTCGTCGCGCCCGACGGCCGCGTCTGGCACCTGGAGGAGCGTTGCCTGGGCAGGATCGATCACGGCCCGAAGGGGAGCGGCGGCTTTGGCTACGATCCTCTCTTCGTCTCCCACGAGCCGGGCCAGGATCGCGTCCGGACCCACGGTGAGCTCTCCGCGGAGGAGAAGGACGCCATCAGTCACCGGGGGAAGGCCCTGCGGGCCCTGCTGCCCCTGCTGGAGACCCTCCTCTAGAAAAGTGGCGATCGACCTACTTGCTTTCGTGGGGGCCTTGGAATAAATCCACGCTTCCTGTCAGCGGGGCGTGGCGCAGTCTGGTAGCGCACCTGCTTTGGGAGCAGGATGTCGGAGGTTCGAATCCTCTCGCCCCGACAAGAAAAACGAATAGGATGCGCCAGTAGCTCAGGTGGATAGAGCAGCGGCCTTCTAAGCCGCTGGTCGGGGGTTCGAGTCCCTCCTGGCGTACTGGCGCCACCAAAAAGACGAATACGAAGCTATGGTGACCATAGCTCAATTGGCAGAGCGCCGGACTGTGGCTCCGGAGGTTGAGGGTTCAATCCCCTCTGGTCACCCTCCAGATCATCCCCATACGGGGGCGTAGCTCAATTGGCAGAGCAATGGACTCTTAATCCATAGGTTGAAGGTTCGATTCCTTCCGCCCTCACAGGACGCCCGCCCGATCTACCTCGATCGGGCGGGCGTTCTACCTTAGGGCGGCCCTACCTCCGCACGGCGGGCGCAGGCGGGCGTCCTGTTCGGGCGGAAGGGGCCGATTACCCGTTGGCAGCACGCGCGTTTTTGGCACAGCCCAAAAGGCGCCCGAACCCGAAGGGTTCGCCGTTGGCCGCACGCGCGTTTTTGCAGCGCCAAAAAGGCGCCCGAACCCGGAGGGTTCGCCCCCCCTCAGTGCTTCAGGGCGGCGGTGAGCTGGTCGGCAGTGACCTCGCCCTGCAGCAACTCGACGACGGTGGCGGTCTCGTCGATGAGGTAGATCGCGGGGAGCGCGAGGATCGGCTTCTGCTGCTGGTAGAAGGCGACCTGCGGGCCGTCGACGTCGATCTGCAGCTTCTCCACCGGCAGCTTCGCCGGGGTGCCCAGCGTCTGCTGCAGGGCCGCCCAGCTCGCCTCGACCTTGGCCTTCGTGCAGTCGCAGGCGCCCTGCTTGCCGACGAAGACGACCCGCTTGACCACCTGGCGGGGGGTCGCGGCCTCGGCCGGCGCGGCGGTCTCAGCCGGCGCGGCGGGTCGGGAGAGAGACACCGGCTCGTTACAGGCGGCGGTGAGGGCGAGGAGGGCGAGGAGGGGAGCGGTGAATCTCATGACAGACCTCGATAGCCGAAGTAGAGCCCGACCAGGACGATCACGACGCCCGCGCCCTTGCGCAGGATGGCCAGGGTCCCGGTCATCTTCTTGTTCTCGATGAGGGTGCGCGCGGCGCCCATGGAGGTGCCGGCGATGAGGATCAGCAGACTGTGGCCGAGGGCGTAGACGAGCAGCAGCAGGCCGCCGTACGCCACCGAGGCGCCCGAGCCGGCCAGGTAGGTGAGCAGGACGACGAGGATCGGCGCCGCGCAGGGCGCGGAGACCAGCCCGAAGAGCAGGCCGAGGATCAGCGCGCCGAGCAGGCCGCGGGTCCTCGGCTGGATCCGGCCGGCCAGCGAGGGGATGGGCACGGTCACCACGCCCATCAGGTGGAGCCCCATCACCCCGCAGACGGCGGCGACCACCCAGTTCCAGGCGCTGGAGACGTCGCCGTAGAGCTGGCCGGCGAGCGCGGCGACCATGCCCAGCGCGGTGAAGGTGAGGGAGAGCCCCAGGACGAAGACGGAGGAGAAGCCGAGCGCGCGGAGCACCCCGGGCCTCTCCTCCCGCCGGCCGGCCACGAAGCTCATCGTCAGCGGGATCATGGCGAGGACGCAGGGGTTCGAGGCCGTCAGCAGGCCGCCGACGAAGACCGCCGCGATGGCGAGCCACGGGTTCGTGTCGATGTACTGACCCGCGTTCTGAACCAGCTCGTCAAGCATCGGCGCTTCAGCGCTGGCCCGCGCCTTCCCGGAGCCAGGCCTCGAGCTGGGCGGGCTTCGGGAGGTTGCCCACCGACTTCACGGTACCGTCGATGACCAGGGCCGGCGTGAAGGGCACGCCGTAGCTCATGATCTCGTCCATCTTCTCGACCTTCACCACCTCGGCGTCCGAGCCGGTGTCGGCGACGGCCTGCTCCACCAGCCGGTAGAGCTTCTGGCACTTGGCACATCCGGTTCCCAGGATCTCGACCTTCATCACGACCTCCTAGAACAGCGCTCCGTAGAGCAGACCTGCGAGGGTTGAGAGCACGATCACCAGCCCGATGAACACCAGGGTCTTCCGGGTGCCCATCACGCTTCGGATGACGAGCATGTTGGGCAGGGAGAGCGCCGGACCCGCGAGCAGCAGCGCCAGCGCGGGTCCCTTCCCCATGCCCGAGCTGCGGAGCCCCTCCAGGATGGGCACCTCGGTGAGGGTGGCGAAGTACATCAGGGCGCCCGCCACCGAAGCGAAGAGGTTGGCGCCCAGCGAGTTGCCGCCCACCATCGAGGCGACCCACTCGTCGGGGATCACGCCGCGGCCGCCATCGGGGCCACCGAGCAGGAAGCCCGCGACGAGCACGCCAGCCAGGAGCAGCGGCATGATCTGCTTGGCGAAGGTCCAGCTCGACTCGGTCCAGTCGCCAAGCTCGTCCCGCTCGAACCAACGCCAGAGGGAGAAGACGAGGACGAGGGCGAACCCGCCGGTGACGATCCACTTCACCGAGTGGACGCTGGTCCAGACGCCCGTGTCCTTCTCGGCCGGAGCGCCCCAGTTGGCGAAGACCAGGATGCCGACCAGGGCGGCGAAGTAGACGCCCTCCTGCCAGAGCGTCCGGCCCCGCTCCTCGACCGGCATCAGGACCATGCCCTCGGCCTGACGGGCGGCCTCCTCCTTGCGGAAGAAGAGGTGCATGAGCAGGCCGATGATCACCGAGAAGGTGATCGCCCCGACCGCGCGGGCGATGCCCAGCTCGAGGCCCAGCACTCGCGCCGTGAGGATGATCGCCAGCACGTTGATGGCCGGCCCGGAGTAGAGGAAGGCGGTGGCCGGGCCGAGGCCGGCGCCGCGCTGGTGGATGCTCGCGAAGAGGGGCAGCACCGTGCAGGAGCAGACCGCCAGGATGGTGCCGGAGACCGCGGCCACCGGGTAGGCGACGAGCTTCCTCGCGGCCGGGCCGAGGTACCTCATCACCGAGCCCTGGCTGACGAAGACGCTGATGGCGCCGGCGATGAAGAAGGCCGGCACCAGGCAGAGCAGCACGTGCTCCCGGGCGTACCACCGGGTGAGCTTCAGGCCCTCGCCGACCGCCGACAGGAAGCGCTCGCTGTCCACCGGCAGGAACCAGCAGGCGGCGAAGACCGCCAGCATGAGCAGCAGCTTGCTTCGCTCCTTCACCGGGAGGCCCTCGCCGGAAGTGCATGGCAATATGGCCAAGTTGGCAATATTGGCTCAAAAAAAACCGCGGGGACCATCAGCTGCGCTCCTCGAGGACCTGGGTGGCACAGGAGAAGAAGTTCATCACGCAGGGCGTCAGGAGCGAGTAGTAGACGACGTTGCCCTCCCGGCGGTCCTCGACGATCCCGTGACTGCGCAGCACCGCGAGGTGCTTGGAGACGGTGGAGCGGTCCGAGCCGACCAGCTCGGTGAGCTCTCCGACCGAGCACTCCCCCCGGGAGAGCCGGTCGACGATCTTCAGGCGCGAGGCGTTGGCGAGGGCCTTGAGCACCCGCGCTTGCTGCTTGAAGACCTTGTCGTCGGAACAGGGCATGGCTTCTCCGGAGTGAGACGCACGATTCATGTGGCAACATGGCCAAGTTGTCAACCGCTTCTTCCTACGGATTTCCGGGAGAGCTCGCGCAGGTCTCTTCGAAAGGAGAGACCACGATGCTGGAGCTCATTCGTTCGATACCGGGACCGACCTTCCTCCTCGTCTACCTGGGCCTGGTGGCCCTCGCGCTGGGGATCAACCGGATCCTCCACTGGTGGGACGGCACCGAGGACCTGCCGCTGCCCCCGGCCGAGGGGCTGAGCGCCGAGGCGATCGCCTACCTGGGGGGTGGGTGGCAGGCGGTGGTCCGCGCCGTCTTCTACCGGATGGTCGAGCGGGGTCAGCTCGAGATCAGCGAGGACGGCGAGCAGACCCGGGTGATCCCCGGCGGGCCGCGCCCCTCCCCCTAGATCGAGCAGGACCTGGTCGACCTCATCGAGGACGGGATCGAGGGGCCCGGCGCCCTGCTCTCGAGCGCCCACCTCGAGCTGCGGGTGGAGGACACCCTCTCGAGGGTCCGCGAGGACCTCGTGGAGCGCCGGCTGCTGCAGAGCGCGGCGGACGAGCAGCGGGCGGCCTGGATCACCTACCTGCCGATGACGGTCTGCCTGCTCCTCGGGTCGATCAAGGCGCTCCTCGGCCTGACGCTCGACCGGCCGATGGGCATCCTCCCCTTCCTCCTGGCGGGGACCGCCTACCTCTTCGCCGGGATCCTGCGGCCCACCTCCGGGAAGGCGACCACCCTGGGCCGCCGGCTGCTGAAGCACCTGAGGGAGGAGCTACGCTGGATGAGCGCCAGCTCCTCCATCGACTGGGCGAGCGCGGGCGTCGATCCGGCGCTGGCGGTGGCGGTCCACGGGGTCGGCCTCCTCGCGGTGGGCGCCTCGGTGCAGGCGGCCTTCGCCGTCAGCGTGAACGGGGGTGGGGGCTGCGGAGGTGGCTGCGGCGGGGGCTGCGGCGGCTGCGGCGGCTGTGGGGGGTGCGGCTGATGTGCAACCACGACTACAAGTCCGGCCTCCTCCTCCAGTGGCACCTCACCGAGCGCTGCAACCTGCGCTGCCACCACTGCTACCAGGAGGGCTACCGCGGCGAGGAGCTCCCCTACCGGGACCTGCTGCGGATCCTGGAGCAGTACCACGAGCTGCTCACCCGCTACGGAGAGGAGCGCGGGCAGCCGGAGCTGCGAGGCCACGTCACCCTCACCGGCGGCGAGCCCTTCGCCCGCAAGGATCTCCTCGAGCTCTGCGAGGAGCTGGCCCGTCACCGCCACCGGCACTCCTGGGCTCTCCTCACCAACGACACCCTCATCGACGAGGAGCGGGCAGCGCGCCTCCGGGCCCTCCGGCCGAGCTTCGTGCAGGTGAGCATCGAGGGGAGCCGGAAGGTCCACGACGAGATCCGGGGCAAGGGGAGTCACGCGCAGAGCGTCGGGGGCATCCGCCACCTGCTCGGACACGGGATCCGGGTCTTCCTCTCCTTCACCGCCCACTCGGGGAACCTGGGGGAGTTCCGGAAGGTCGCGCGGCTGGGGCAGCGGCTGGGGGTCGATCGGGTCTGGGCCGACCGGCTCATCCCCGAGGGGCAGGGAAGCGTCGGCGGGCTCCGCAGCCCCGCCCCCGAGGAGACCCGCCGCTTCCTCCGATCGATGCGGCGAACGCAGGAGCTCATGCGAAAGAGCTGGCTGATCTTCCCGCCCGAGATCGCCATGCACCGCACGCTGCAGTTCCTGGAGGGCGGCGAGCGTCCCTACCGCTGCACGGCGGGCAAGAGCCTGCTGACCGTGCTGCCCGACGGCACCCTCGTCCCCTGCCGCCGGATGCCCCTGCCGGTGGGGAACCTGCGCTCCCGGAGCATGACGGAGCTCTACTACCAGAGCCCGCTCCTGCGGGAGCTGCGGGAGCCGGAGCGCAACGCCGAGGGCTGCGAGGGCTGCCTCCACGCCAGGGTCTGCGGCGGCGGCCTGCGCTGCCTCTCCCAGGCCGCCCACGGCAGCCCCTACCACGCCGACCCCGGCTGCTGGCGGGCGCGACCGAGCCGCGCCGGGAGGCCCCTGCGTGTCGTCGCCTGATCCGGCGCGCCGGCGCCGAGGCCGGGCTACCGCTCCCGCCCCCGACGGGGTAATCGGGGGGGGCGGGCGATGGGGGAGAGCAGCAGACGAGGCGAGATCGAGCGCTTGCTGGCGGCCATCCGCGGCGGCGACCAGAAGGCGAAGGGCGAGCTCTTCGCGCTGGTCTCGGACGAGCTGAAGCGGATGGCGGGCAACCTCATGCGCCGGGAGCGGGAGGGGCACACCCTCCAGCCCACGGCCCTGGTGCACGAGGCCTACCTGCGGGTCTTCGTGAAGGCGCCCCTGCCGGTGATCGATCGCGCCTACTTCTTCGCCACCCAGGCCCGGGCCATGCGGCAGATCCTCATCGATCACGCCCGCAAGCGAGCGGCGGGCAAGCGCCCCGACGCCCGGGATCGGGTCCCCTTCGACGGAGTGCTGCAGGCCCTGGAGAGCAGCCTGCGCTTCTCGGTCTTCGATCTGGCTGAGGCGATGGACACCCTGAAGGCCCTGAGCCCGCGTCAGCACGAGGTGGTCACCCTGCGCTTCTTCGGCGGTCTGAAGTGGAGCGAGATCGCCGAGGCCCTCGAGGTCTCGGTCTCCTCCTGCGAGGAGGACTGGCAGGTCGCCCGGGCCTGGCTCCACCGCCAGCTCAAGGGGACGCCATGAGCCCCGAGCGCTGGCAGGAGGTCTGCGATCGCTTCGCCGGGCTGCTCGAGCTCGAGCCGCCCGAGCGGGCCGAGGCCCTCGCGGCCCTGCGCCGGGACGAGGGCGAGCTCGCCGCCGAGGTCGAGGCCCTCCTCGTCAGCCACGGGGAGGCGACGGCCGAGGCCTTCCTCGAGCTGCCGGCCTGGGTACCCGAGGAGGTGCCCCTGACCCTCCCCGACTTCGGGGACTACGAGGGCATCGAGTACCTCGGCCACGGCGGGATGGGCGTGGTCTACCGGGCGCGACAGAAGAGCCTCGATCGCTTCGTGGCCCTGAAGATCAGCCTGCCCCACGTGCTCCGGGTCGCCGAGGAGCGCTTCTTCGCCGAGGCCGAGAACATGGCCCGGCTCCAGCACCCGAACATCATCCGGGTCCACGAGGTCGCCCTGCACGAGGACCGCCCCTACTTCACGATGGACCTCATCGACGGGGGGACGCTGGGCGACTGGCAGCAGCCCGAGGAGGGCGAGGTCCGTGAGCGGGTGGCCGTCGTCCGGGACGTCGCGCGGGCGGTCCACCACGCGCACCAGCGCGGCCTCCTCCACCGCGACCTGAAGCCGGACAACATCCTCCTGGGGCCCGCCGGCCGGCCCTACGTCACCGACTTCGGCCTGGCCAAGCGGGTGAGCGGCGAGGAGCAGCCCCTGGAGTCGCGCGCCACGAGCGGAGGGGTGGTGGGCACGGCGGCCTGGATGTCCCCCGAGCAGGCGGACCCCGAGCGGGAGGAGACCAGCCTCTCGGACGTCCACGGGCTCGGTGCGGTCCTCTACCACGCGCTCTGCGGCCGCCCGCCCCACCTGGGCGAGAGCCGCCGGGAGACCCTGGAGAAGGTTCGCGCAGAGCGGGCCCGCCTCGCCCTGCGAGGCGCACCCCGGGGTCGACGCCGACCTCGAGGCCATCTGCCTGAAGGCCCTCGCCCACGCGCCCGAGGATCGCTACCCCACGGCCGAGGACCTCGCCGACGATCTCGAGCGCTGGCTCGAGGGCGCGCAGCCGCACGCTCGCCTCTGGTCCTCCCGCGAGCGCCTGGCGGCCTGGCGCCGCCGCAACCCCCTGCTGGCGACGGCGAGCGCGCTGGCCCTGGCCTTCCTCACCCTCGCGGCGGTGCTGGTGACGCTCCAGGTCCTCGAGCTCGCGAGGGAGCCGGCGCACATCCAGCTCGACCTCGCCCGCCACCAGGCGGACACCGTGCGGATCCGCCTGCTGCAGTTCGCCAGCGCCGCCGACGCCGCGGCCGGGACGCCCGGGCTGGGCGCGGCGCTCGCCGCGGGAGACCTCGAGGAGGTCCAGCGCCTGACGGTGATCGCCGGCGCTCGCCTCAACGACCTCGACGGAGAGTCCCCCTTCGAGAGCTGGTGGCTGGTGGACCGCAAGGGGGCCCTGGTCGCGCGCTGGCCCCACCGCCTCGAGGCCCACGAGGGCTGGGACTTCAGCCGGCGGGACTACGTCCTCGGCGCGCTGGCCTGCGCCTCGGCGCCCACCTCTCGCTGCCTCTGCCAGCCCCGGGGCGACGGGGCCTGCGCCTACGCCTCGAAGGTGCTCTATGGCCTGACCTCGCGTCAGTACAAGCTCGGGATCGCCCGGGCCGTCCTCCACGAGGGCGTGCCGGTCGGCGTCATCGTGGCCGGGGTCCTCGCCAGCCAGGGCCTGCGCCTGCCGCAGACCGAGCCGAGCGACTCGGCGACGGGCGTCATCGTCCGGGTCGACCCCACCCAGGTGGGCGACGAGCCGGCCGAGCCGCCGGACTGGGTGCTGCTCTTCCACCCGGCCTTCGGGCTGGACGATCAGCCCCTGGCCCACCCGGCGCGGTGGGAGGGCGCCCCCGGCCTCGGCGTCGACGAGCGCTACCGGGATCCCGCCGCCGACGCCGACCCCGCCTTCGGAGGCGCCTGGTTGGCGGCCTTCGTCCCGGTCGAGGGCACCGACGTCGTGGTCGTCGCTCAGCGCCGCCGCGCTCCCCGCAGCCGCCTGGGGATCTGGACCGGCGTGGGGGCCTCCTCCTTCCTCCTCCTCCTCCTCGTCCGTGGCCTGCGCCGCCGGCGCTGAAGAAAGCGCTACGGGTTTCCAGGGGGGCGCCCGCAGGTACCAGCGAAACCGGATCGCGGGAGGACGACATGAGAGAGAAGCTGGGAATCCTGACCCTCATCGGCCCCGGGCTGCTGGTCGCGGCGACCGGGGTGGGCGCCGGAGATCTCGCCACGGCGAGCTTCACCGGCAGCGAGCTGGGCACGGCCATCCTCTGGGCGGTGGTGGTGGGCGCCGCCCTGAAGTTCGTCCTCAACGAGGGCCTCGCCCGCTGGCAGCTCGCCACCGGAGAGACGGCCCTCGAGGGCGCCATCACCCGCTTCGGCCGCGGGGTGGGCTGGGTCTTCCTGGCCTACCTGCTGCTCTGGTCCTTCTTCGTCGGCTCGGCCCTGATGAGCGCCTGCGGGGTGACCCTCCACGCGCTCTTCCCGGTCTTCGAGAGCGCGGCCGCCGGCAAGGTGGTCTTCGGCGTCGCCTCCAGCCTCCTCGGCCTGCTGCTGGTGTGGCGAGGCGGCTTCGCCCTCTTCGAGAAGGTGATGGGCGTGACCATCGGGGTGATGTTCGTGATCGTCCTCTTCACCGCCGGGCGCCTCTGGCCGGGGACCGGCGAGGTGCTCGAGGGGCTCCTCCTGCCCTCGATCCCTCGCTTCGACGACGGGGGCCTCGCCTGGACGGTGGCGCTGCTGGGCGGGGTCGGGGGGACGGTGACCATCCTCTGCTACGGCTACTGGATCCGGGAGAAGGGCCGCACCGAGGCGGACCTGAAGCTCTGCCGCCTCGATCTCGCGGTGGGCTACGGCGCGACGGCCCTCTTCGGGATCGCGATGGTGATCATCGGCAGCACCCTCGAGCTCTCCGGGAGCGGCTCGGGCCTCCTGGTCGCCCTCTCCCAGAAGCTCGCCTGGCGGCTCTGCACCGGCCGCGGGAAGGGGACCATCGACGTCGAGGGGCGCCCCTATCGCCTCTACCTCCTGGCCCTCACGCTCCTGCCTATGCGGCGCCCCGGGCTTCAGTCCTCGGCGCGGCCGCCCACGACCTGGTTCCGCCCGGCGGCCTTGGCCCGGTAGAGGGCCTGATCGGCGGCGTCGACGAGGGTGGAGGGGTGCTTGTCCTCGAGGCTGGAGAGCGAGGCGACGCCGGCGCTCCAGGTGAGGGGCAGCTCCTTGCCCCCACAGATGCAGGGCGCCTCGACCAGGGCCTGGCGCATACGGTCGACGGCGTGGACGGCGTCCTCCAGGCCGGTCTCGGGGAGGACGACGATGAACTCCTCGCCACCCCAGCGGGCGACGGTGTCGGCCCGCCGCAGGCCCTGAGTGAGCAGGGAGCCCACGTGGACGAGGGCGCGGTCGCCGACCGAGTGAGAGTGGGTGTCGTTGACCTGCTTGAAGTGGTCGACGTCGATCAGGGCCACCGAGAGGTCGCGCTCGTAGCGGATCGCCCGGGAGATCTCGTCCTCGAGCCGGTAGTCGAGCGCCCGGCGGTTCAGCAGCCCGGTGAGCGAGTCGTGCATCGCCAGGGTCCGCAGCTCGTCGTGGAGCGCCTTGATCCGCAGGGCCGAGGAGAGGCGGGCGTGGAGCTCGAGGGTGTCCGGCGGCTTGTGGAGGAAGTCGACGGCGCCGGCGGAGAGGGCCTCCCGGATCCGGGCCGGGTCCTCGTCGGAGGTGATCATCAGCACCGGGATCCAACGGTAGCGGGGGTGGGCCATCCACTCCCGCAGGAGGTCGATGCCGCTGGTCCCCGGCAGGTGCCAGTCGAGGAGGACCGCGTCGATGTCGTCGTTGGCGGCCAGGGCCTCCCGGGCCGCCTCCACCTCGATGGCCTCGGTGACGAAGAAGCCCAGGGTCTCGAGCTCCAGACGGAGCACGGCCCGCACACTGGCCGAGTCGTCGACGAGGAGTACGTGTCTACCGGGCATCGCTTCTCTTGGGTGCCTCGGCTGAAACAAAAGGATTCACGGGCGACCTCGGGGCGGACAAGACCGCCGAAAGGAGGGCATGATGGAAACCGTACCCCAACCGGACCTTTCCATGCACGACCATCCCGAGTTCCATACCTTCCTGAGCCGGCCCTGGTGGCGACAGGGTCAGGAGCTGCCCGGATCAAGTGTGGCCCGGGTCAACGAGACCGCCACCCGGGCCCGGGCCGGGCTGCTCAACGCCCTCTCGGCCACGACCATCGGGCTGTTGATCTTCGCCCCCGAGCTCGACCCGGTGATCTACGTGGGCCCCTACGTGATCTTCGACATGTTCACGGCGGCCGCCTTCGGCCTGACGCCCTTCCCTCCCACGGGCATCGTCGGGACGGTGGCGACCTTCCGCTTCCGGCCGACCTGGAAGCCCGCGGCCCCCAAGCGCTTCGCCTGGATCCTCGGGGGCTCCCTCGGGGTGGTCTGCCTGACGATGCGCCTCCTCGACTTCGCCACCGTCTGGCTGATCTCGGTGGTGGCGATCTGCTTCGTGCTGACCTGGCTGGAGGCGACCCTCGGCTTCTGCGTCGGCTGCTGGATGCACTCCAAGCTCATCGGCTGCGAGGAGTGCGACGTGCCCTACCGGCGGGAGGCGATCCAGCCCTGAAGGGGCCTCACTCGCTCTCGGTGGCGGCCGCGCGGGCCCGCTCCAGCAGGCGCTGGAGCCGGAAGCGGTGCGCCGAGCTGGTCTCGATGAAGCGGACCCCGAGGTGCTGGCCTCCGGAGGCGGTGTCCCGGCTCCAGGCGACCCGGGCGCAGGCGGCGAGCTCTCCCCCCTCGCCGTCCTCGAAGCGGATCTCGAGGAGGTTGCCCCGCGGGAGCGTCACGGTGGTCTCGAGGGCCAGGCCCACCTCGCTCAGGTTCACGACCCTCGCCTCGACGGGGTCCCTGCCGAGGGGATGGACCATGGCGCCGAGGTCCACCGGGACCCGGCGGGCGCTCCGCCGGTCGTCCTGGTGGAGCCAGCTGCGGTTACCCCCGCTCTCCCGCGCCGCGTCGAGGGCCTCGACGGCGCTCTCCCACAGGGCCCCCGCCTCTTTGGCGTCTCCGGGGTAGGCGGCCAGGCCGAAGCTCACGGTCCAGTCGGCGGCCTCGCCGGGGAGATCGGTGAAGAGCTCCGGCACGCGGGGCCGCAGGCGCTCGGCGACCCTGAGGGCCTCGTCCTTGGGCGTGCCCGGGAGGACCAGCCCGAAGCGCCCGGAGTGGCCGCCGAAGGCCTGATCGCTGGCCCGGATGCAGGTCTCGATCCGGCCGGCGAGGCGCCGGACCGCCTCGCCCCACACCTCGACGGGGAGCTCTTGCGGGCGCGAGGGGCAGCCGTCGAACTCGAGGACCACCAGGGTCAACACGTCCAGGGTCCGCTCGGTGCGGACGAGATCTCGCTCGAGGGTGCGCATGAGCTGGCTCAGGGGGACCAGGCTGCTCTCGGGATCCAGGAAGCTCGGGGCTCCGTCGTCGTGGTTCATGCATCGCCTCGCTGATTGAGCATCCGGGAGATCGTGTGGAGGAGGGTGCTGTCGTCCGCCGACTTCTGGACGTAGCCCGCCGCCCCGGTCGACTCGACCAGGTGCTTCAGGTGCTCCTCGGGCTCGGAGGAGTAGAAGAGGATCCGCGCGGCGCCGCTGCGGTTCTTGTCCGCGACGGTCTCGGCCACCCACTCCCCGGTGAGTCCGGGCATCCTCACGTCGAGGAGCACCAGATCGATCTTCTCCCGGAAGATGAGCGCCGGGACCAGGATCGGGTTCTCGCAGGTGGTGACCTCGTAGCCCGCGTCCTTGAGGAGGTGAGAGACCAGCGCGAGGATCGTCCGGCAGTCGTCGACCACCAGGCTCCGCGGCTTGGCCCGAGTCTGGTTGAGAGTCGTCAAGCTCTTCCCCCTTGGCTCCCCGAGCGTGCCGTCAAAAGGGGCCATCGCGCAAGCCAGAACCTGCCTAAGTTGCGAATCCTCGGCCTCATCCGTTAGCCTGGGGAAGTGCAAGGGAAGATGGGTCGGAAGTTCCCGGGGAGTGGATTCACCCTCATCGAGCTCATGATCGTGGTGGCCATCATCGGCCTCCTCGCCGCCATCGCGATCCCGAACTTCGTTCGGTTCCAGGCCAAGGCCCGACAGTCCGAGGCCAAGAGCAACCTCAAGGCGCTCTTCTCGGCCGAGAAGGCCTATTACACCGAGTTCGACGAGTACACCTCCAAGATCCTGATCGTGGGCTTCAGCCCCGAGCGGCCGAACCGCTTCGCCTTCTACTCGGGGACCGCCGCGAACTCGGTCGATCGCACCGATCCCGTGGGCTCCGAGGTCGCGGCCAGCAACGCCGAGTACGTCTCGGTGGACACCTTCAAGTTCGCCACGGCCAACCCGAACCCCGGCTGGGGCAGCATGCCCTCGGTGACCTGGCAGTCGCCGGTGGGGACCATGACGACCCTGCCGGGCGTCCAGGACGAGGGGCTCTGCCCCGTCTGCGGCTTCACCGCCGTGGCCGCGGGGAACCTCGACGACGACTCGAACGTGGACACCTGGTTCATCTCCACCGAGGACGGCACGACCGGCGGCACCTGCCCCACCGGCCGGATCGGGGAGGAGGCGTCCGCCCCCGGCGGCGAGCCCTTCAACACCTACAACGACGTGAACTGCCCCTAGGGGCCGTCCACCTCAGCCGTGGGAGATCAGGCCCTCGCGGGTCTGGCTTCCGAGCTGCGCCCGCGCCGCCGCCAGCCGCTCGGCCAGCAGGAGGGTGAGGCGCCGCAGGATGCGCAGGCCCACCGCGGGCTCGGCCTCCAGGGCCTTCATCAGGTCGGGGACGTCGAGCTCGATGAACTCGGTCGCCTCCAGGCAGACGCCGCTGACCGAGTGGACGCCCTCGCCCTCCAGCATCGCCGAGACGCCGATGACCTCGCCGGGCCTCCCCGCGGCCATGGTGGTCTCCGCCTTGCCGACCCGGGCCTTCTGCCGGAGGGAGACCAGGCCGTCGATCACGACGTAGAGGGTCCGGCTCCGCTCGCCGGCCTTGAAGATCGCCTCCCCCGCCGCCGCGCTGCCGCGGCGGGCGACGCCCGCGAGCAGGGCTTGCTCCTGCTCGTCGAGGGCGCCGAAGAAGGGGGCGCTCGCCAGCTCTTCCCTGGTGATCATGGAATCGTCCTCCTAGAAGAGACCCTGGATCTTTCCGGTCTCGAGATCGATGTCGACGCCCTCGAAGGCGGGGCGTGAGGGCAGCCCGGGCATGGTCCGCATCGTGCCGCACAAGGGGTAGAGGAAGCCGGCGCCGACGCTGGCCCGGATGTCGCGGACCGGCAGCCGGAAGTCCTTCGGCACGCCCTTCCAGGTGGGCTCGTGGCTGATGGAGAGGTGGGTCTTGGCCATGCAGATCGGCAGGTTGTCGTAGCCCAGCCGGGTGTAGAGCTTCAGCTTCTTGTTGGCCTCGTCCATGAAGTCCACGCCGCTGGCGCCGTAGATCTTGGTGGCGATCACCTCGATCTTGTCGCGGATGGGGATGTCGAGGGGGTAGAGGAACTCGAAGTTCTTGGGCTCCTCGCAGGCGGCCACCACGGCCTCGGCCAGCTCGACGGCGCCGGCGCCGCCCTTGGCCCAGTGATCGGTCATCACCGCGGCCCGGGCGCCCGCCTCGGTGGCCATCCTCGAGAGCAACGCGATCTCGGCGTCGGTGTCCGCGCCGAAGCGGTTCACCGCGACCACCACCGGCACCCCGAAGCGGCGGGCGATCTTGATGTGGGCCACCAGGTTGGCGCAGCCCGCCTCGAGGCCCGGGAGGTTCTCCTCGACGAGCTCGGGGGGCAGGGCCTTGCCGGCGATCACCTTGCCGACGCCGCCGTGCATCTTCAGGGCGCGGATCGTGGCCACGATCACCACGCAGTCCGGGGTCAGCCCGCTCGCCCGGCACTTGATGTCCATGAACTTCTCCATGCCGATGTCGGCGCCGAAGCCCGACTCGGTGACGACGTAGTCGCCGAGCCGCAGGGCGATCTGGTCGGCGACCACGCTGGAGTTGCCGTGGGCGATGTTGGCGAAGGGGCCGGCGTGGACCAGGGCGGGGGTGTGCTCCAGGGTCTGGAGCAGGGTGGGCATCAGGGCGTCCTTGAGGAGGACCGCCATCGCGCCGGCGACCTTCAGGTCCTCGGCCGTCACCGGCTCCCGCTTGAAGGTGGTCCCGACCACGATCCGCCCGAGGCGCTCGCGCAGGTCCTTGAGGCTGGTGGCGAGGGCCAGGATGGCCATCACCTCCGAGGCCACCGCGATGTCGAACATCGCCTCCCGGGGGCTGCCGTTCTCCTTGCCGCCGAGGCCGACGATCACCCTGCGCAGGGCGCGATCGTTGAGATCGACCACCCGGGGCCAGGTGACAGAGTAGGGGTCGAGGCCCAGCTTGTTGCCATGGGTCAGGTGGTTGTCGATCGCCGCTGCCAGCAGGTTGTGGGCTGCGCTGACGGCGTGGATGTCACCGGTGAGGTGGAGGTTGAAGTCCTCCATCGGGATGACCTGACTGTAGCCGCCGCCGGCGGCGCCCCCCTTGATGCCGAAGGTCGGCCCCATGCTGGGCTGCCGGATCGTGGTGAAGACCTTGTGGCCCAGCCGGCCGAGGCCCTGGGAGAGGCCGATGGCGGTGGTGGTCTTCCCCTCGCCCAGCGGCGTGGGGGTGATGGCCGTGACGTCGATGTACTTGCCCAGGGGGCGATCGGCGAAGCGCTCGCGCACGTCGAGGTGCACCTTGGCCTTGTGGCGGCCGTAGAGCTCGAGGTCGTCCGCCTCGAGGCCGACCGCCTCGGCCACCTGCTGGATGGGGAGGAGGGGGGCCTCCTGGGCGATCTCGAGATCGCTGGGGACCGGGTCACGGGGCTCTCGATAGCTTCCTGGCGTGCTCATCGCCGGGGACTCTACGAGAGCAGGTGCTGGATGATCTAGACTCCCTGGAGGAGGGGAACCATGAACGCGAAGTCGCTCTGGAAGGTCTCTGCCCTGATCGCGATCGCCTTGTTCCTATCGTTCGGGCCCGGTGAGGCGCGCGCCTACGACCGGTACAGCCAGAACAAGGACGCCACCAACTGCCGTGCCTGCCATGGTGACTTCCGCTCCAACAGCTACACCTCCAGCACCGACGGGCAGAGCTGGGGCAACAATCATGTGATCCACCGCGCGGACATGCTCGGTGGTGACTGCGACACCTGCCACGGGCCGAGTCGCTTCCCGGTGCTGCTGAACAGCTCGAACGGCGGCGCGGGGCTGCTGGCCATCGCCTGCGTGGGCTGCCACGGGCGGGAGGAGGACAACACCTCCTCCAACCCGGACTTCCCCTCCTACGGGGGCCGCGGAGCCGGGCTGCGTCAGCACCACTACCGCAAGGGGACCACCGTCTGCGCCAGCTGCCACCAGGACGCCAACCCGGTCAACTACACCCCCGTGGGGGAGGAGATCTCACCGCCCTACTACGCCAGCCCCGGCACCGGTCACCCCTCGATCCCCACCGATCCCTGCAACCTCGACGGGAGCGAGGACTTCGCTGGCCTCACCGAGGGCCTCGACAACGACGGGGACGACGTCTACGACGGCGCCGATCCGGACTGCTCCACGGCGGTCTGCGGCAACGGCAGCGTCGAGGGGACGGAGGCCTGCGACGACGGGGGCGAGTCGGCCACCTGCGACGCCGACTGCACCGCCGTGGTCTGCGACGACGGCACCCTGAACACCACGGCCGGGGAGACCTGCGATCCCATCTCGAGCTGCCCGGGCACCTGCGACGACGGCAACGTCTGCACCAGCGACAGCCAGACCGGCAGCGCGGCCACCTGTGACCTGGCCTGCACCAACGCCCCGATCACGACCTGCACCGGCGGCGACGGCTGCTGCGCCCCGGGCTGCAACCCGGGCAACGACTCCGACTGCGCCAGTGGGGGCTGCGGCAACGGCTTCGTCGACGCCGGCGAGGACTGCGACGAGGGCGGCCAGACCGCCACCTGTGACGCCGACTGCACCTTCGTGGCCTGCGACGACGGCACCCTGAACACCGCGGCCGGGGAGACCTGCGATCCGCTCGCCATCTGCCCTTCGACCTGCGACGACGGCGACGCCTGCACCACCGACCAGCAGGCGGGCGATCCCTCCACCTGTGACATGGCCTGCACCCACGCCTCGATCACGGCGTGCACCAACGGCGACGGCTGCTGTGCGCCCGGCTGCACCTGGCAGAACGACGACGACTGCGGCAGCGCGCCGGTCTGCGGCAACGGGGTCGTCGAGGGGAGCGAGATCTGCGACGGGAACTGCCCCACGACCTGCGACGACGCGGACGCCTGCACCATCGACAGCCAGACCGGTGAGTTCTCCACCTGTGACCTGGTCTGCGTCAACGCCCGGATCAGCGCCTGCATCGGAGGCGACGGCTGCTGCCCCGGCGGCTGCGCGGCAGCGGGCGACTCGGACTGCGCCTCGCCCGCCACCTGCGGCAACGGGGTGGTCGAGGCCGGCGAGACCTGCGACGGGGACTGCCCGGCGACCTGCGACGACGGCGACGTCTGCACCACCGACGCCATGACCGGCTCCTCCGAGACCTGCGATCTCGCCTGCCGGAACGACGCCATCGGCGCCTGCACCTCGGGGGACGGCTGCTGCGCGCCGGGGTGCACCTCAGCCAACGACAGCGACTGCGCGGCGCAGACCTGCGGCAACGGGATCGTCGAGGGCGGCGAGACCTGCGACGGGGACTGCCCGGCGTCCTGTGACGACGGCGACGCCTGCACCGCCGACGCGGCCTTCGGCTCGGCCGCGAGCTGCGATCTGCTCTGCACGCGCAGCGCCATCACCGCCTGCGTCCCGGACGACGGCTGCTGCCCCGCGGGCTGCGAGGAGCATGACAGCGACTGCGGCGCCGAGCCGCCCGAGGAGGGCGAGGGCTGCGACTGCGGCAGCACCGGCGAGGGCCGGCCCGGCCTCCTCGGCCTCGCGCTGATCGGTGGCCTGCTGGCCCTGCGCACCCGCCGCCGGCGGGGCTGAGGTCGCCGCGCGCCGCGGACCCCCGCTCACCCCTCGGGGTCGGCGGGGGGCGCCGCAGGCCGACTCCGGATCAGGGGCAGGCGCGGTTGCAGGCGAAGAGCGTGCCGTCGCCGTAGCAGTCCACCGGAGTGAAGTTGTTGCCCTGGCTGTCCCGGCAGCGGTCGAAGCTGCAGTTGGTGGTCGGCACGCTCCCGCAGTTGAGCAGGCAGCCGCCGTCGCTCTCGCAGCGGACGCCGGTGCAGCTGCCGGTGGTGATGTTCGCGCAGTCGTAGTCGCAGGTGGCCTGATCGTGGCAGTGCGCATCGCAGCTGGTCGGGCCGGTGCAGGTGGAGCTGCAGGTGGCGCTGTCCCGGCACTCGAGGTTGCAGGTGTTGCCGGAGTTCTCGCAGAGGACGGCGCAGGTGGAGCTGCCGAAGCACTCGGGGGAGCAGTTGCCCGCGGTGCCCGAGCAGTTCATCGTGCAGTCGGCGCCGTCGAGGCAGAAGGGGCTGCAGTTGTTCTGGCTGGTGCAGTCGTAGTCGCAGGTGCAGCCGCTCGAGCAGGAGGGGTTGCAGCTCGCGGCGCAGGTCTCGGAGCATGTCCCCCCGGCGCAGCTGGTGCAGACCGCGCAGTCGGCGGCGCAGTTGGTGGCGTCCTCGCCGGCGTCGCAGGTGCCGTCCGCGTTGCAGACGCAGTCGGTCGGGCAGGAGAGGGAGGTCTCGGTGGGGTCGCAGGCGCCGTCGGTGTTGCAGGTGGCGCAGTCGGCCGGGCACGAGGCGAAGGTCTCGGTGGGGTCGCAGGTGCCGTCGGCGTCGCAGGTCGAGCAGTCGGCGGGGCAGGAGGCGAAGGTCTCGGTGGGGTCGCAGGCGCCGTCGGTGTTGCAGGTCGAGCAGTCGGCGGGGCAGGAGGCGAAGGTCTCGGTGGGGTCGCAGGTGCCGTCGGTGTTGCAGGTGGCGCAGTCGGCCGGGCACGAGGCGAAGTCCTCGGTGGGGTCGCAGGTGCCGTCGGCGTCGCAGGTCGAGCAGTCGGCGGGGCAGGAGGCGAAGGTCTCGGTGGGGTCGCAGGCGCCGTCGGTGTTGCAGGTCGAGCAGTCGGCGGGGCAGGAGGCGAAGGTCTCGGTGGGGTCGCAGGTGCCGTCGCCGCAGTTCGCCCCGCCGCAGTCGGCGGGGCAGGAGGTGGCGTCCTCGCTGCCGGTGCAGGAGCCGTCGCCGCAGACCGAGCAGTCGGCGGGGCAGCTCGCGAGGGTCTCGGCCCCCGAGCAGCAGCCGTCGCTGCAGGAGTCGATGATGCAGTCGCCCGGGCAGGAGCAGGGGTCCTCGCCCACGCCACAGATGCTGTCCCCGCAGGAGGGGGGGGCGCAGTCGGCGGGGCAGGTGGTGGCGGTCTCGCCCTCACCGGCGCAGCAGAGGTCGTCGCCGCAGGTCCCGGGGCCGCCGCAGTCGGCGGGGCAGGAGCAGGTGTCCTCGCTGGCCGCGTCGCAGGTGCCGTCGCCGCAGCTGGCCGTCGCCGTGAGGCTGACGCTGGCCTCGCGGATCACGGACTGGACCAGGGGGACCGTGGTCGAGGCGCTCGCGACGACCGAGCCGCCGGAGAGCCCCTCGACCGTGATGATGAGGTTCTCGCCGGCGAGGGCCTCGTCTACCAGGATCACGACGCTGTCGCTGCCCGCCTCGAGGGGCGTGGGATCCTCGGGGAAGACGCCGGAGGGGAAGGCCGCGACGCCGGGGCTACTCTCGAGCTCACCGAGGAAGCGCAGCTGATCGAGGCCCAGGGCCTGCTCGTAGTCGACGGTCACCCGGACGCCGGTGACCGTGTCATCCACCTTGGTGCCGCAGGTGCAGCCACCCAGGACCATCAGCAGCAGGGTGACGAGGCCGATCTTCGCTCGCATGGTGCGCTCCTCCTCTCCCTCCGGAAGAGCCTCTCGCGAGGTGGGGCGAGGCTGCCGGAGGGAACACCCGGAATCATAGCGGATCGATGGGGGCGCGCGCGAAGACCCCCCGTGCGTCGCGAAGAAGGTAGGATGCCGCGGGCAGGCGAATGCGCCGCCGACCGCACGAGGAGCTCCACCATGATGACCGTCCCCCCCCTGCCCGAAGGCTGCCCCTGGGCCGACTGGACGCCGCCGAACATCGACTGGTGCGAGGAGAACCTCTGCGCGTGGGTGGTGAACCCGGCGGGTACCTGGTCGAACCTCGCCTACGTCCTCTTCGGCCTCTGGATGACCTACAGCCTGCGGCGGCACCCGGATCCCCTGCTGCGGGCCTTCGGGCCGGTGGCGATCGTCGTGGGGCTCCTCTCGGGGATCTTCCACGCCTCCTACACCTTCTTCTTCCAGTTCTTCGACTTCGTCGCGATGTTCCTCTTCGCCTTCCTCCCCCTCGTGCTCAACCTGCGCCGCCTCGGCGCGGTGAGCAGCCAGCGGGGGATGCGCTGGTACCTCGGGGGCGTGATCGGGATGAGCGCGCTCGTGCCCGTGGGCTTCGCCCTCGAGCTGCCGATCCAGATGCTGGTCTTCGTCCTGATCCTCGTGATCGTCGGGCAGGAGGTCTACCTGCGGGTGAAGAAGCTGCCGGCCACCGCGCTGGGCCTCTTCGTCGTCGGCCTGATCCTCCTGGGCGCCGGCGCGACCTTCTCGGCCCTCGACCTCTCGCGGGTCTACTGCGACCCCACCGATCACGTCTTCCAGGGCCACGCCTACTGGCACATCCTCACGGCCACCTCCCTCTGGGTGATGAGCATCTTCTACGGGCGGCAGCCCGTGGGCGGGGGCCCGGGGGAAGCCGTGGGGTGAGGACCCCCGCTGCCAGGGTCCTCCTCGCGCTCTTCGCGGGAGCGCTGCTCGGCGGGGTGGCCTGCGGCTCCCGTCAGGCGCCCCTGGCCGCGCCGCCGCCGCCGCCGGAGATCCCCTCCCCCCGGGACGAGGTCCTCGCCTACGAGGACGTGGCGCCGAAGCGGGAGCCCTCCCTGCCGCGCTCGGTGCGCCTCCCCGCGCCCGAGCAAGTGCCCCTCGGCGAGGTGATCCACCCCCGCCACCTGCAAGAGGGCGATCGCGCCGGGCCCGACGCGCGGGCCGCCGCCGAGCTGTGGGACCTGGCCCAAGCGGCGCCGCAGCCCGGGGGGCCGCTGGAGGGGGCGCTGGTGGCCTGCCGGGCGGTGGGCCTCGACCCCAAGCACCGCTTCGACTGGTTCGGCAACCCCGAGATCCTGGTGGAGCTCCGCCTCGGCACCACGCCCCGGGCGATCCGCAGCAGCAAGACGGCGACCCGGATCTTCACCATCCCCGGCGTCCGCCTGAAGAAAGGGGAGAGCCTCCACCTGGAGATCTGGGATCGGGACCTCACCGACCGGGAGCTGATGGTGCGGCGGGAGCCGGTCTTCGACGGCGCCCTCCCCCTGAAGGTCCACGCCCCCCACGGCCGGCTGGAGTGCGCGGTGGTCCCCGCGGCCGAGGTCGAGCGCCGGGCGCAGGCCGCGGCGAGCCAGGTCGACACGGCCCTGGGCTGGCTGGAGGGGCGGGATCGCACCGAGGGGCCCGACGTGGACTTCGGGCTGCCCCGGGAGGCCCTCGGCGAGGTGCACCGGCCCCTCTGGTCGCTGGCGGCCTACCGGGGCTGGGATCACCCCGAGGTGCGGCCCCGCACCCGGCGCCTCGAGCACTGGCTCACCCGCTGGGACCTCGCGGCCAGCGCGCACGTCGTCGAGCTGCTGCGCCGCCTGCCCGCCACCGGCGAGTGGGTGGCGCCCGACCCGGCCTTCGCCCTGCGGGTGGAGCGCTGGCGCTGCGAGGTCCCCGATCGAGGCCGCTGCCCCTCGGGGATCGACTGCGACCGGGACTGCACGATCACCCTCGAGGTGGAGAACCGGGGTGAGGCGGCCTGGGTGCCCGACGGCTCCTACGACGGCCTCGGGAAGCTGGGGCTGCCCTGGGTCGCGCTCGAGGACGGCAGGACCCGCTCGGCCAGCCTCCGGCCCCTGCCTCGCCCGCTGCCCGAGCCGGAAGCAGGGGCCGCCGCCGAGGCCGCCGCCGCGCCTGCCGCCGCGCCCGCCCCGGGCGAGCGCCCGGCGAAGAAGCCGGGACCGCCCACGACCACCCGCCTGTCGCCGGGGGAGAAGGGTGAGGTCGAGGTGCGCTTCTCCCTGCAGCGCGGGCGGCGCCCGATGCCGCGCCTGCTCTGGTTCACCACCAGCGATCTCCTCCTGGCCCTCGTGCCGCTGCCCCAGCCCTAGCCCATGGACCTCGCCACCGATCTCGCCGTGAAGCGCGCGGCCATCCGGGGCCTGGCCCGGGAGGTGGGCCGGGGACGGGCGCTCCTCTGGCTGGGACGATCGCAGCTGACGCGCGATCCCCTGCGGGGCCTGCCGCCGGCCGACACGGCGGCCGAGCGCGACACCCGGGCCCAGCTCGGCCCGGCCCTGCGGGTCTACCGCTTCCTGCGGGGGCGGGTCGGCGAGGAGGAGGCCCTGCGGCTGACCCGCGCGATCGTGGTCGCCGCCGGAGAGGCCTTCCTCGAGCGCCGCACCGCGGGCCTGGAGCCCGGGCGCTGGCGAGCATTGAATGAGCAGGAGCGGCGCGCGCTCCTCGAGCAGGTCGGCGCGGGCTTCCCCAACGCGAGGCTGGAGGTGGAGCGGGTCGAGGCCGACCGGATCGCCTTCGGGATCACCGCCTGCCGCTTCGTCGAGCTCTGCGCCGAGCTCGGCGTGCCCGAGCTCTCGCCGGTCTTCTGCGCCGCGGACGACGCCTTCTTCGGCCGGGGGCCGGTGCGCCTCGAGCGGCCCACCCTGCTCTCCACCGGAGGGGCGCGCTGCGCCTTCGAGCTCTCCCTGCCTCAGGCGGAGGAGGGCGAGGCGGGCTCCCCGGGCGAGGGGTGGAAGTAGCCGCGCATCCGCTCCCCGAAGAGGAGGGCGGCGGCGACGAGGTGGAAGAGGGCGACCGCGCCGAGGATGATCGCCAGCCGCACGAAGGGCGCCTCGGTCTGCATCCGGACCATCACCAGCTGGAGGGTGGTGAGGATCCAGGAGACGAAGCCCAGGGTGAGGGCGGCCACCACGGCCCAGCGCACCGCCGGGTGCCGCAGGAAGAGCACGAAGGGGAAGACGCAGCAGGCGATCACCGCCCAGAGCATGCCCAGGCGCAGGAAGTGAGCGCCCATCAGCAGGCAGCAGAGGAAGGCGGGCAGGAGGCGGAGGACGGTCTTCACCGGGGGGCCTCCTCTCCCTCGCGCACGCCGACCCAGAGGCCGTCGCCGATGGGGACGATCACGCCGTGGAAGTCGGGGTCGGCGGCGAGCAGATCGTTGAAGGCGCGGATGGCCGCCACCCCCTCCGAGACCTCCCCCTCGCTGAAGAGGTCGCCGAAGGCGAAGGCGTTGTCGCAGAGGAGCAGGCCCCCGGGCTTCAGCAGGCGCCGCGCCTCCTCGAGGTAGCCGGCGTAGCCGGCCTTGTCGGCGTCGAGGAAGATCGCGTCCACGGTGCCGCTCGCGAAGGTGGGCAGGAGCTCGGCGCCACCGCCCTCGAGCACCTCGATGCGGTCGGCCACGTCCGAGCGGGAGACCCACTCCCGGGCGAAGGCCGCGTGGGCGGGCATCAGCTCCAGGGTGCGCAGGCGGCCGTCCGGCGGCAGCGCCCGGGCCATCGTGATGGCGGAGTAGCCGGCGAGGGTGCCGACCTCCACCACCTCCCGGGCGCGCGCCGAGCGCAGGAGGATCTGCATGAAGCTCGCCTGCTCCGGCGAGATCCAGATGGCGGGCAGGCCGGCCTCGCGGGCGGCCGCCTTGAGCGCGACGAGGAAGTCGTCGTCGCGCGTGGTGCGGGCGGCGAGGTAGTCGAAGTGGCGCTGGTCCACGTGGGTGCTGATCTCGGACATGGTCGAGGCATAACGTAGGCCCCGCTTGCCGGGGAGCCCCGCCGGGCGTTATCTCCCCCGCCATGAAGATCAGCGCGACCCTCTCCGCTCTCCTCCTCCTCCTATTCGGCGCGGCGTGCGCCCACGCTCAGGAGGCCGGGCACGGCGGGCACGCCGCCCACGCCAGCCACGCCGAGGTCGACGGCGACGCCGACCACAAGCCGCACGGCAGCGGTCACCATCGCTTCGACGACGCCGACGCCTGGGCGAAGACCTTCGAGAACCCCGAGCGCGACGCCTGGCAGCGGCCGGACGAGGTCCTCGCCGCCCTGGCGATCTCCGAGACGGCCGTGGCCGCCGACATCGGCTCCGCCACCGGCTACTTCCCGGTGCGCATGGCCCGCCTCGCCTCCGGCGGCCGGGTCTGGGGAGTGGACGTCGAGCCCGACATGGTGCGCTTCCTCAACGAGCGCGCCCGCAAGGAGGGCCTCGCCAACCTCTTCTCGATCCTCGGCACCTTCGAGAGCCCCCTGCTCCCCGAGCCGGTGGACCTGATCCTGATGGTGGACACCTACCACCACATCGAGGCGCGTCCGGCCTACTTCCGCCGCCTCCAGTCCAGCCTCAAGCCCGGCGGCCGGATCGCGATCGTCGACTTCAAGATGGGGGAGATCCCGGTGGGACCGCCCGAGAGCCGCCGCCTGGCCCCGGAGGTGATCGACGGGGAGATGCGCGAGGCCGGCTACACCCGGCTGACGCTGGACCAGGAGCTGCTGCCCTACCAGTACCTGGCGGTCTACGGCCTCGACGAGGGGCCGACCGAAAAGGCCCAGCCCGAGGAATAGGTGCCCGGGGTCGGAGGTTGACCGGTCAAACAGGGGCGGCGGGTCGGAACGGTTCCTCCCCCCCATGCCGGTTCCCCGGTTTCTCCCGACCCGCCCGCCCCACCTCTCCTCTCCTCGAGGCCCCCAGCCAGGGGGCCCAGCGGTGGCCCAGGACCGGATGGCGCTCTATAGTCTCGCTCCACCTTTTTTCCTGTCGGAGCACCGCCGCCCATGGCCCTGCGCGAGATCGTCATCTGGCCCGACCCGGTCCTCACCCGGGAAGCCGAAGCCGTGGACCCCTCCGAGTTCGGCGAGGACTTCGACGCCCTGCTCGAGGACATGATCGAGACCATGTACGACGCCGACGGCCTCGGCCTGGCCGCGCCGCAGATCGGGATCTCCAAGCAGATCTTCGTGGTCGACGTGCCGCAAGTGCCCCTCGACGACTACGAGGGGGAGGGCGAGGAGGAGCTCGAGGAGGAGCCGGAGGGTGAGGGCGCGCCGCGCACCGGGCCCCTGGTCTTCGTGAACCCCGAGTTCGTGGAGATGGAGGGCGAGGTCACCTTCGAGGAGGGCTGCCTCTCCCTGCCCGACCTGACGGTCGAGATGAAGCGGGCCGCCCGGGTGAAGGTGCGGGCCCTCGACGCCCACGGCGAGCCCTTCGAGGTGGACGCCGAGGGGCTCTACGCGATCGCCCTGCAGCACGAGCACGATCACCTCACCGGCAACCTGCTGGTCGAGCGGATCTCGCCGCTCAAGCGCAAGCTCTACAAGAAGAAGATGCTCAAGCTCAAAGCGGAGCAGGACGAGGAATGATCCTCCCGCGCCGTCTCGCCCCGGGGGCGGTGCTCCTGCTCCTGCTCCTGCCGGCGGGCAGCCTCGCCGCCGACGAGCGGCCCTTCGTCAGCGGTGCGGTCGAGGGCACCCTCGCCGAGGCGTTGCCGCTGCCCGCGGGCTTCACGCGGGTGCCGGTCGCGCCCGGTAGCTTCGGCGCCTTCCTCCGGGGGCTGCCGACCCGCCCCGCCGGGGCGAAGGTGATGCTCCACGACGGAAGCCCCAAGGGGCGGCAGGACGTGCAGTGGCGGGTGCTGGCGGTGGACGTCGGGAGCCGCGACCTGCAGCAGTGCGCCGACGCCGTGATGCGCCTGCGCGCCGAGTACCTGCGGCAGACCGGCCGGGCCGATCAGATCTGCTTCCGCTTCACCAGCGGCGACGCCGCGCGCTGGTCGGAGTGGCGGGCCGGGATGCGCCCCGAGGTGAAGGGCTCGCAGGTGAAGTGGAAGCGCACGGCGAAGCCCGACGCGGGCGAGGCCACCTTCCGCGGCTACCTGCAGCGGGTCTTCCTCTACGCCGGCTCGGCCTCCTTCGAGAAGGAGCTCCAGCCGGTCGCGGGCGACGCCATCGCGCCGGGCGACGTCCTCATCCGCGGCGGCCACCCGGGCCACGCCATGGTGGTGGTGGACCTGATCGAGGGGCCCGGCGGCGAGCGCCGCTTCGCCCTGGCCCAGTCCTACATGCCGGCCCAGGAGATCCACGTGGTCCGCGGCCCCTCCGGCGACTCCCCCTGGTTCCCGGTGCAGAAGAGCGGCGAGCTGAAGACCCCCGAGTGGGCCTTCACCCACGGCGACTTCCGCCGCTTCGGCGAGAGCTGCCCCGGGCGCGAGCCCTAGAGGGCGGCCAACGCAAGCTCGGGCAGAAGCGCGCGGAGGCGGCGCGCAGCCGGCGCAGCGCAGCGGCCCTTTGGTACCCCCGTCTCGAGCTGGGGGGTCCGGGGGGAGTGGAACTCCCCCCGATAGTCAGTAGACCGCAACGAGCTCGAGGTGCGGGAAGGCCTGGCGGGAGAGGGGCGCGAAGCAGCGCTCGACGCCGCCGTTGGCGTTCAGGTCGCAGCCCTGCACCCCGCCGATCCCGCCGATGCCCGCCATCGGGGCGACGGTCCAGGCCGGCGGCGTGACGGTGAAGCGGGTGCGGAACGCCCAGAGGCTCTCGATGGACTCGCCGGTGAGCCCGAGGCCCTCGCCCATCCGCGGCGGGCGCAGCGGCTCGGCCAGCGCCGTCTTCACCGAGGAGAGGGCCAGGCGATCGTAGGCCGGCCGGCCCGAGGGGGTCTCGATCTCCACCCGCAGCAGCGCGCCGTCCGGGGCCTGGCTCACCCGCACCAGCGCCAGCAGCTCGACGCCGCCGGCGCGGCCGTGGACCACGTCGCTCCAGAGATCGCGCAGGGCCGCCATGTCGCCCATCCCCCCCAGCGGGCGGGCGCCAGAGAGGGTCGTGTCGGGCGGCGCGCCGGGGCCGCCGCGCATCAGGGCGCTGTCCCGCTCGCCCTCACGGTAGGGGGAGCCGGAGAGGGCGTAGCGATCCGCGGTCTCGCGGTAGTCCTGCAGCCAGGCGCGCAGGGCGCCGCCCAGCCCCTTCTCGCCGGAGCGGCGATCGTAGACCGACCAGTCCGGCTCGAAGCTCGCCCGGAAGGTCTCACCCAGGGTGCGGAAGTAGGGGTCGATGAGGCCGATCTGCACCCGGTCGCGGGCCTGCAGCTCCCGCACGTAGGTGTGGACCCGCTTCTTGATCCGGGCGGCCTCCCCCGGCGGGGCGGGCTCCTCGACCCGGCCGGCGAGGCGAGCGAGGAGGGGGCCGGGGAGCAGGTCGATCGGGCCGTCGCCGCGCGCGGGGCCCAGTCGCTCCACCACGGGCGGGGCGGGCTCGGGGGCCACGGCGAGCTCGTCCGGGGCCGCGCTCTCGGCGGGCTCGGGGGCCAGGGTGACCCCCGCCGCGGCCGGCCGTGCGCGGGCAGGGCGGGGGGAGCGGGGCGCGGGCGCCGCCACCTCGGGGGCTGCCGGGGCCGGCGGGAGCATGGGCTCGGCCGGCGCGGTGAGCTCCGGGAGGGGCTCGGGGGGCTCGGGGGCCCGCAGCTCGATCTGCACCCGGCGGGGCGGGGCGCGCCGGTCGAGGCCGGCGTCGAGGGGGATCAGGAGGAGCAGGAGGTGGAGCAGGGCGGCGACGAGCAGAGGTCGCCCGAGCCGGGTCCGGCCTCGTCCTCGCTCGACTCCCTCACGGGCTGTGCCTCGCTCTCTCATCGCCTCTACTCAAGGAGCCTATTTCATCGATCCCCCACCCGGCCACCTCCAACCGGCGGCGGCGCCCGATCATGCCCGGCGACCGGGGCCAGGGTCAGGGCGCCGGTGAGCTCGTTCACGCCCACCCAGATCTCGGTGCGGTAGACCTCCTTGAGCAGGGCGTAGGAGAGCACCTCCTCGGTGGGGCCGAGGGCGGCCTGCCTCCCCTCGGCGTCGAGGAGGAGGATGCGGTCGCAGTAGGCCGCCGCGAGGTTGAGGTCGTGCAGGACGCAGAGGGCGCCCCGCGCCGGATCGCGGGTCAGGCGATGGAAGAGGTCGTAGGTCTTCACCTGGTGGTGGATGTCCAGGTGCGAGGTGGGCTCGTCGCAGGCGAGCAGGGGGGTGTCCTGGCAGAGCGCCCGCGCGATCAGCACCCGCTGCCGCTCGCCCCCCGAGAGGGCGTCGATGGGGCGGTCGCGCAGCGCCGAGAGGCCGGTCTCCTCGAGGACCGCCTCGGCCCGCTCGAGGTCCTCGGCTCGCTCGATGCCCAGGGGACCGAGGTGGGGGGTGCGCCCGAGGAGGACCGTCTGGAGGACGGTGAAGGGGAAGGCCGCGCCCACGTCCTGGGGGACCAGGGCGATCCGGCGAGCCAGCTCCCGGCGCGAGAGCCCCTCGAGGGGATCCCCGCCGAGGAAGAGGCGGCCGGCCGCCGGCCGCGCCAGGCCACAGAGGAGCGAGAGGAGGGTGCTCTTGCCCGCGCCGTTGGGGCCGAGGACGCCGAGGAGCTCGCCGCCCCGGACCTCGAGCGTGAGGTCCGCGAAGAGGGTGCGCCCGCCGGGGTAGGCGAAGGCGAGCCCCTCGATCCGCGCCAGCTCAGGGGGTGGCGAGCTGGGGGAAGAGGCGCTCGGCGGTGCCATGGTAGAAGGGCTCGAGGTGGTTGCGCTTCAGCCCCAGGCTTCGCAGGGGCCACTTGCCCTGGATCGGGGAGGGCGAGGGGACGTCGAAGTCGGAGGTCTGGAAGAGGCGCCAGTGGGTGCGGAAGAAGACCGCGGCGTCGGTGCGGTGCATCTTGCGGGCGCCGGGCGCGCCCAGGATCAGCTCGCCCCCCATCTGCATCGAGTCGCTGCCGAAGAGCACCCGCTCGGTGTGGCGATCGAAGACCCGCCGGGTCTCGCGCCAGCGCACGGGGTCCTCCTGCCGCAGCACCTCGGGCAGGCGGGCGGCGGTGTCGATGTAGAGGTTGGGGAACTGGTCCATCACGTCGGCCACCCAGCGCGGGTCCTCCGGGGAGTTGCCGAAGTGCACGCCGATGAAGGTGGTCTTCGGGTGGCGGCCGATGCGGGCGAGGAAGGCCTCGCGCAGCGCCCGCCACTCCGGGAAGTCCTTGCCGTGGAAGGACCAGCCCGGGTTCTTCTGCAGCTCGAGGTAGCGCTCGTTCTCGGGGGTGGGGGCGTCGAAGAAGGCGCGGGGGTCTCCGGTGTGGATCGCCACCGGGAGGCCCAGCCGGCCGCAGGCCTCGAAGATCGGATCGAGGAGGGGATCGTCGACCGCGAGCAGCTTGCCGTCGGGGTGCCGCACGCCCAGACCCAGGGCCTTGCTGATCTTCAGGCCGGCGGCGCCCAGGGCCTTGCCCTGCTCCAGGGCCGCGACCTGGGCCTCGACCCAGCCGGGCCGGCCGAAGCTGCGCCAGTCGAGGTTCATCATCACCGCGACCCGGTGGGGGTAGCGCGCCGCGGCCTCGAGCTGCTGCTCCAGCCCGCCGCCCGGGAAGCCGCCCGAGAAGTTCACGATCCCGTCGATGCCCGCGGCCTCCATGATCTTCATGAACGCATCGAGATCGCCGGGCGCCACGTGGGTGTGGGCGTCGATCCGCCGGGGCGGGTTGTTGCGCAGGCTCTGGAGGGACTCGCGGGAGGGGTCCACCACCGCCTGTGGTGAGGCCTCGGCGCCGGCGTCGGTCCGGGTCTGCCCGTCGTCACCGGCCGGGGTGGGCGGCGCCTCGCCGGAGAGGCGCGCGAGGGCGGCCAGGCCTCCCAGGGCGAGGAGCAAGAGGGCCATCCAGAGGGCGTTTCGCTTCGTCATGTGAGGGTGCTCCCACCGCGTCGGCGCATGAGCCAGAGGAAGAAGGGCCCCCCGAGGAAGGCGGTGACCACCCCCACCGGGGGCTCGGTGCCCAGGAAGCGAAATAGCAGGCGAGCGGAGAGATCGGCCAGCACCAGGAAGGCGCCGCCGCCCAGGAGGCTCGCCGGGAGGAGCAGGCGGTGGTCGGGGCCGGTCAGCAGGCGCAGGAAGTGGGGCACCATCAGGCCCACGAAGCCCACCAGGCCGGCGAGCGAGACGGTGGTGCCGACGATCACCGAGGTCAGGACGATCACCAGCAGGCGCATCCGCTCGGCGTCGATGCCCAGCACCGCCGCCCCGCGATCCTGGAGGGCGAGCACGTTCAGGGTGCCGCCGAGGAGGGAGAGGAGGACGCCGCCGCAGATCACCAGCACGGCCACCGAGGCGAGCTCGAGGGGGGTCGGGTAGCCCAGGCTGCCGATGAGCCAGTAGAGCAGCTCCTGCGCCTTGTCCTGGGCTACCGCCGCCCGCAGGAAGAGGATCAGGGCCGAGGCGAAGGCGTTGAGGACGACCCCGGCCAGCAGCAGGGCGTAGGGGCGGGCGCCGCCGGCGCCGCGGGCGATGCCGAAGGTGAGGGCCACCGCCCCGAGGGCGCCGGCGGTGGCGGCCAGGTGGGAGCCCAGGCCCAGCCAGAGGGTGCCCCCGGCCACCCCGAAGAGGCCGGTGGCCAGCGCCCGGGCCACGGTGCCGCCGAGCGCCGCGCCGCCGCTCACGCCGAGGATGAAGGGGTCGGCCAGGGGGTTTCGCAGGATGGCCTGGAGGGCCGCGCCCGAGGCGCCCAGCCCCGCGCCCACCAGCGCGCCGAGGAGCACCCTGGGCAGGCGCACCTCGAGGAGCACCACCCGGGCCGGGCCCGCCCCCTCCAGGGCCGCGCCCAGGGAGAGCTCGGTGCTGCCCAGGAGGAGCGCCAGGATCATCGCCCCGAGGAGGAGCGCGAGGAGCAGGATCATCCAGCCCAGGAAGCGGCCGGCCGTGAGGCGGGCGCCGGGGGCCGAGGGTCCGGCGGCCGTGTCGTGGGTGCTCAAGGCTGCTCGCCCTCCGGGGCGCGCGGCCGGGGGAAGCGGCCGGGGTGGAGGCGGCGGGCCATCACCTCGACCGCGTGCATCACCTCCGGCCCGGGCCGCAGGAGCGAGGTGTCGGCCAGCTGCACCCAGCGCCCGGCCTTCACCGCGCCGAGGGTGGCGAGGGAGGCGGGGCGCTCGGAGAGGGGGCGGCCCGAGAAGTCGAGGACCACCTCCGGCTCGGCGGCGATGGCGGCCTCGAGGGCGTAGACCGGATAGGGCGAGGCGCTCGGGGGGACGACGTTCGTCGCGCCCGAGAGCTCGAGGAGCTCGTGGGCCAGCGAGCCGGGGGCGGCCACCACCAGGGGCTCGTGCCCCACCACCAGCAGCGCGCGGCGGGGCGCGGCGCCGGCCAGGGCCAGCTGAACCCGCAGCCGGCGCTCCTCCAGGGTCTCGAGGAGGCGGACGCCCGCCTCGGGGCGGCCCAGGTCCCGGGCCAGGGCCTCGACCTGCAGCCGCAGCTCGGCCAGCGAGGCCCCGTGGACCACCCGGACCGGGATCCCCAGGGAGGCGAGCTTGCGCACCACCCGCTCGTTGCCCGGGCTCGGCTCGGCGACCACCAGATCGGGCCGCAGCCCGAGGATGGTCTCGAGGTCCGGGTCCACGTAGCCGCCGATGCGGGTGACCTTCGCCACCTCGGGGAACTCGTCGTAGCGGCTCACCCCCACGATGCGATCGGCCGCGCCCAGGGCGATGAGCACCTCGGTGAGGCTCGGGGCGATGGTGACGATCCGGTGCGGGACCTCGGGGGGGGGCGGCCCCAGGCGGGAGGGCTCCCGCGGCGCGGCCCCGGCCGCGGGCGCGAGGCCCGCGGCGAGGGTCAGGATCAGCAGGGCCCGCAGGGGCCCTCGCCGGCTGGCGCGTCGATCCTTCAGGGGGTGCTCTCCACCAGCTCGACCAGCATCCCGGGCGCGGCGATGGCGAAGTTCGCGTCGAAGTTGGTCAGCGAGACCACCAGGCGATCGGCGCCGGTGACCGCGATGCCCTGCGGGTGGGCCAGGGGCGTCATGCCGGTGAAGGGCTCGAGCGCGGCGCCGGAGGGCATCGCCACGGTCTGCTGCACCGCCTCGCTCGCCGGGGTCGCGGGGTCGGTGTCGACGATGGCGACCTCGTCGGTGCCCTGGAGGGTGACCGCGGTGCGGCCGTCGGCGAGGAGGGCCAGGGACCAGGGGCTGGCGCCGTCGCCCAGGTGCACCTCGGCGGTGGTGGAGACGGCGGAGAGGTCGATCACCTGGAGGGTGTTCGAGCCGGAGTTCACCACGTGGGCCAGGCCGTCCTCGATCCTCAGATCGTTGGGGACATCGCCGCAGGTCCAGTAGTTGGTGGAGGCGCCGAGGGGATCGGTGCCGATGTGGGAGGCCGCGCCGGAGAGGTTCTCGAGGCCGACCAGGTCGTTGGCGTGCCAGGGCTCGAGGGCCGAGATGCCGTCGCCGGCCGTCACCCGGCCGAGGATCGTCGCGTTGAGGGTTCCGTCGCCGGGATCCGCACCGGCAGAGGGCTGGAAGGCGATCACCTCGTCGGTGGCGAAGCAGCTGGCGTAGAGCACGTCTCCGATCTTCACCACGTCGGGGACGAACTGGAAGACGTTGTTGACGAAGTCCGAGGGGCAGATCACCACGGCGTCGGCGGCGCCGTGGATGACGCTGCCGTCGGTGCCGGCCACCAGCACCCGGCCGTCGAGCATGTCACCGAGGTAGATCCGGTCACCGGAGACGGTGATCGAGCCGGGCGCGCCGCCCACGGCGATGTGCTGCTCGATGGTCCAGGTGGCGAGATCGACCACGGCCACCTCGCCGTTGCCGGTGAAGTCCCCGCCGCAGGCCACGTAGGCCTTGCCGCCCTCGACGGTCACCGCGCCCGCGTTGAGGCAGCTGCCCAGCGAGAGGGTGCGATCGACGGCGAAGGCCGGCGCGCCGCCGCCCCCGTCGGTGCCGCCGCCGTCGTCTCCGCCGTCGGTGGGCTCGCCGCAGGCGAGGGAGAGGAGGAGGGGGAGGAGGAGGGGGAGGAGGAGGAGCCCGGAGGTCCGGGAGAGCCTGAAGATCATCGATCGTTTCCTTTCGCGCCGAAGGCGCAACGCAGAGAGGTGAGGAGGGTGCGGCCGGGCAGGGGGTAGCCGTGGACGTCTTCCTGCCGGCGGTCGTCGAGGAGGTTGTCGAGCTGGAGGGCGAGGGAGCAGCCGGGACCCAGGCGGCCGCGCAGGCCGGCCGAGAGGAGCGCCCGCGCCGGGAGGGTCTTGGTGCCGGCCCGGTTGCGGCGCAGCTGGCTGCGGGCCTCGACCCCGAGGTGGCCGGTGAGGGGGCCGCGCTCGAGGGCGAGGCGCAGGTGGCCCCTCTGCGCCGGGCGGTAGGGCAGGGGCTTGCCGCGCTCGTTGGGATCGTCGCCCAGCACCCGGGAGTGGGTGAGGGCGTGGGAGAGCTCGGCCGAGAAGCCGCCCCCCGGGGCGAGCACCAGGCGGCTCTCCACGCCGGCGACGAGGGCGGCGCGCAGGTTGGTCGCGCGCATCTTGAGCGGCGGGTAGAGCTCGTAGGTGATCAGGTCGGCGTAGCGGGAGAGGAAGCCCGAGAGCCCGAGCTCCACTCGCCGGCGGAAGAGCGAGAGCCGCAGGCCCAGGTCCCCGGCGACGGCCGACTCGGGCACGAGCCCGGGGTTGGCGGCGGTCAGCGGGCCCTCGCGGTGCAGCTCGGTCAGGGTCGGGAGCCGCACGCTGCGCCCGAGGTTGGCCTGGAGCTCGAGGGACTCGTGGAGCGTCCAGGTGACCCCCAGGGCTGCGGAGGGCTGGAGGGGCTGATCGCCGGGGAGGTCCAGCCGCGCCGCGCCCGAGAGGAGGAGGCGGCCCTCGAGGAGGTAGACGCGATCGCGCAGGTGGAGCGCGCCGACCACCCGCCCGGCCCGCAGCTCACCGGCGAGCTGGCTGCCCTCGAGGGCGCCCCCCAGGGTGAGGAGGTGCGCGCCGAGGAGCAGCTCGGCCTCGGTGAGCGCGCCGCCCTCGCGCAGCTCGGAGCGCTGGGGGGCGGCGGCGCCCGGCAGGGGCGTCGAGCCCGGCCAGAGCTCGAGGTGCTCCTGGCGAACGTGGAGCCGCACCCTCGGCCGCAGGCTCCCCGCGCCCCGCGAGCGCCCCTCGAAGAAGGCGCCCAGGAGCGCCCGGCGGCTCTCGGCCCCCGCGCCCGGGGTGGGGAAGCCCACCGGCCCGGGCAGCTCGAGCCGGCGCTGCGTCCCCAGGGCGATGAGCTGGGCCTTGCCGCCCGCCAGCCGCCGCCGCGCGGTGAGCAGCACGCTCCCCTCCCGGCGGGCGTTGTTGACGCGGCGCTCGGTGATCCAGGGATCGTCCGGGAGGTTGGGCGTGAGATCGCGCTCGAAGAGGAAGTCGCCCCCCTCGTGCCCGGCGGTGAGCGCAAGGCGCCCGCCCTCGCCGAGGGCCTGGCGCAGGGCGAGGGAGGCGCGGTGGTGGTTGCCGGTCTTCAGCTCGAGCTCGGTGCGGGGCCCGCCCCGGGCCTCGGGCCAGGGCGAGAGGGAGAGCACGCCGCCGAGGGCGCCGGTGCCGAAGGCGGCGCCCTGGGGGCCGGCGATCACCTCGGCCCGGGAGAAGAGGGCGGGGTCGAGGCCCGAGAGATCCACCGAGCCGCCGCCGAGGGGGGTGAGGGGGACGCCCCCGATCTCGACCCGGGTCTGGTGCGAGGCGCTGCCGCGCAGGGAGAAGGTGGTCAGCCCCCCGCCGTAGCGGTGCAGCCCCACCGGCGGCAGCCCCTCGAGGGCCGCGCCGAGATCGGCGTCGACCTCGCTGCGCTCGCGCAGGGAGACCGCGTAGTGCGCCGCGGTGGGGGCCTTCGCCTCGGCCTCGCCCGGCGCGCGGGCGCGCACCACGGTCTCGGGCACCTCGTCCACCACCGGCGCGTCGTCCTCCTGGGCCCGCAGCCCGGCCGGCAGGAGGCCGAGCAGGGCGAGCGCGACGCCGAGCGCGCCGGCGTGGGGCCGGGCTCGGGAGGGCGAACAAAAAGACCTGCGTCCGGGAAGGAGCGCAGGTTGGCGGGGTACAGACAAGGGAGCCAACCTCTTTCCGTCGAAGAGTGCTGCGTGGCTGACCGAGGATCAGGTCTCCTGGCTCCCCTCCGGATGAAGCGCCCGCTCCGCCTTCCCCGCGTGCAAGGACACGAGTGGCTCGAATGGAGCGGGTATCAGAGGGCTACAGTGGCGGGACCGCGCCGGCGTTCGACCGGCTTCCCTCACCAGGCCCCAGCATCGAGCCTGGCGGCGTCCCCCTCCTCGTCTCGGGAGGAGCGGGTACGCGACCATCGGTTCTATTCGGTTGGGCGCTACCTACAGCAAGGACCGGAGCGGGGCAACGGGGGGAGAGCACCCCGCTCCGGTCCAGGGGTTCAGGACCTGCCTAGTCGCGCTTCAGGGTGCTCGGGCCGCTGACGGCGAGGTAGGGCATCAGCTTCTGCACCGTCTTCGGGCCGATCCCCTTCACCTTCACCAGATCGGCCGGCCGGCCGTAGGGCTTCACGGTGCGGACCCCGACGATGCGCTTGGCCTTCGCCGGCCCGATGCCGGGCAGCAGCTGCAGCTCGGCCTCGGAGGCGGTGTTGAGGTTGATCTTGCCGGTGAGGACCGGCTTGGCCTTGGTGGTCTGCACGGCGCTCTGGCCGGCGGACGGCGCCGCGGTGGCGGGCAGGGTGAGGGCCAGGCCGACGCCGAGGACGAGGGCGAGGAGGGAGGCGTGGAGGAGGCGGATGCTTCGGATCATGGATCGTTCCTTTCGTTCGGGGGTTCGAGGGGGCGGACTCCTAGTCCGCCTTCTCGGGGTTCTTGGCCTCGCGGATCTGGAGCTTCGCTCCGAGAGGCAGGGCGTCGAGCAGCACGTTGATGCTGCCGTCACGGTTCAGGAAGGCGCGGCCGACGTGCTTCCAGTAGGCCTTGCGCTCGCCCTCCGCGTCCCGGATGGACCAGACCTCGAGCTGCGGCTGGGACATGAGCTTCTCCTTTCGTCTTGGGGTGGGTGGTCATCGCCGCGAGCCGTCGCGGCGGACGTGGGCCAGAGCAAGGCGGGTGCCAGATCGCCAGGACCCTGAAAAACCGGGCTCAGGGTGAAGATCCGGGGCGCCGGAAGGTAAGGCCCGGCCCGCCCGCCGGACCCCTGGACCCGGAGCCGGTCCGCACGCGATACAATCCCCGGATGACTTCCCGACGCCTGTTCCTCGCTCTCCTCGGGACCGCGCTCTGTGGTCTCGCCTCCCTCGCAACGCCCGCCCGGGCCACCGTGGCGCTCCACCTCGATGACGCCGCCCAGGCCGAGAAGAGCGACCTGGTCGTGCTGGCCAAGGTGCAGTCGCAGGAGGTCGTTCGGGGCGAGGGCGGCCGGCCCTACACCCACACCACCCTGGTGGTGGAGCGGGCCCTGAAGGGGGCGAAGAAGAAGGGGGAGCGGGTCGTCATCCGCCAGATGGGCGGCACCTTGGACGGCAAGACCCTGAAGATCCCCGGCGACGCCGCCTTCGAGGACGGCGAGCGGGTGGTGGTCTTCCTGGCCGACCGCGAGCCCGGCAAGGGCGTTGTCTTCCTGACGGCCCTCGCCCAGTCGAAGCTCGCCGTGGTCGGCACCGCCGCCGACGGTGACCTCCTCCTGCACCGCAGCCAGGAGGGGCTGCTGCTCCTCGACGGCGCCCACCGCGCCGTGCGCCCCGAGCCCACCACGACCCTCGGCGCGCTCGAGGCGGCCGTGCAGGGCAAGGTGCAGGCCGAGGTCGAGTGATGAAGCGGCTGACCACGCTCCTCGTCCTCGCCGCGGCCCTCGGACTCGCCCGCCCGGCGCTCGCCTACAACACGATGTTCAACAGCTGCGGTGGCGCCCGCTGGACCGCCAGCCAGCGGCCGGTGCCCTGGCACCTCAACAGCAGCGGCTACTCACAGCTGAGCCAGAGCACGGTGCTCAGCGTCTTCCAGTCCTCCTGGCAGGTCTGGTCGTCGCCCTGCTGCTCCGACTTCGCCGTGACCTACCAGGGCACGACGACGGCCCGCCCCGAGAACAGCAGCGACTCGACCTGGACCCTGGGCTTCATCGAGTCCGGCTGGCCCTCCTCCCTGGGGGACGTGAACTCGACGATCGGCGTCACGCCCATCGCCGCCTACACCAACAACTGCACCATCAGCAGCGCTGACATCGTCTTCAACGGGGTGGGCTTCACCTTCGTGAACGGCGCGCCCTCCAACTGGGGGCAGGCCGACCTGATGAGCATCGCGGTCCACGAGATGGGGCACTTCCTGGGCCTCGATCACTCGATGATCAACGGCGTGACGATGTACCCCTCCTACAGCGGCGGGATCGTCGAGCGGGACCTGCACCAGGACGACGAGGCGGGGGTCTGCTACCTCTACCCGGGTAGCTGCAACTGCTCGACGGCCGCCGACTGCGCACCGGACGAGGTCTGCCAGAACAGCCAGTGCGTGCCCGCGCCCTGCCTCGACAACACCGACTGCGAGGCGCCCCTCATCTGCAACACCACCACCGGTGACTGCGTCCCGCCGCCCTGCAGCAGCGACGCCGACTGCACCGCGGGCTACACCTGCGTGGGGAACATCTGCCAGCGCTCGGCCACCTGCCTGATCTGCGAGACCTGCACCGAGAACATCGACTGCGGCGCCTCCGGGATGTGCGTGAGCTTCGGCGCCGGCGGCGTCTGCACCCAGACCTGCGGCCAGACCTCCTGCCCCGGCAACAGCACCTGCTTCGAGGTGCCCGACACCCAGGGCCAGACCTTCTACCTCTGCCTCAACGACGACGCGGGCACCAACGGCCCCTGCCCGGCCTCCTACGTCTGCGACGATCCCTGCGCGGGCGTGGTCTGCAACCCGGGCGAGTCCTGCAACCCCGCCACCTCCCAGTGCGAGGCGGCGAGCTGCGACGGCCTGGGCAACGACTGCGCGAACAACGGCGCCCTCTGCACCGTCGACAACGACCTCTGCCTGGACACCGGCACCTCGGTCTACTGCTCCTGCCGCTGCGCCGACGACCTCGTCTGCGGCGCCAACGGGAGCTGCCTCGATCTGAACACCGGGGCCGCCTGCGCCGGCGGAGGCAACTGCGCCTGCGTCACCAACACCACCCAGCCCGGCCCCTGCGACAACGTGACCTGCCCGGCCGGCCAGAGCTGCAACCCGCAGAGCGGCCTCTGCGAGGCCGCGACCTGCAACGGCCTGGGCAACGACTGCTCCAACAACGGCGCGGCCTGCACGGCCGACAACGACGTCTGCATCAACGACGGCACCTCCGTCTGGTGCTCCTGCTCCTGCCTGACCTCGGCGGAGTGCAGCGGCGCGGCCTGCCTGGACCTGGGCACCGGCAACGCCTGCACCGGCGGCACCAACTGCGCCTGCGTCCCGGGCGTGGATCCCTGCGCTGGCGTCACCTGCGCGGCGGCCGCCAGCTGTGACAGCAGCAAGGGCTGCTGCGTGGACGCCCGGGGCATCTGCTGGGTGGACACCGACTCCGACGGCGTCTCCGACGGCATGGACAACTGCCCGCTGGTCGCGAACCCCTCCCAGGCCGACTCGAACCTGAACGGCGTCGGCGACGCCTGCGACGGCGGCGCGACCGACGGCGGGGTCACCGACGGTGGTGGCCTGCCCGACGGCGGCGGCGGCTTCGACGGCGGCGTGAGCGACGGCGGCACCACCTCCGACGGTGGCGGCGGCGGCAGCGGCGAGGAGGACGGCACCTTCGGTTGCTTCTGCGGGCAGAGCGGGCGCGGTGGCGCTCCGGCCGAGCTCGCGCTGCTGGCGATCGTCGGCCTGCTCTTCCGGCGGCGACGCCGCTAGTAGCTGTCAGCTATGAGCTGTGAGCAATGAGCAACCTGGCTCACAGCTCACAGCTCGCAGCTCGACTCAGTGCTTGAAGGGGCTCGCCACCGGCGGTGGCGCGGCCGCCATGTCCACCTCGCCGAACTTCGCCTCGTACTTGTTGAGGTTGTCCTGCAGCGCCGAGATCAGCCGCTTGAGGTGCCTCGGAGAGGTCACCACCCGGCTGCGCACCTTGGCCTGGGGGGCCTGGGGCTGCACGTAGACGAAGTCGATGGTGAACTCGGCGTCGGTGTGGTGCACCATCGCCATGTTGGCGTAGATGCCCTGCGCGACGTCCTCGTCGACCTTGATCTGGAGCTGCACGCCCTTGGGGCTTTTTTGCTTCGCGTCGCTCATGCTCTCTCCACCGCCGAGCGCCACCGGGCGAGGTGAGCCTCGCGCACGGACGCCCGCATGGCGGGCTTGAAGGTGCGGTCGCTCTTCCAGGCGCGCTTGATGGCAGCGGTGCTGCCCCACACGCCGGTCGAGAGGCCGGCCAGGAAGGCGGCGCCGAGCGCCGTGGTCTCGATCATCTCCGGGCGCACCACCGGCACGTTCAACAGATCGGCCTGGAACTGCATCAGGAGGTCGTTCTGGCAGGCGCCGCCGTCGACCTTGAAGCGGGGCATCTTGCCCCCCGCGTCCTTCTGCATGGCGGCGGCGAGGTCGTGGACCGAGAGGGCGATGCCCTCGAGGGCCGCCCGGGCCAGGTGAGCGCGGGTGGTGCTGCGCTCGAGGCCGCAGAGGAGCCCCCGCGCCTCGGGGCGCCAGTGGGGGGCGCCGAGGCCGGCGAGCGCCGGGACGAAGACCACGCCGTTCGCGTCGGGGACGCTGCGGGCCAGGGCCTCGATCTCGGGGGCCGACTTGAAGAACTTCAGGCCGTCCCGCAGCCACTGCACCGCCGCGCCGGCGATGAAGACCGAGCCCTCGAGGGCGTAGGCGGCCTTGCCGTCCACCTCCCAGGCGACCGTGGAGAGCAGGCCGTTCTTCGAGTAGACCGCCTTCTCGCCGACGTTCATCAGGAGGAAGGCGCCGGTGCCGTAGGTGCACTTCGCCTCGCCCTCGCCGAAGCAGGCCTGGCCGAAGAGGGCGGCCTGCTGGTCGCCGGCCATGCCCGCCACCGGGATGCCGTCGGGCAGCACCTTCAGGCCGGAGGTCGTCCCGTAGATCTGGGCCGAGGGGCGGATCTCGGGGAGCACGGCCTCGGGCACGCCGAGGAGCTCGAGCATGCCCGGGTCCCACTTGCGGCGCTTGAGGTTCATCAGCAGGGTGCGCGAGGCGTTGGTGACGTCCGTGACGTGCGCCGCGCCGCCGGTGAGCTTCCAGACGAGGAAGGTGTCGATCGTGCCGAAGGCCAGGTCACCCTTGCGGGCCGCGGCCTTCGCGCCCTTCACGTTCTTCAGCAGCCACTCGAGCTTGGTGCCGCTGAAGTAGGGGTCGAGGACCAGCCCGGTGGTCTTCTGCACCTTCTTCGAGAGGCCCTCCTTGCGCAGCTGCCCGCAGCGCTCGGCGGTGCGGCGGTCCTGCCAGACGATGGCCCGGTGCAGCGGCTCGCCGGTGCCGCGGTGCCAGAGGCAGGTGGTCTCCCGCTGGTTGGTGATGCCGATGGCCGCGATGTCGCTGCCCTTCACGCCGGCCTGGCCGAGGGCCTTCTTCAGGGCCTGCTGCACGCTCTTCCAGATCTCGCCGAGGTCGTGCTCGACCTGGCCGGGGCCCGGGAAGTGCTGGGGGAACTCGTAGTTCGCCCGGCCCCGGACCTCGAGCTTCTTGTCGAGGACCAGCACCGTGCTGCCGGTGGTGCCCTGATCGATGGCGACGACGTGGGGTGATGCCATGAGAGTCTCCTCTCTCGTGGGGTGGAAACGAGGGAGGGCAGGCTAACCGGAAAGCGGTCGCCCGTCAGCGGCCAGCGCCGTCCCCGTCCCCGTCCCCGTCCCCGTCACCGATCTCAGGCTCGCCCCCGTCCAAGAGGTGCCCCTCGACGATCCCCTCGATGAGCTCTCGCGAGGCCTCGTCGAAGTTCACGAACTCGATCCCCATCCCGGCCGGCCGCTCCCCGCCGGGCTCGGTCACGTGGCAGACCCGGCCGAGCCCCTCGATGAGGGTGCTGCCGTCCTTGAGCGAGAACTGCAGGTAGATCATCGAGCCCGAGGGCCTCGGCTCGTCGGTGCGGATGAACATCCCGCCCAGGGAGAGGTCGGAGGCGTACTCGCCGAGGAACTCGTCGAAGCTGGCGAAGCGGTACTGCACCAGCAGCGAGAGCCTGGCCCGGGGGTGCTGGCGCTTGTCCGCGCCCGAGGGGGAGCGTCCCTCCTCGGCCTCGGGGGAGGCCTCGCTCGCCTCGGGGTCGTGGTCTCCGGGTGGGGTCTTCTCGGGGGCGTCGGCCATGGGTGGCCTACAATGTACCCGATCTTCCTAGAGCGCCGCGTCCAGGGCCTCGTCGAGGCTGCGGACCCCCAGCACCGCCAGGGGGGGATCCTCGGTGAGGCGCGCGAGGGTATCGGCCGGGAGGATCGCGGTCTTGAAGCCGAGCTTGGCGGCCTCGGAGAGGCGCAGCTCGGTCTGGGCCACCGCCCGCACCTCGCCGGTGAGGCCGACCTCCCCGAAGAGGATGGTGCGCGGATCGAGGGGCACGCCGCGCAGGCTGGAGACGATGGCGCAGGCCACCGGCAGGTCGGCGGCGGGCTCGTCGAGGGAGAGGCCGCCGGCGACGTTCACGAAGATGTCGTGATCGTAGAGGGTCAGGCCCAACCTCCGCTCGAGGACCGCGGCGAGCAGGGCCAGGCGGGTGTTCTCGACGCCGATGGCCGTGCGCCTCGCCGAGCCGCCGGTGGGGCTCTGGGAGCAGAGGGCCTGCACCTCGACCAGCACCGGCCGCGAGCCCGAGAGGGCGGCGGTGACCACCGAGCCCGGGGCGTCCTCAGGGCGGCCGGCGAGGAAGACCGCGGAAGGATCGGGGACCTCGACCAGGCCCGAGCGCTGCATCTCGAAGACGCCGATCTCGGCGGCCGAGCCGAAGCGGTTCTTGTGGGCGCGCAGGATCCGGTAGGCGTGTCCCCGGTCGCCTTCGAAATAGAGGACCGTGTCGACCATGTGCTCGAGGACCCGCGGCCCGGCGATGGCGCCGTCCTTGGTGACGTGGCCGACCAGGAAGGTGGGCACCCCGCGGCGCTTCGACCAGCCGAGGAAGAGGCCGGTGAGCTCGCGCACCTGGCTCACCGAGCCGGGGGCCGAGGAGATCTCGGGCAGGTGCAGGGTCTGGATCGAGTCGAGGACCAGCGCGCAGAGGCCCTCCATGGCGGAGGCCTGCGCCAGGACCTTCTCGCCGTCGGTCTCGGCCAGCAGGTGGAGGGTGGGCGCCTCGAGGCCGAGGCGGTCGGCCCGCAGGCGGATCTGCGCGACGCTCTCCTCGCCGGAGACGTAGAGCACCGGCCCGTGCTCGTTCGCCAGGCGCGCGGCCGCCATCAGCATGAGGGTGGACTTGCCGATGCCCGGATCGCCGCCGATGAGGGAGAGGGCGCCGGGGACCACGCCCCCGCCGAGCACCCGGTCCAGCTCGGTGATGCCCGTCGAGCGGCGCTGGAAGTCCTCGGCCCCCGCCTCGGGCAGGGGCACCGGCCGGCCTCCCTGGCCCGGGGAGCGGGCGGCGGCCTTCTCGCTGCTGCTGCTGACGGCGATCTCCTCGACCAGGGCGCCCCAGGCGCCGCACTCGGGGCAGCGGCCCAGCCACTTGGGCTCCTGGTGACCGCAGGTGGTGCAGGAGAAGATCGCGCGAGCCTTTTTCGCCATGCGCGGGAAGCTAGCACGAGGGTCCGACACCCGGCAGGAGCGCAGGGGTAGGATGGTCGGGTGAAGAGGCTCGAGGGCGCGACCCGGGTCGAGCGGACCCGGGCCATCCGGCTGGTCGAGGAGGCGCTGCAGGACTGCGGCGCCTACATCGAGGACTTCCAGCTCTTCTCGAACATCGCGCTGGCGCTGCGCTTCGACGAGCTACCGCTCGAGCGGCTCGGCGAGCTGATCGCCCGCCTGGGCGAGGAGGGGATCCGGATCCACGAGCTTCCGGGCAGCGCGCCAGCCCCCGCGGAAGGAAGGACCCGCGGCTCCCTCCATCTGACCTTCGTGCACGACGAGCCGGACCTGAAGCACGAGGTCCCCAAGGTCCCCGGGTAGGGTCGCTCCCGGGAGAGTCCGTGTACGTGGACGTGTACGGAGGGCGCCCGGAATCAGCGACGTGATTCCCGGGACGAAGGGTCGTGCACGTACACGTCCACGTGCACGTACACGGTTGTTCCTCTGGCTCGACTGCTACCGGCAGATCGTATCGTAGTCGACGACGATCGTGGCACCCTGCGCCGGCACCGCGGCCGGATCGAAGACGACCGAGTTGGTGCTGCCGTCGTAGCTCCAGTTGCCCGCCGACTGCACGGTCACGCCGTTGACCTTCACCACGATGGTGGAGGGGATCGGCTCGCGGGTGAGGAAGAACTCGGTGCGGGCGCCGAAGGCGTCGAGGCCGAGGTCGTCGGCGATCTGGCCCCAGTTGCTGGAGCAGATCGAGCGCTTCAGGCCGCCGGTGCGGGTCGCCACCTCGACGTAGCGCGGCCCGGAGGCGGCGTCGCCGTTGGCGGAGGTGCACTGGCTGGGCTGGTTGGTCTGCTCGTCGTAGCCGACGATGGCCGAGAAGCTCATCAGGTCCGTGTTCCGGTAGCCTTTGATGTTCTTCAGGAAGTCCACGTAGAAGTCGACCGGCGGCGTGCTCTGGTCGGCCTCGTCGCTGACCGCGATGACCACCAGCTTGGCGTCGTCGCGCAGGAAGCCCCCGTTCGCGGCGGGGTCGGTGATGAGCGGATCGGTCAGCGCGCTGTGGGTGGCGTCCAGGCCCTTCTCGGTGGCCGAGCCGCCGGTGCCCAGGTCCACGTTGTTCCCGAAGGCGCTCACGGCGTTCGGGGTGGTCCGGGTGATGATCTTCGGGTTGCCGAGCAGGTGGCCGGCGTGGTTCGGATCCTCCATGTCGGTGGAGGTCACGCCGATCTGGAAGTCGGTGGAGAGCGAGAGCGCGTGGCTGAGGAAGAAGTTGCCGTTGTTGGCGATGGCGCTCTGCTCCTCGCTCATGGAGCAGGAGTTGTCGATCACCCAGAGGACGTCGACCATCGGCTCGGAGAGCTGCTGGAAGGTGTCGGTCTGGTGGGGATCGTTGGTGCCCTTACCCTCGAGGGGGACGGTGAAGTAGTTGCCGTTCTGGGCGTCGGACTCGAGCACCAGCAGGCCGGTGTGGGTGTTGGTGTCGGGCGGCTGGTACTTCATCCGGATGGTGATGCTGCCGCCGCCGGGCACGGTGTGGGGCGTGGGCGGCGCGGAGACGATGCTGAAGGGCGCGGTGGCCGGGTCGACGTAGATGTTGTTCAGCACCATCGGCGCCTGGCCGATGTTGTAGACGGTGACGTTGGTGTCGCGGGAGGCGCAGCCGACGGTGATCACGCCGAAGTCCACGTCGCCGGGGATCACCTCGATGGCCGAGCGCACGCCCTGGCCCATCATCGAGATGTTGTAGCAGCCGTCACCGGCCGGGGTGATGCCGAGGCACTCGCTGGGCTGCCCGACGTTGTCGGTCTGGACCCAGAGGGCGCCGCAGTTGGCGGCCTCGGAGACCGGCGTGTAGAGCACGTCGATGGTGCCGACCTGCCCCGGGGCGATGTTCGCGCTCGGGACGCCGTTCACCCTCGGGACGCCGCCGTTGGGCAGCGTGAAGGTGGGGTCCGGCGGGAAGAAGGGGATGGCCGCCTGGAAGGTGGCCGAGGCGACGGTGCACATCCGGGTGCCGATGTTCTCCAGCGAGACCGGGAGGGTCTTGTCCGAGCCCATCTTCACGGCGCCGAACTGGGCGACGCGCGGAGTGAAGGAGAGCAGGGCGCACTCGTTGAAGGAGAAGTTGCCGGTGGCCGGCGTCACGGCCAGGTCGCAGCTCGGCGCGCTGACCGGCGTGCCGGTGAGGTTCACGTCGAGGGGGGCGGCCAGCTCGTTGGCGCCGAAGCTGACGGTGCCGAGGTCCGGGCCGGTGGTGTCGGCCGGATCGTAGGCGAGGGTGAAGATCACCACGGTGCCCGGGGTGAGGGTCCAGGGCGGGCCGCCCGCGGGCAGCCCGACGATGGAGAAGGTCGCGGCGGCGCCGGCGGTGATGTTGGCGGTGACGCCGGTGCAGTCGAGCTCGCCGGGGTTGGAGAGGGCGAGGGTCTTCTCGACGGGGGTGCCGCCCAGCCCCGAGGGCGCGGCGGTGCCGAAGGAGACGGTGGAGGTGGAGGCCTGCAGCTCGCAGGAGGGCGGGACCACGCCCTCACCGACGATGTTCACCCAGCCCGAGGGGACCACCGGGTCGGTGGACTCGAGGTAGAGGCGGCCGGTGAAGTAGCCCTCGATGGGCGGGGTGAACTCCACCGGCACGGCGGCGGAGGTGCCCGCGGCCAGGTCGATGGGCACGCCCGGCGCGCCGGCGCCCAGGGCGAACTCGGTGGAGGGGCCGGTGCCGTTCTGGTTCTGTACCTCCATCGCCGTGATCGAGAGCTGCATGGTGCCGCAGTTCTCCAGGGTCACGTCGATGCTGTCGGTGGTGCCGACGATGACCTGGCCGAAGTCGATGGCCGGGAAGGGATCCGGGCAGACCTTGGGGCCGTCGCCCATGCCGTCGAGGTGGATGGTGACCGCGGCCTCGTCGGGGTCGGTGGAGGTGATCTCGACCACCGCGTCCTTCGGGCCGCCGGAGCGGGGAGAGAACTCGATGTTGACGATGATGCCCGCGCCCGGCTCGAGGTCGCCGCCGGAGCCCAGGTCGGTGGGGTCGAGGCTGTAGTCGCCGCGCCGGTTGCCGCTCTTGAAGGACCAGTCGAGGTTGGCCAGGGGCAGCTCGCCGCGGTTGTTGATGCTCACCGGGCAGGTCGCGGTGTCGTTGATCTGCAGCAGGCCGAAGTCCATGGTGAGCGGGCCGGAGCCGGGCTCGTAGCAGACGCTCTCGGCCGAGCAGGCCGAGGGCAGCACGCAGACCTCGATGTCGGGGGCGGCGCCGACGGCGTCGATCGGGACCACCAGGGTGGGGGTGTCCGGATCGTTGCTCTGCACGGTGATGGTGCCGGTGTCGGGGCCGAGGTTGGCGGGGATGTAGACGACGTCCACCGAGACGCACTCGCCGGGATCGACGGTGTTCGGCGTATCGTCGACCCGCTCGGCGCCGGTGCCGCAGTCGACGGGCAGCATGATCCGCCGCAGGATCAGCTCGGTCTCGCCGTCCTCGGCGTTCTCGGCGAGCACCGGCTCGCCGGTGATCTCGAGGACGGCGTTGCCGTCGTTCTTGAGCATGAGCTGCACCGAGGCCTCGATGTTCACCGAGATGCGATCGAAGACCACCGGGTTGGGCAGGGCGAGGATCTCGGGCTTCACGTCGCCGAGGCCGCCGTCACCGTCGCAGGAGCAGCCGTTGGTGCCGAGGAAGGAGGCCAGCACGGCCCCCAGGATGAGCGGCGTGGTCCAGCTGCGAAGCGTCCGTGGCATCGTCACGTTCATGGTGTTCGTCTCCTGCCCTCTACGACGGGTCACCGATCGAAAAGGCGACAGCTGCCCTCGCAGCCACCCCTCCCGAAGGGCTCCCTTGATGGTTCCACCCAACGCGGCCGAAAAGAGCTCCGGCCGGTCGGCGCAGTATGGCTTAAAGAAACGCCCTTCGTGGAGTTCCGTGGCGAAGTAAGGGCCCTCCGGGCCCCCTCCGGGCAGGCGCGCCGGGGGGTGCCCGAAAAAGCGACAGTGCATCCCACCTCGACCTACATGTAGGTGGGGGGAGGTTTCTTGCCGGGCCTCGCTCCCGGTTGCTACTAGATCAGGAAGTTCTAGGAAGGACCCCACCCTGGCCCCTCTCCTCTCTCCAGGCCGCCCCTCGCTGGCGACGCTCGTGCCCACCCTCGCCCTGGGGCTGATGGCCTGCGCGAGCACGCCGTCGTCGAAGCCGATCGCGCGGCCCATCGCCTCCACCGGCACCGAGGTGAAGGTGGCGAAGAGGGCCCCCGAGGCGCGGAAGATCGACGGGCTCACCGTGCCGCCGGTGAAGGTGAAGATCCGCCCGCTGCAGGGGCGCGTGCTCCCCGAGCGCGCCGCCGACACCCAGCGCTGGCGGGCCGGGCCGGTGCCGGTGATCCCGCTGGATCACCTGGCCCCCGATCGCAGCCAGGGCGAGGCCACGATCGACGACTCGATGGCCTCGGCCGCGCGCGTGCTCGGCTCCCTGCGGGCGGCGAAGACCCGGGGGAAGAAGACCGCGCCCCCCCAGGCGATGCACCAGGCCTGGTCCACCCTCCTCGAGGCGGTGGACGTCTACCTCGACCAGCCGCCGGCCCGGACGCCGGCGGTGCAGCTGGTGCGGACCAAGGTCGCGATCGAGACCGAGCTCGACGCCGACGATCGCGCCTGGCTCGTCAGCTCGGATCTCGCCACCCGGGTGCGCTCGCGCCTGGCCTACCTCGAGCACCGCATCGAGCGGGCCCGGGCGAAGGTGCAGCCCATGCGGCAGGGCCGCGACGTGGAGCGCCTCGTCTGGCCGGTGGATCCGGTGATCGTCAACTCCGAGTTCGGCTTGCGGGTGCACCCGATGAGCGGGCTCTCGCGGATGCACTACGGGATCGACCTCGACGGCTACGACGGCCAGGTGATCGTCTCGTCCGGGGCCGGGGTGGTGGTCTGGGCCGGCTGGATGGGCGGCCACGGCAAGCACATCGAGGTGATGCACCCCGGCGGCTGGGTCACCCGCTACTCGCACCTCGCCCACATCATGGTGCGGGAGGGTGAGCGCCTCGAGGCCGGCGACTCCATCGGCTTCGTCGGCAGCACCGGCCGCTCCACCGGCCCCCACCTGCACTTCGAGATCTGGCGGGACGGTGAGGCCCTCGATCCGGCGGTCACCCTCGGCGCGCCGCCCTTCACCATCGACGTTCCGGGCTCGGGCTGGGGCGGATAGGGAGACGGCCGTGCCCCTCGACCTCTCACCTCTCTGGGAGCAGGCCTTCCTGGAGGGGGAGGCCCGTGACGCCAACCGGCTGCTCGGCGAGGCGCGGGAGGCCTTCGCGAGGCTCACGGCCGACCAGCGGGGGGAGCCCTTCTCCTACGAGGTGATCGTCCCGGAGGCGCCCGGCGCCGACTGGCTGCTCGAGGTGCTCCTGCCGAAGCTCGTCTACCACTGCGAGACCCGCCGGGCGCCCCTGCCGGAGTGCGGCGCGGTCTTCGTCTCGGCCTTCGTCGGCGAGCGCCTCTTGTGCGTGCCGGCCGCGGCCTTCGTCGCACTGGGCCGCGAGCTCCTCGGCTGCAGCGTCGAGGAGCTGGTCGAGCGCTTCGGCACCGGCGAGGTGCGCCACGCGCTGGGCCGGGACGAGGACCCGCCGGCGGCCCGGGCGCCGAAGCTCCTGCCCGGAGGTGAGTCGTGAACGCCTGGCGAGCGACCGGCGGCGGCCTGCTGGCGGCCCTCGTCCTGGCGAGCTGCGCCGGAGGCGGCTCGGGCTGCGCGAGCAAGCCCTCGGAGCCCGACGCGGACCCTCCGATCGTCGAGGCCAACCTCCCGGCGGGCACGGTGCAGGGGCCGCTGGTCGTCGAGGGGGACACCCTCTTCCAGGGGGCGGGCGTCGCCCTGACCACCGTGGTGGCGCCGGCGGACGGCCCCGTGCTCGTCGTGCCCGCGGGGGTGCAGGTGATCCTGCGCGACCTGAAGCTGCAGGGGGCCGACCGGCAGCACACGGTCGTCTCCCTCGGCTCGCTCATCGTCGAGCGGGTCGAGGTGAGCGGCGGGCGGGCGGCCTTCCGGATCGAGGCCGGCGACGCCACCTTCTCCCAGCTCTTCGTGCACGACGCGGAGGCCGCGCTGCGCCTCATCGCCGGCGAGGCCACGGTCACCGACGCGATGGCCGAGCGGGTCTCCTCGGCGGCCTACTTCGTCGCCGGCGGTACGCTCACGGGCCTGCGGCTTCGGGCGCGCGAGGCCGAGTACGGGCTGCTCACCCGCCCCGACGGACGGGTGGAGCTCGACGACCTCGACGTGCGCAACGTGACCCAGGCCGGGGTGGGCCTGGTGGGCGGGGCGGGCACCCTGAAGAACGTCGTCCTCGAGGGGCCGATGCCCGCCGGCGGGGTCGTGGCCAACGACCTGCTGGTGCCGGCCCTGATCGAGGACCTGCGGGTCAGCAACGTCGCCGGCGTGGGCGTGCAGGTGCTCCGGGGCGAGACCACCCTGCGGCGGGTCACGATCCAGACGGTAGCCGGCGACTCGGTGGGGGATCTCGGGATGGGCCTCTTCTTCCACGGCGCCGGCGTGACCCTGGAGGACGTGGCGGTGCGGCAGGCCCACGGCGGAGGCCTGCAGATGATCGGCACCTCGGGCAGCGCGGACGGCCTCGCCCTGGAGGACAACGGCTCCCACGGCATCGAGGCCTGGGGCGCCTCCACCCTCGGCGTCGCCGGCGCCAGCCTGCAGCGCAACGCGGGCCTCGGCATCCTCGCCCGCGAGGGCTCGAGCCTGACCGTCTCGGACGGGGATCTGCGCACCAACACCGCCGGCGCGGCGATGGCCGAGTGCGCCACCAGCGCCGAGGTGCGCCTCTCCTCCGGCGTGCTCGCCGAGGACCCCCTGGGCACCTGCGTCTCGCGCTATTGAGCAGCGATGTTCTCGGAACGAAAGCAGCGGCGGGCGGCGCGGCGGGCGATGGAGTCCGCGCTCACCTACGAGGACTGGCTCGCCGCCGCGGAGACCCTCGACGCCCTCGAGCACAACGACGCGTGGCTCGAGGACGAGCGCTCGAACTACTACGACCACGAGGTGATCCGGGAGGACGTCGCGCGCTTCGAGTCCTGCCTCGCGCGGGAGGACGCGCCGGCGCTGGTCGAGCTCCTCGAGGAGGCGCTGACCCAGCACCACCACGACCTCTTGAACCCGCGCCTCTACTGCGAGACCTACAGCGGTGAGACCAAGCACCTGCCCCGGCGCTTCCTCGAGCTGGCCGTCCGGGCGCTGAACTGGCTGGCCGACGAGAAGAGGACCGGCCTGCCCGACGAGGCCAAGCTCGAGCGCCTCTTCCAGGCCCAGCACAAGTTCGGCCGCTCGGCCCTGATGCTCTCTGGCGGCGCGACCCTGGGCATCTACCACCTGGGGGTGGTGAAGGCCCTCTTCCTGCGGGGGCTCCTGCCCTCGATCATCTCGGGCTCGAGCATGGGGGCGATCGTCGCCGCCGGGGTCTGCACCCGGACCGACGAGGAGAACGCGCGGATGTTCGCCCACCCGGAGGAGGTCCACCGGGTGGCGGTCCGCTTCAAGGGCCTGCGCCAGATCGCCCGGGACAAGTCGCTCTTCGGGCACGAGCAGCTCCTCGAACACATCCGCACGAACATGGGCGGCGACTACACCTTCGCGGAGGCCTTCGCGAAGACCGGCCGGGTCCTGAACATCTCGGTCGCGCCGACCCGCAGCCGGCAGAAGCCGCGGATCCTCAACCACCTGACGGCGCCCGACCTGCTGGTCACCTACTCGGCGGCCGTCTCCTGCGCCATGCCCTTCCTCTTCGAGCCCGCCATGCTGATGACGCGGGGTCCCGAGGGCGAGCCCGTGCCCTACCTGCCCCGGGAGCGGTGGATCGACGGCAGCGTGGGCGGCGACGTGCCCATGGCTCGCGTCGGGCGGCTGCACAACGTGAACCACTTCATCGTCAGCCAGACCAACGCCCACGTGTACCTCTTCGCCGGCAAGAGCGAGCAGGAGAGCCTGGCCCAGGCCGGGCTGGCGCTCGCCAGCGAGCTGACCACCTCCCACCTGGCCTCGATCCTCGGCGCCTCCAGCCGCTACATCGAGAACGAGCGCGTCCGCCGGCGGCTGGGCCGGCTGCACGACCTGATGGCCCAGCCCTACGTGGGGGACATCAACATCCACCCCCGGGTGGATCCGGCGATGCTGCGGAAGATCGTCGCCAACCCCAGCCTGGCCGACTTCGAGAAGTTCATCCTGGAGGGGGAGCGGGTGACCTGGCCGAAGGTGGCGATGATCCGCGACCAGACCCGGATCAGCCGGGCCTTCGAGGCGGTCATCGCCCGGGTCGAGGCGCGGGCCGCGTCGATTGTCTAGGGAACGAAGGCGGCGCCGACGGAGAGGACGGCGTAGCCCTGGTGGAAGGGCTGGTTGCCGGTGAGCGCCTCGGCGGCGAGGGCGACGTAGGCGCGCAGGAAGCGGTGGAGATCGACGTCGACGTGGACGCCGGCGCGGGCCAGCAGCGCGTCGGTGGGGAACATGGTGGTGCCCAGGACCAGGTTGGGGTGGACCGGCCCGGCCTTGAAGAGGCGCAGGCGCACCTCGGCGCGCAGGCCCACCGGCACCGTGAAGGCCTCGATGGGGCTCACCCCCATGCGCGGCATCACCGAGAGGCCGAAGCCGAAGACGCGGCTGCGGTAGCCGACGTGGAGGCCCAGCAGCGTGCCGCCGCCGTTCGCGACGTCGATGTCGACGCCCGCGCCGAGAGACCAGCGGTGCTCGGGGACGTAGCCCCGGGAGCCGCGCTTCTTGCCGAGCCGGCTGCGGGCCTTCACCCGCTTGCCCTCGAAGCGCTCGTCGGCCTGGAAGACCTCGTCGAGGATCTCGGGCAGCACGTCGAGGACCGGCTCGGCGTCCTCGGCCTCCTCCAGGCGCATCCCCGAGGCCCGGATCTGGGTGGCCTCCCGGCCGTCGAGGAGGGTCAGCTGGATCATCATCGACGAGCCGATGCGCGAGACCGAGGCCCGCAGGAGGCGGTCGACGTCGAGGGCGCCGGCGATGTCGGCCAGGCAGCCGCTCTCGTCGCAGCCCAGGAGCTGCTTCTGCGCCTCGAAGCCGAGCATCTCCTTCACCTCGGTGAGGCGGATGACGTCGTAGCCCTGGGTCTCGGCGGTGAGGGTCTGGATGTAGTCGCTGATGGCCTCGGCGGTGAGGGCGTCGACGCCCGCGCCGGGGGTCACCCCGAGGAAGGCGAGGCGGGGCCGCCCCTCCCGGGCCTCCTCGGCCCGGGCCGGGAGCGAGGCCGAGAGGAGGAGCCCGGCCAGCAGCAGGGCCGGCGCCTGGCGGCGGCGCGCGCCGGCGAGGAGCAGGGCGAGCAGGACGAGCGCGAGCCCGCCGCTGCCCCCGCCGCTCTGGCAGCCGAAGCCCCGGTAGACGCTCTCCCGCTCCCGCACCGTCGTCAGCAGGTCGAGATCGAGGACCGGGTACTTGTTGCCGCCGTCGAGCACGATGAGGGTGAAGTAGGACTCCTCGGGATCGTAGCCCTCGAGGGAGAGGACGAAGAGGCCGTCATCCCGCGTCTGGGAGTCCATCTTTCCGAACTCCAGGGTGGAGTTCACGCCGTCGTCCCGCGAGCGGTAGTCGATCCCCCAGCGCCCCGTGGGCTCGCCGTCGAGGGTGAGCAGGAAGGTGAACTCGGTGCCGTACTGCCGGGGCCAGATCACGAAGTGCTCGGTCTGGCCGAAGAGCGCGAGGGTCCCCTCGCGCAGGGTGACGTAGTCGCTCTGGGTCCCGGAGGCGCCGTCGACGTCGTGGCCACCGGCCTGGGCGCTGGCCGGGCTGGTGTGGGCGTAGAGGACGAGGGTCCCGTCGGAGGGCTCCCGGGCCAGGCGCCACATGCCGGCATCGAAGCCATCGGCGTAGACGCCGGCCGGGGGCTGGCCGCCGACCCCGACCGGCGCGGCCCGGGGGGTCAGCTCGTAGCGCCCGCTCGTCTGGTCGTAGCGGGCCTCGACGAGGCCGGGGACGTCCTCCCTCTGGGTGGGATCCTCGTCGACGAGGAGGAGGACGCCGCTGCCGTCGGCGAGGGGGATCATCGCCTCGGGAGACTGGTTCGAGCCCGAGCCGATGAGCTCCTCGGCCACGCCCTGGAGATCGTAGGCCACGGCGGTGGTGTTCCTGGACTGGCTGACCCCCTGGCCGCCGGCGAAGAGGAGGGCGCCCTCGCCCTGCCGGGCGGTCGGATCGAAGAGCACCGAGGCGAAGACCCGGTCCTCGGGGATCGAGATCCGATCGAGGATCCGCTGGAAGCAGATGGTGTCGGGCGCGCCGGTGGCGATCTTGGGCTGCGCGACGCTGTAGAAGCGGCCCTCGGCGGACTCGAAGTCCGGATCCACCAGGTAGAGGAAGACGGCCAGGGTGTCCGGGGTGCCCAGGGCCCCGGCCGGCTTGGTGAAGAAGTGGGAGCTGCCCAGCCGCAGGGGGGTGCCGGCGGCGGAGGTCTCGGCGGCGAGGTCGCTGCAGCTACCGGTGGTGTCGAAGGAGAGCTCCCGGTCGTCGAGGAAGGCGGCCGGCCTCGGGTCGACCCGGAGGTTCGAGGTGCCCAGGGAGAGGAAGCTCCCCGCGCTGTGGTCGATCCAGGTGACGCTCACCGGCGACCGGGGGACCAGCTCTCCCGGGAGATAGAGGCCCGTCGCCGCCCAGCGCCGCTCCGCCGGCTCCCAGACGCGGATGGCGCGCTCCCCGACTCCCCCCGGCTCGACGCCGCCCGCCAGGAAGAGGCGGGTCGCGCCGCCGAGCGTACCCTCGAAGAGCGACGCGCCCAGGGGGAGGTCCTCCAGGGTCTCGGAGCGCTCGATGAGGGGGAGCGTCACCTCGCCCAGGAGAATGTCCGGCTGCTCGTGCACCTCGCTGCCCTGCGCCAGCGCGAGCGCAGGCAGCAGAAGGCAGACGATCCCTCCCAGAATCCGCTTCATGGGCGCAATCTACGTCCGCGATCCCGTCTCAGGCAAAGGCGGCGTGGGGAGGAGTCACCTCCGGCGCCGCAGCGCGAGGCCGAAGAGCGCGAGGGCGAGCAGCAGGTTCCCGGCCGGGGCGGGCGCCTGGCTGGCGCAGCCGCAGCCGCCCTGCGGGGCGTCGCCGCCGCCTCCCCCCGCGTCGGAGGTGCCCCCGTCGCTCCCGCCACCGTCGGTGGGATCGGTGCCGCCGTCGTGGCCCTCGGGCAGGAGGGCCAGCGAGCCCCAGAAGTCACCGGGCCCGTCGAGGACCTTCTCCCGGCTGCCGCTCTGGTAGCCGGTCGCGCTGGCGGTGATCTGGTAGGTGCCGAGCGGCAGGCCGACGATCCGGTAGAAGCCGGTGACGTCGGTGATCGTGCTCTCGCCCGAGTCGAGGCTCACCGCGGCGTCGGCGATGTCGGGGCCCGTGTAGACGTCGAGCTCCCGGACGAAGCCCACCAGGTTCGCGGTGGGATCGCCGCCGAGGGTGACCAGCGTCAGGTTCGGCTCGTAGTGGCCCAGGATCCAGCCGTAGTCCCGCCCGACGAAGGACCACTCCAGCGAGCCCCACTGGCAGGTGCCGCGCACCAGGCAGCGGTTGCCCGCGGGCAGGGAGGGGTTGTCCTCGTGGGCCGCGCAGTTGTCGTGGCCGCACCAGCCGCCGTTGGTGCAGCCCACCGTGCCGGTCTGATCGGGCACCAGCTCGGTCTGGTACTCGGGGCGGGTGCCGTGCCGGCCGCAGGAGGCCGCGTACTCGTACTTGTCGATCACGGTGGGATCGGCGGCGCTCACCAGGACCTTCCCGGCGGTGGAGTCGACCACCGAGGTGATCCAGGCGTCGCGGTAGTCCTCGTAGCGCTGGTTACAGGCGGTGTCGTCGAGGTGGTACTGGGCGCTGGCGCCGCCGCTCTGCAACCACCACCAGAGCGCGTAGGTGCGGGCGAGGACCGCGAAGGTCTCGAAGCTGGCCCGGGCCGACTCGGGGCCGCCGGGGGTGCTCTTGAAGACGCCGATCTCGGCGGGCACCACCCCGGCGACGTAGTCTTCGAAGGCGACCTCGTCGATCTGCACGATGGGGTTGCCCGAGCAGGAGGAGGCGAAGCGGCGGGCGACCTTCACCGTGGCGGGCAGCTCGGGCGGCGCGGTGAGGCCGTTCGGGAGGACCACTGCGACCGGCAGCCGCTGCGGCAGGCCCGGGACGGCCGCGGCCTCGGGCCGGTGGGTGGGCACGCCGAAGCAGCGGCCGAGGTCGGCGGTGCAGGCGCGCAGGGCGGCCTCGTCGATCCGGCGCGGCAGGAGGCGCAGGGTGGCCTCCCGCTCGACCCGCTGATCGACGAAGCGCGCCGGCCAGTAGCCGCTCGCCGCCAGCGAGAGGGTCCGCGCGAGGGACTCGCGGGCGTCGAGGCGGTAGCGCCCGTCGGTGGCGGTGAGGGCCCGGGCCCCCGTGTCCTCGAGGGTCACCTCGACGCCCGAGAGCGCCCGGCCCGAGAGCGCGTCGACCACCCTCCCTGAGAGCGCCCCCTCGGCCAGCACCGGCCCGGCGAGGAGGAGGGAGACGGAGAGAGCGCCGACACGAACGAAGACCTTCATGAGGCGCCTCCATATCAACTGCCAACCAGGCTGCGAAGCGCCACTCGGCCCGACAGCTCGTAGCTCACAGCTCACAGCTCGCGGCTCACCGTGATCCCCATCACGCCAAAAACTGGCGCGCCCTCCGCGAGGGAGGATGATCGCCGCCATGATCGGGGGATGGCTGAAAAAGCGATGGCCGGGTGACCGCAGTCACAGGCATCCACGGGGGCCGGGCGTATTCCACCCAACCATGGACGCCATCACGAAGCCGGGGAAGAAGCAGGCCGAGCGCATCTCGCTGACCCTCGCCGGAGAGAGCGAGACCCTCGAGCGCGAGGTCGAGGCGATCGACCTCGACACCCTGAAGATCTGGGACCTGCAGCTCGCGCCCGCCCAGCGCCTGGTGGGGATCCTGCGCTTCCCCGACGGCACCTCCGAGTGGATCCGCGGCGAGGTCGTCTTCGCCGGCAAGAGCAGCGGCCGCGAGTTCAGCACCCTGACCATGCGCCCCGAGACCTGGGAGGGCTTCATCGCCCTCGTGCGGCACCGCGCCGCCGGCGTGGTCGAGCTCGCCCCGGCGGCCTGACGCTCCGGCCATTCGCCAGGCGCCGGTGAAACCCGCTACCCTCGGGCGGTGGCGTGGCGCACTACGGTCCTGATCGCGGTCGTCCTCGGGGTCGGGATCTTCCTGGCCGGCGCCGGCCTGGTGATCTCCTTCCTGCCGGAGTCGATGACCAGCCCGAACGCGGCGACGCTCCGCCTGAAGCGGGCCCGCGCCGAGCGGCGGGCCGCGGTGCTGGGCGAAAGGGTCCCGGTGGCGAGCGCCGACGCGCCCGAGGCGCCGGACTTCCGGCCCACGCTCACGGTGAGGGTTCGCCACCCGAGCGGCGAGCCGGCCGGGGGAGCGACCCTCCTCCTGGACGGCGAGCCGGTGGGGGTGAGTGAGGCCGACGGGCGACTCTCCCTCCCGATCGACGTCTCGCTTCCCCACCGGCTCCAGGCCGAGTGGGGGGACCTGGCCTCGGCGGCGACCCCCCTCGACGAGCGCAGCCAGCCCAGGGTCGAGCCGGGCGAGCCCTGGACCGAGGAGCTGTACCTCTGGCCGAGGGGTCGGCTGAGGGGCCGGGTGATCGACGCCGGGCAGCGGCCGGCCGCCGAGGTGCCGGTGTGGATCACGCCGCGCTTGGAGGGGCTCGAGACGGTCTCGGCGGCCGACGGCTCCTTCACCTTCGAGGGGCTGCCGGTGGGCGAGGTGGAGGTGATGGCCCGCCGCGACGAGGGGTCGGCTGCCGCCACCCGGGCCGCGATCCCTCCCGCCCCGGAGGGAGCTCCGGTCGAGGCCTCGGTGCTGCTGGTGCTCGAGCCGCGTCCGCGGACCGAGGTCCGGGTGAGGGACGCCGGGGGAGAGCCCATCGCCGGAGCCCGGGTGATGTTGCGCGGCGGCTGGCGGGTGGACGAGGACCACCACACCGACGCCGAGGGCGTCTGCTGGCTCTCGGGGGCCAGCCGGAGCGGAGAGCTGACCGTGCGCCACGCCGGCCACGGCAGCTTCGAAGGCCGGTGGGAGCCCCTGCCGCCCCTCCTCGAGATCACCCTGGAGCGGGCGGGTGAGCTCGTGGTGTCGGCGCGCTTCGAGGACGGGTCGCCGATCCCCGGGGGGAGGGTGTCCCTCCAGCCGGAGGTCCCCGGCGCCCCGCTGCGCAGCGTGGCCCTCGACGCCGAGGGGGCGGCGCGGATCGACGACCTCGCTCCCGGCGTGGTGGAGCTTCGCCTGACGGCGCCCGGCCTCGCGGCGGGGGAGCCCCGCCGGGTCGAGATCGTCTCCGGCGAGCGCTCGGTGGTCGAGCTGATCCGGGCACGCCCCACCGGGCGCCTCGAGGGGGTGGCCCTGGCCTCGGACGATCGCCGGCCCGTCGCCGGCGCCGAGGTCACGGTCCACGGCCAGACCCTGCGGGGGGAGACCGGGGTCGAGAGCAACGAATTCGCCGAGGTGCGAGCGATCACCGACGAGGAGGGCCGCTTCGTCTTCACCGCCCTGCCGCCCGGGCCGGCCATCGCCTCGGTCACGGCCTTCGGGTACGGGTCGGGGTTCAGCTCGCTGAGCGTGCCCTCCGACGGAGTGGAGATCGAGCTGGAGACCCTCTGCGTGATCGAGGGGAGGCTCGTCTCGACGGCCGGGCTCCCGCTCGGCGGGGTCGAGCTCGTGGAGGGGACCCTGGAGAAGCGGGCCGACGGTCGCTTCCGGGCCGAGCTCCTCTTCGAGAGGAGGGAGGTGCGCTTCCAGGGCCCGGGCCACGCGACCCTCACCCGCTCGCTGGAGGGCGGCTGCCCGGGGCCGGTGGAGCTCGGAGAGGTGCGCCTCGGTCCGGGCCCCGAGGTCACCGTCGAGGTGGTCGACCCCGAGGGGGAGGGCGTGGAGGGGGCGCTCGTGATCGCGGGGGGGTGGCACACCACCGACGCGGCCGGCGAGGTCCGGATCCGCCCGGGCGAGGGCTCACGCTGCGTGTGGGCCGAGCACCCGGGCTACGTGGCGAGCTCCCAGGACGACTGCCCCGCCATCGGGCCGGAGACGGACCGGATCCGGCTGACCCTGCAGGCCGGCGGCGTCATCGAGGGGCGAGCCTTCGGGAGGCCGCACGCCATCCTCCAGCTCGAGCGCTTCGGGGAGGCCTCGGTGTGGGGGTCGGCCCGCTCGACGGTGCCGGCCGACGCCTGGGGCCGCTACCGGAGCCAGGTCCTGCCGCCGGGGCGCTACCAGGCCTTCGTCACGGCCGACCGCCCCGGAGAGAAGATGCTCGGGGTCTCCCGGGTCGGAGAGCTGCGGGCGGGGGAGACCCTCGAGCTCGACGTGGGCACGCCGGCGGACGCCCGGATCGAGGGCGGCGTCCTCACCGATCCCGGGCAGCGGAGCTTCATCGTCCTCGTCGTCGGCGCGCAGCTCGCCAACACCGCGCGGGAGGAGGGCTGGGAGGGGCTGGTCCGCTTCTTCGAGAGCGGGGTCGAGGCGACCCGGCCCTACCTGCGAGGGGCCCGGCTGGTCGAGGTGGACCTGGCCGGGGGAGAGGGCCGCTACGCGCTGGAGGGCCTCGCTCCCGGGCCCGCCCTGCTCCTCGCCGGGCCGACCCACCTGGAGGGCGGGCTGCCCTACCTGCAGCTGATCTCGCTGGACGCGGGCGAGCGCCGCACCATCGACCTGGTTTACTGACCGGCGTGCCAGGGGCCGCTGCGGCCGCCCTCCTTCTCGAGGAGGCGGACCGAGTAGCTCATGCCGCGATCGACGGCCTTGAGCATGTCGTACTAGCGGGGGGGAGCTCCACTCCCCCCCGCGGACCCCCCCAGCTCGAGCCTGGGGCACACGGGACCGCACGCTGCGCCGGCTGGGCGCCGCCTTCGCGCGCTTCCGCCGAGGGAGGCCGGGGTGTCAACCGTCCGCGTGCCAGGGGCCGCTGCGGCCGCCCTCCTTCTCGAGGAGGCGGACCGAGTAGC